>NZ_JBHXSU010000009.1:143411-332708 GCF_042715345.1 Streptomyces sp. NPDC058697
GCCGGTCCCCCCCAACACCCCCACCCCACCCCAACCCCCACCCCCGGGGCCCCCGCAACCTCTCGGTTCCGGGCGCCCCTGCTCCTCGCACTGCGGTGGGTGTGGGATTTGAACCCACGGTCACATCGCTGCGACGACGGTTTTCAAGACCTTTCGGCGATCTGGCGGGCAGCCCGCTCCGCCCCAGGTCGAACGAGTGCAGGAGCTTCTGTCACACAGTCACTGCTCTCCCCGTGCCCCTTGCGTGCCCCTCACTCGCTGCCGTGCCCGTCACTCAATGAGCCGCCCATGCCCACGTTCCCTTGAAGGGAGCCTCAACCCGTTGCCACGGTGGCAACCACAGCGGCAATGGCCGACAGGAGCCCACCGAGCCCCAAGAAGGCGTTGAACTTCTCCTTGGTCGTCGGGAACACAGCGCGACTGAAGTCACCAGCCTTGCTCCGCGTGACGATCAGCGAGATCTTCTGCCACCGATGCTGACGCCTGCGGCACCCCATCAGCACGCCATAGGCGTTCTCGCGGCAGTACGTTTTCTTGTCACGGTTCACCGCCCCACACCAGACCGGCACTTGGAAGCCCGCGTAGGCCGAGACAGCGACCGACAGAGCCGCGATAATTGGCAGCGCCCACTGCTGGCTCCATCCGACGATCAGAGCCGCAGTCACCATGTATCCCCAGTACAAACGCACCACTTTGCCCATGGCAACGCACAGTAGCGACCGAACCTTGAGATCAACAGAGAGTAACAGGTCACTTTCTGTAGCTAGTTTCATGCCTCCACCCGACCAAATCAAGTCCCGGCTGCGGGCGCTGCGCCGACGCGCGCCCACGCGGGTAGGCCCAGGGCATGAGACGAGAACCGATCCGCAGGTCAAGGACGTGCCTCCGGCGGAGGCGCTCAGACTCCGGGATGGAGGGGGCGCCATTCGCGGGTGCCGGCGGAATCGTGGCGAGCGTCGTGGGCTCCCATCCCGTCCGCCGTCGACCCAGGCAGAGCCGAGCAGTCGCGGCCCAGGGCGTCAAGGTCGTTCGTACAGTGGCGCGCTCCACCTTGACGCCCTGAACCACGCCCGCTCCACGGTGTGTTGGTCGACGGCGGACGGGATGGGAGCAGGGGGAGTGGTGGGTTGGGGAGTGATGATGCCGCCATGGCAGATGAATCAAGGCACCCCCTCAGCCAGCTTCGTCAGGGCGAGAAAGTCCAAGCAACGATCACTAGCCACCAGCCATGGGGCCTCACGGCGAAGCTCAACGGATACGAGCCCGTAGGTGCCTCGCTGGACATCATTCGCCGCAGCCGCGAGCCCGGAGTGAAGCGACTCGCCCAGGAGCTGCCGCCTGTGGGAGCAACCGTCGACCTCGTCATAGGCGAAGTGCGCACGTGGCACCACGAGCCGTGGATATGGGTGGACCTCACAGCACCCAGCCACGGCGAAGGCTGATTTGTGCCCCCTGCGTGCCCGATCGGACGGGAACCAACGGGGAACAGAGGGGACCCACGGGCATCGAGCAGCAGAACGGCCCCTGACCGTTGCGCCTGGTCAGAGGCCGTTCACCTGCGGTGGGTGTGGGATTTGAACCCACGGTCACATCGCTGCGACGACGGTTTTCAAGACCGTTCCCTTAGGCCGCTCGGGCAACCCACCCCGCGCCGCTGAGAGATCGGCGCGGGGACAAGACTAACGGGTCAGCTGTCGCCCTCGCGCTGGCCCAGGGTGACTTCGGCGGTCTGCTGCTTGCCGTCGCGGGTGTAGGTGAGTTTGACGGTGTCGCCGGGCTGGTGGGTCCAGATCTCGCCGATGAGGGTGGGGCCGCTGTCGATCACCCGGTCGTCGAGCTTGGTGATGACGTCGCCGGGCTTGAGGCCGGCCTTGGCGGCGGGGCCGTTCGGCGTGACCGCGTCCGAGCCGCTGGCGCCCTGCTCGGTGATCTTCGCGCCCGTGCCCTCCTCCAGGGAGACCGAGGCGCCGATCACCGGGTAGACGGGCTTGCCGGTCTTGATCAGCTGCTGCGCGACGGTCTTCGCCTGGTTGATCGGGATCGCGAAGCCCAGGCCGATGGAACCGGACTGGCTCGTGCCGCCCAGGCCGCCGCTGGAGGACTGGATGGCGGAGTTGATGCCGATGACCGAGCCGTTCGCGTCCAGCAGCGGGCCGCCGGAGTTGCCCGGGTTGATCGAGGCGTCGGTCTGCAGGGCGCTCATGTACGAGGCCTTGCTCTGGGCGCTGCCGTCGCTGGAGGCCACGGGGCGGTTCTTGGCGCTGATGATGCCCGTGGTCACCGTGTTCGACAGGCCGAAGGGCGCGCCGATCGCGATCGTCGAGTCGCCGACGGCGACCTTGTCGGAGTTGCCGAGAGGCAACGGCTTGAGGTCGCTCGGTGCGTTCTTGAGCTTGATGACCGCGACGTCGTAGCCCTGGGCGTGGCCGACCACCTCGGCGTCGTACTTCTTGCCGTTCGAGAAGGTCGCCGACAGCTTGCCGTTGTCGACCGCCTCCGCCACCACGTGGTTGTTGGTGAGGATGTGGCCCTGAGTGTCGAAGACGAAGCCGGTGCCCGTACCGCCCTCGCCGTTGCTCCCCTCGGCCTCGATGGTGACCGTGCTCGGCAGCGCCGTGGCGGCCACGGTCGCGACCGTGCCCGGGTCACGCTTGAGGTCGCCGCCGCTCTGGGAGGCGGCGACCGTCGTGGAGTCCGAGGAGTCGTCGTTCCGGTCGGCCGCCCAGAAGCCGATGCCACCGCCCACGCCGCCCGCGACCAGCGCGGCCACCAGGACCGCGGCAACCAGACCGCCGCGCCCGCCGGACTTGGGCTTGGGCGCGGACTGTTGGTACGAGGAGCCCCAGACATCCCCGGAGCCGCCCTCGCCGCCGCTCGCGTACGAGGGTGTGGCCGGCGGCGGAGGCGGCCAGGCACCCGCTTCCAGTGCCGGGCCCGCGGCCTCGGGCGCCCCGGAGGGAACCGGGGGCAATGTGGCCGTCGGCTCGCCACTTCGGGAAGCGCCCGTCTCCTGGGGGTAGGCCGGTCCCTGGGACGGAGCCGTGCCCTGATGGGGGTCCACAGGGTCCGTTCCCCGCGGCACCCCCTGCTCCGGCGGCACGGAAGCAGCAGGAGTGTCCACCGGCACGGGAGGTGCAGACGGGGCCGGGGGTACCGCAGTGCCCTCGTTCTCGGTGCTCACAGCTCTTCCTCTCGATCCACGGCTGTTCAGTCAGGTCGCACCCGGTCACGATCACTCACGTGTGTTCATGACTCCACCCGCGTGTGTTCAGGAACCGGCGCGATTCAGCTGTGCATGTGCTTTTGTATGCCGTCAGCTTTTCCCATGGGCCGTCAGGGCACCATAAGCGGTGCCTGTGACTCCGGGATCTTCATTTATATCGGACAGGTCTGACAAAACCATCGCATGCACCATGCCACCGCTGTCACGCCTACCCACTCGCGATGGCACCATGACGCGGTGACCCACGCACGACAGCACCTGAACCAGGTCGTCGCCCACCGCGGGGCCTCCGAAGAGGCCCCGGAGCACACCCTGGCCGCGTACGAGAAGGCGATCGAGGACGGGGCGGACGCCCTGGAGTGCGATGTACGGCTGACCGCGGACGGGCATCTCGTCTGCGTCCACGACCGCCGCGTCAACCGCACCTCCAACGGCCGCGGCGCCGTCTCCGCCCTGGAACTCGCCGACCTCGCCACCCTGGACTTCGGCTCCTGGAAGAACCGCGACGAAGCGCCCGACTGGGAACAGCAGCGGCCCCCGTCCTGGGAGCAGCAGTCCGTCCTCACCCTGGAACGCCTGCTCGAACTCGTCGCGGACGCCGACCGCCCCGTACAGCTCGCCATCGAGACGAAGCACCCCACGCGCTGGGCGGGCCAGGTCGAGGAACGCCTGCTCGTACTGCTGAAGCGCTTCGGTCTGGACGCCCCGCCCTCGGCCGCCGAGTCGCCCGTACGCGTCATGAGTTTCTCGGCGCGCTCGCTGCACCGCGTCCGCGCCGCGTCCCCGACGCTGCCGACGGTCTATCTCATGCAGTTCGTCTCGCCCCGGCTGCGCGACGGACGGCTGCCCGCGGGGGTGCGGATCGCGGGTCCCTCGATGCGCATCGTCCGCAATCACCCGGCGTACATCGAGCGCCTGAAACGTGCCGGACATCACGTTCACGTGTGGACGGTGAACGAGCCCGAGGATGTCGATCTCTGTGTCGGGCTGGGCGTCGACGCCATCATCACCAACCGCCCGCGCGCGGTGCTCCATCAGCTGGGCCGCTGACCTGGGACCCTGCGGGAGTCCCCTGCGCGGCCACCCCCACCCCTCGGCCACACCATCGAATTCAGGCCACGCGATTACAGGGAGTGCTCCGGCGCGTTCGGTCCGTATTCGATCGTTAAGAGTGCGTCACTGCACGTGCATTGGCCGGTTTCCGGTCCAGTCCAGGGGGGCATTCACACCGTGGCGTGGGGCAAAGGAGGTCTCGGGGGTGGCGTTGGTGGTGGCACAGGAGGTGCCCACGTCGTCGAGCATGGCCGTACCCCATGGCCCTGCGGGCGTGGGGGAAGCAAGGCACCGGATGCGGGCTCAGCTGCGCACCGGCGGTGTGGCGGAAACGGTCATCGACGATGCCGTACTGATCCTTTCCGAACTATTGAGCAACGCCTGCCGGCACGGCAGGCCGTTGGGTGACGCACTGGCAGGGGACGGCGACGTCCGGTGCGCGTGGCGCGTCGAACCGACCGGCAGGCTCACCGTCGAGGTGACGGACGGCGGCGGTCCGACCCGTCCGGTTCCGGCCACACCCTCGGTCACCGCGCGCGGCGGTCGCGGGCTGAACATCATCACGGCGCTGGCCGACGACTGGGGCGTCCGGGACGACGCCCGCGGTGAGGTCACGGTGTGGGTGGTCGTACACAAGGACGCACACGCGGGCCATCGCCGCGACGACTTCGCCGCGCGTGTCACGGCCCCGTCGGTGTCCGCGATACCCGACCTCGACTTCGGGAACGCTTTCGACGGCCTGGACTGAGAACGGCGACCCGAGCCGGGGACGACCGTGACCGAAACGGCCTGGACCGAGAACGATCCCGGGTCGAGGGCGATCCCGGGTCGAGGGCGATCCGAGGCGACAGCGGCTCGAACCGGGGCCCTGAACCGATAGCGGCCCGAGCCGGGGGCCCCTGGCCCTCCGGGCGCCCCTAACCCCGGACGACCTGGCCCGAAGCAACCCGAAGCAGACGGAAGCACTGGTTCAAGGACGAACCGAATCACCGCTTCCGGGACGACTCGGCACGTTGTCCACAGGGTCCCGTGACTCCCCGTACGAGCGGCTAGGCTCGCGCCCGTACGAGTCGAGCCGTAACCGGGAGACATCCACGATGGCCAAGAAGCGACCCCAGACGAAGGCCAAGCAGCCTCAGCTGACGGATGGAGAGATCCCGGTCGTCGGGGCACGCGAGCCCTGCCCATGCAACAGCGGCCGCCGTTACAAGGCCTGTCACGGACGGGCCGCCGCGCACGCCGTGACCGAGCTGGTGCATCGCCCCTTCGAAGCACTGTCGGGCGAGGCCGACTGGATCGCGCTGCGCGAGCTGGTGCCCGCGGCCACCGTCGAGCTGCACCTGAAGGAAGCGCTCCCGGAGGGCGTCCCGTCGGTCACGCTCGCGACGGTGCTGCCGATGGCGTGGCCCGCGCTGCGCCGCGAGGACGGCTCGGTCCTGATCGGCCTGCAGAACGACACAGCGTCCGGTGACATCAGCCGCGACCTGGCCGACACACTCCGCCGCGCACTCACCGCGGAGCCCGGCACTCCGGTCCAGGGCCGTCGCGCCCCGGCCGACGGACCGCGGCTGCAGGACCTCCTCGACCCCGAAGGCGCGTTCGAGCCAGTTGTGCACCCGGGCTTCGAATTCTGGGTTCCGGACGCGCAGAACGCGACCACGGAGGTGACCGCCTCCCTGGAGCGGGCCAACGCCGCCGCCATCCCGACCGTGAAGCTCGCGGGTGTCGACGCCGCGTACTGGTGCGAGACGCCCGACAAGAACCACCTGCGCTGGGTCATGCCGCACCCGGAGGAGCAGCTTCTGGACGCGCTCGCCCGGCTGCACGCCGCGGGCCGGTCGAGCCTCGGCGACGGCACCCGTCTCGTGGGCTCCTTCCGTGCCCACGGCCTCACGGTGCCGGTCTGGGACCTGCCGACCGGCGTCACGGCGGAGGATGTCGAGAAGCCGGCGGCCGAGTTCGCCGAGCGGCTGGCCGGCGCGCTGGCCTCGGACGCACCGCTCACGCCGGACGAGCGCCGGGCGCGCGGCGGTCTCACCAACCGGCAGGTCACGCTCAGCTGAGACACAGCCGGCACCCAGCTTGAACTGGCCGACCGGTCAGTCGGCCGACAGGGTCGTCAACCGGGTGACTCCTGTCACAACTCCCCGTTGTGGCAGGGAAGTCGGTGTCCGAATAGCCGAGATCGAATTTGCGAACCGCCGATCTCTTGTTACCGTTCCATTAGCCCGGTTGCTGGTGCATCCCCCGTCGCCAGCAACCGGGTCTTTTCATTTCCGGGTTCGAGCGCTCTGTCGGCGGAAGCCTCAACGCGCAGTCTGCGCAGGTGAGTTGCTCCCCGAGCGCAACAACAGCGGCCCCTCTGCCCCCTCCGCGAACTCCACGACCGCCGTGTACGCACCCGCGTCCCCCGCCGTGCGCTCCCGCGGTGTCTCGCACACCCCCGGCTCGTCGTCCGCGCCCACGGCGCAGTGCATCCGTACGGTTCGGCCGGCGGGTCCCATGAGGGTCAGTACGGACGTGAGATCGTCGCCGGTCGCGTTGCGGTAGTACGTACGCGCCCAGGTGTCCTCCCCCTGGGTCAGCACGCAGGTCTGTGCCTCGATGCCGTCGGGGGAGGCGAGTTCGGGACCGCAGCGGGCCGCGGTGGCGAGGCCCAGGCCGAGCGTCAGGGGGCTCTCGGAGGGCGCGGAACGGGGTTCGGGCGCCTCTGGTGCGCCGGCGCGACCGACGGCGGCAGCGGGCGCGTCGTCTGAACCACGCGCGCCCGAGGCGCGTACGGCGTCGTCGGAGGCGCGTGAGCCGTCGCTGGAGGCGCGTGAGCCGTCCTCGGAGGTCCGTGGGGCCGCGGAATCCACGTCACCCACAGGTCCCGCGGAGGCCACGGCCAGTGGCAGCGCGGCCATGAGCGCCACCACGCCCGCCAGCGCGATCGGACGGACTCTTCGAGGGCCTGGGGCTCGTCGTCCCCGGGAGTGACGCAGCATGAAAGGAACATAACGAGCGAGGGCGGGCGCGCGGCTCGCCGCGCGCCCGGTATCCCTACAACTCGGGGGCGCTCACACCCGTACGGGTGAGGGCCTCCACCACCGCGTCCACCACGGCCTCTACATCGGGCACCCAGGGGGCGGCCGAGCCGGGCAGCGGAGCCCGCTCCCAGCGGAGCCGGCCCTGGCCGGTCTCGGACGGGGGCAGCGCCACATAGCCGCCCTCGCCGTGGAAGCGCAGCGAGCCCGGAACGTGGTCCTGGGCGTAGAGCAACTCGCCGAGCTGCTCCAGGGAGTACGGCTTCACGAGCAGCGCCCAGCGCGTCGGGGTCGCGATCACGGGGCCGAGGCGCATCCCCATGTGGTCGAGCGCGAGGAGCGCGCGGGACGCGGCGAGCGCCGGCAGGCTCACCGCGCAGGGGGCCTTGTCCCCGGTGGCCAGGATGATCGGCGCCGCGGGCCGGTTCGTCCACCACCAGCGCACCATCCGCTCATCGGTGGTGGCCGCAAGAAGGCCGGGGTCGAAGGGATGGGCACCGGGCACTGTGCATTCCGGGTCGGGGCACGCGCATCGGGCCCGCCCCTGCGGGTCCGCCGCCACTCCCGGGAGTACGGGCCACTGCCATGCGGTCGCGAAGGTCAGGGCCGCGCCGAGCATCTCAGGCTGTCCGCCGTTTCGCTTGGACAGGAGCCTGCGTCGCTTTCCGAGGATCTCGCGCATGAGCGCTCGTTCCTTTCCGTTGCACGCCTGGCAACACCGAGGACCACATCACACCATGTGTCGATCACTTCACTGTGCGTACCTACTGGCGCATCACACCCCCGTCCGAGACAAGGGGAACCCCTATGGGCCGAGCATTGGGCTGTGTCCGCGTCCATACTGCGTCTGGCAAAAGCACGGGCATGGCGTGGGGTGGCGGCGCCTGGCGTTTGCCGTCGCGCGTATTTCTCGCCGCCTCCGCCACGGGAGGATGGGGCACGGTCGTCGGTGGTTAAGACGCCCGGGTCCGTCGCCAGGTTCCGGGACGATCCCAACCACCCCTGGCCTTCACCGAGTACGTACCCATCACGACCGCTGTGACGCTCCGTCGAACAAGGCCAGTCGACCTCAATACGCCGAGACTCGAGTCAGTTTTAAGCCAACTTTGCAATTCCGCAACGGTCCCACGGACACCAGGAATCCCGGCAGGACAATGCTGGACATCCCCTCACGAGTGCGTGTACATGTGGAGACACTGCTAGCGGCGCAGAATGACATGGGGGTTTGCGATGCTATTGAGCAATACGCACCGGTCGGAAAGCCGGACGCCATGAACGCCCCTCACCTCCCGAAAGTGGCCGGAATCGATTCAACGGTTCCATCGCCCACACACACTGTCGCGCCCGCGCCCGCCGCCTCGGGTACCCCTTCGACCACTTCACCACACGCCCCCGGAGCCGTCCTCCAGGACAGACTCGCAGGTTGGGTCTCTGATCTCACCACTCTGCACGAACTTACCGAGCGCCTGGCGCGCACCGCCGCGCTGCCGGACGCGCTGCAGGAGCTGTTGCGCGCCGGAGCCGCCCTCGTGGGTGCCCAGCGCGGTCTCGTGGTCCTGGAACCGGGCGACGGACTCGGTCCCGACACCACCATCGGCCTGGGCCTGGCCCGAGCCGATCTCGGCCACATCGAGACCGTCCCGCGCAGCGCCATGTCGTACGGCAAGATCCTCGACGGTCTCCCGGGAGGCGAGGGCGAGATCGCCCAGCCCGACCTGCTCTCCGAGGACGGCCTCGACCCGCGCCACCGCGAGGTCGCCGCCCGCCTCGGCTATGCCGCGAGCTACGCGCTCCCGCTGTCCACGGAGACCGCTGACCGCCTGGGCGCCGCCGTGTGGCTGTACGACGAGCCCGCCGAGCCGGTCGAGCGCCAGCGGCACCTGGTGGGCCTGTACGCGCGCTACGCGGCCGAGCACCTGGCCCGGCTGGTGGAACTGGACCGCACGCGCGCGTGCATGACGACCATCTCCGAGGAACTGCTCCCCTCGCGGCTGCCCCGGGTCTCCGGCGTCCAGCTCGCCGCCCGGCACCGCACGGGGCCGCGCGGCGGCGGCGACTGGTACGACGCGCTGCCGCTGCCCGACGCAGCGCTCGGCCTCGCCGTCGGGTCCGTCACAGGGTCGGGGCCCAGTGCCGTCGCCGCGATGGGCCGGCTGAGGGCCTCCCTGAGGGCGTACGCGGTGATGGAGGGCGAGGACCCGGTCGCCGTCCTGTCCGATCTCGAACTGCTGCTGCGGCTGACCGAGCCCGCCCGTTCCGCCACCGCCCTGTTCGCGTACTGCGAGCCCGCGCTGCGCAAGATCACGCTCGCCGGGGCCGGGCACAGCCCGCCGCTGGTGATCGGCGAGCGGCGCACGGAGTACGTGGAGACGTCCCTTTCGGCGCCCCTGGGGATGCTCGCCTGCTGGGAGGCGCCGAGCGTGGAGTTCCAGGCCGAGGCCGGGGAGACGGTTCTGCTCTACACGGACGGGCTGCTGCACCGCACCGGCGACCCCATGGACCGTGCCTTCTCGCGGCTGCACGCGGCCGCCGCGTCCGTGCCGAGGGCGCTGCGCACGGACCCGGGCGCGGTCGCCGATCACGTCCTTCGGAGTGTGTTGCCGGACGGCCTCGACGTCGCCGACAGCGATGAGGACGTGGTGCTCCTGGCGGCACGCTTCGAGTGAGCGTCCCGCCCCTTCGGGCGAGCCCCGCGAGACAGGTCTTCCGGCCCTGGGCGTCCTTCCGTACGACCGTACGATGGAGGGCGTCCAGAGTCGTATCGAGGAGGCAGACCGTGTCGGAGGCGCTCAACCCGGAGACCCCGGAAGCTGTGCTTGACGATGACGCCGACCAGGCGGACGAAGAGAAGCCGATCAAGCCGCGCAAGAACGGCCTGTACCCGGGCGTGTCCGACGAGCTGGCCGAGAGCATGAAGTCCGGCTGGGCCGACACCGAGCTGCACGGCCTGGAGCCGATCCCGCAGTCCTCGTACACCGCCGCCCGCCGTGCCGCGCTCTCCGCGCGCTTCCCGGGCGAGCGCCTGGTGATCCCGGCGGGCAACCTGAAGACCCGCTCGAACGACACGGAGTACGCCTTCCGTGCCTCGGTCGAGTACGCGTATCTGACCGGCAACCTGACCGAGGACGGCGTCCTCGTGCTGGAGCCGGCCACGAACGGCCACAAGGCCACGATCTACCTGCTGCCGCGCTCCGACCGCGAGAACGGCGAGTTCTGGCTCTCCGGCCAGGGCGAGCTGTGGGTCGGCCGCCGCCACTCCCTGACCGAGGCCGGGCAGCTGTACGGCATCCCGGCCTCCGATGTCCGCGAGCTCACCGACGCGCTCCGCGAGGCGACCGGCCCGGTGCGGGTCGTGCGCGGCTACGACGCCGGCGTCGAGGCGGCGCTCACCGACAAGGTGACCGCCGAGCGCGACGAGGAACTGCGTGTCTTCCTTTCCGAGGCCCGGCTGGTCAAGGACGAGTTCGAGGCCGGCGAGCTGCAGAAGGCCGTCGACTCGACGGTCCGCGGTTTCGAGGACGTGGTGAAGGTCCTCGACAAGGCGGAGGCCACCTCCGAGCGCTACATCGAGGGCACGTTCTTCCTGCGCGCGCGGGTCGAGGGCAACGACGTCGGGTATGGCTCCATCTGCGCCGCCGGGCCGCACGCGTGCACCCTGCACTGGGTGCGCAACGACGGCCCCGTGCGCTCCGGTGACCTGCTCCTGCTCGACGCGGGCGTGGAGACCCACACGCTCTACACCGCCGACGTCACGCGCACGCTGCCGGTCAACGGCACGTACAGCGAGATCCAGAAGAAGATCTACGACGCCGTGTACGAGGCCCAGGAGGCCGGTATCGCGGCCGTGCAGCCGGGCGGCAAGTACCGCGACTTCCACGACGCCTCGCAGCGCGTGCTGGCCCGGAAGCTGGTCGAGTGGGGGCTCGTCGAGGGCCCCGTGGAGCGCGTTCTGGAGCTGGGGCTGCAGCGGCGCTGGACGCTGCACGGCACCGGTCACATGCTCGGCATGGACGTCCACGACTGCGCGGTCGCGCGGACGGAGACGTACGTGGACGGCACGCTGGAGCCGGGCATGTGCCTGACCGTCGAGCCGGGGCTGTACTTCCAGGCGGACGACCTGACCGTGCCCGAGGAGTACCGGGGCATCGGCGTCCGCATCGAGGACGACATCCTCGTCACGGAGGACGGCAACCGGAACCTCTCCGCCGGGCTGCCTCGCCGGTCGGACGAGGTCGAGGCGTGGATGGCGTCCCTCAAGGGCTGACACGACATGGGCTGAGATGACATGAATGGCCGGGCAGCAGTGTGGTGCCCGGCCATACGTCTGCGCGCGGTCGGTACGTCTGCGCGCGACGTCTGCTCGCGGTCGGTGGCTGGTCGCGGTCCGGCGGGGCAGCCGCACCATGTCACGCGCCCCGCGCCCCTGAAAGAAGGGACGCGTTTCACCGAGGGGGACTTGTCTGTGGACGCGTTCTGGTCCGGCTTCGGTGTCGATCTGCACCTTGAACCCGATGCCGCCGCCGGGCGCCGGGCCGGGCCCGAACGGGCGTTACGCGATGCCGTGCGGGACGGGCGGCTTGCGCCCGGGACGCGGTTGCCCGCGACGCGGCGGCTCGCGGTCGAGCCCGGAATCTCGCGCGGGACGGCCAAGTCGGCGTACGACCAGCTGATCGCCGAGGGGTATCTGATCGCGCGGCGGGGGTCCGCCGGTGCACGCGCGCGTGGACGACGAAAAGGGACGCGGCGAAGCCCTCGGAGTGCTGCACGATCGCCCGTACGCCCTGGTGACGCGCGCCTGGTGCGGGAGCCGGCGTCGGCCACGCGTGCGGTGCGGCGTTCGGGGCTCGTGATGCTGGCCTCGTGCGCGGTGTTCACGCTGTCTGCCGGGGTCTCGCCCTGGGTGGCGGTGGCCGTGCTGAGGGTCGGCGCGGTGCTCCAGGTCGTCGCCGAGATGCAGCAGTCGGCGGGTTCCTGGCAGCTGTCGTTCGACCTCGCCCCCGCTGACCGGGTGGGGCTTCTTCGGTACGGGTGTGACGATGGCGCGGACCGCGGGGCCGCTGGTGCTGACGTCGTTGCTCCGGGTGGCTGCTCCTCGGCGGCCTGATGCTGGTGGCCTCGTACGCGATGGGTCCTGCCGTTCGGTGGGCGACGGACAGCCGGCCCGCCGCCGCACCGGTGGTCAGGCGGCCAGTGCCGGTGAACTGACCGTCACCGGCAGCGAGTCCACGAACAGGGCCCCCGCGAGCAGCCCGCTGCTTCCGCGGGGGCTCCACGCGCGCGCGTGGAGGTCGTCGTCGAAGGCGGTCAGCGCCGCGCGGCCCGCCTCGGTCGACGTACTGCCCGCCGCCAGGACCCCGCGGGCACCCGCCTGGACGTGCCGCAGACCGTGCGGGCCCACCGTGTAGAGCAACTCGGTGTCCTGGAGCGTCGACATCACGGTCATCAGGGCGTCGAGCCGGGCGTACGGCTCGGGGGCGCCCGCCGAGCGTGCCGCGGCCAGTGCGTCCAACGCCCGCCGTACGTGCGGGAATCCGGCCCTGGCCTCGCCTCTCGCTCCGGCCGCGCCGTACTGCGCGGAGACGGACGAGCCGCGGGAGGGGCGGCGTGGCGCCCGCCGGTCGGGGTGCGCCGCTATCCGCTTGGCGGTCGCGGCCAGGTCGCGCCCGGTGGCGCGGGGTTCCAGGGCCGCCGCGGCGACCAGCAGGCCGAGCACCCACAGGGCTCCGCGGTGGCCGCCGCCCGCCAGGGCCACCGAGTGCTCGGTGGAGCGCCCGATCGCGCCTAGATCCGCCCTCAGTTCCGGTGTCGCCGAACCGGTGCGGCGGGCGGCCGCCGCCATGGCCGCGAGGCCTGGCGCCAGCGCCTTGGCCGACCAGCGCAGGGAGCAGTGGTCCTCGCCGGTCTCGCGGGCGGCGAGATCGCGCGGGTCGGGCAGTCCGGGCTTGGGGGCCAGCGCCAGGTGCCCGGTCAGCGCGGTCACGGCGGCGTGGGCCAGCGTCTCGTCCGCACGGCTGCTCATCGAAACTTCACGGCCTCTCATAGACGTAAACGCTTACGAGGAGGCGTCGGTGGAGGACGCCGACGCGCTCGGAGCGTCGCTGGGGGCATCGCCGGGCGCGCCGCTCGGGGGCGTACCGCCACCGCCGCCGCTGCCCGCGCCCGTGTTCTCGGCGTCCGGGTCGATGCCGAGGGTGATGGATCCCTTGTAGCCCTTGGAGGGGTCCTTCTTGTGGACGGGCTTCAGGGTGAGCAGGCCGCCGGCGGCGCCTCCACCGTCGTAGACCATGTCGTCGTCGAGCTTGGTCCAGGTGCCGGTGTGCTTCGAGTACGGCTCCAGCTCGAAGATCTGCTCGGCGACGGCGTCGTCGAAGAAGAGCTGGCCGGTGAAGTTGACCTTGCCGCCCTCGTACGTGCCGTCCTCCTTCTCGCCGCCGGTGTGCACCTTCACGTGGATGTGGCAGGTCCGAGGTGTGTACCAGCCGGGGACGATCGTCTCGAACTTGACGACCCCGTTGGCGTTGGCGACCTGGTAGCCGCGCAGGTATGTCTTGTCGTCGGCGGTCGAGCCATCCTCGCTCTCGGCGGGCGCCGAACCGCCGGGGTTGGCCGTCGTGTAGCCGGAGTAGTAGCCCCAGGCGTCGCAGTGCCAGATCTCCACGGCCGCGCCGGCCACCGGGGCGCAGGACTCGGTGGTGTCCTGCACGGTGATGCGCAGCGTCAGCGGGACACCGCTCTTGCCCTCGGTGATGTTCTTCCGCACGAGGGCGCCGTCCAGGTAGTACGGGCCCTCCGTGACGCTGGACATGAGGACACAGGTGCCGCTGCTCGAACCGGCGGACGCGCCCGCGACGGCCGTCTCCGTGGCCGTCGTCTCCGTGGCTGCGGCGGTCGTCCCGTCGGCGAACGCGGACTGGTATCCGGCGATCGCGAGCCCGCCGGCCGCGACCGTTCCACCGGTGACCGCGATGGCGCGGCGCCGGGTGATGGTCGTGTCTTTGTGTGTTCCCGTCATGCCGGGAAAGCTAGGGACGCCGCCAGTCAGGGACATGGGGGGCGGCTGTGAGGACCCTGAGAAACGCCGGGGAGGCCGAAGTCGGCGGGAAAACACCCCTCCTAGGGCGTCAAAAACGCTCTTTACGTGGCCACCAGCGGCGCGTCCTCGCGCCACTTGAGCATCTTGTCGAAGCTGACCACCGCACCGCCCCGGCCGGGCTTGTTGCCGATGTGGACGTGGTCGGCGAGCTCCTGGATCAGACAGAGACCCCTGCCGTTCTCGGCGTCGCTGTGGGCGGGCCGGACGGGGGCGCGCCCCCGTCCCGACGGGAACCCGGGGCCGGAGTCGGCCACTTCGATGCGGCACGTCTCGCCGTCCAGATAGGCCGTGACGCGGTAGGCCTCGCCGGACTCTCCGTGGACGGACTCACCCCCGTGCTCGACGGCGTTGGCGCATGCCTCGCTCAGCGCGACGGAGAGGTCGTAGGAGATGTCGGGATCCACCCCTGCCGACTCCATCGTGCCGAGCAGCAGGCGCCGGGCGAGCGGCACGCTCGCCGCTTCACGCCGGAGATGGAGGGACCACCAGATGCTCATGCTCCAGCCTCCTGGCCGCGGCTCGACATACCGATACGTATTGCCGCACAGGGCCGGGTGTAAGCGTGCCGTTGACGTGATGCCGCCCATTCGGGGGATGTGCCGGCGCCATCCGCCGGTGTATGTGCGTACTACCGGTGTCAGAACGTGACCTTCCGGAACGTACGTCACCTTGTGGACCTGCCGTGTGGCGCGGGTGAGCCCAGTGCGATGATGAGCCCGCCATGACTGCCCCCCACCAGCGCTCGCGCACCGGAGGTGATCTCCGGGTCCTGAGGGCCGCGGTGTTCACCGCGGTCTGTGTCGTGCTGGCCGCGGCCGGTCATGCGATCGTCTCCTGCGCCACGGTTCCCCTCTGGTCGCTGGGTGCCGGATTCCTCGCCGTCTTCGCCGTCGCGGCACCGCTCGCCGGGCGTGAGCGCTCCCTGCCGGGCATCGCCGTACTGCTCGCGGTCGGCCAGACCGCGCTGCACACGCTCTTCGGACTCGGACAGCACGGCACGGCGGCGACGGCGGCCACCGGTGTGGACGCCTCGCTCGTGGCCCGGGCCGCCCGGCTGGTGTGCGGCGCGTCCGTCGCGACGCTCAGCCCCGCCCAGGCGCAGCGGATCCTCGCCGACGCCCGGCTGGACACGGTCGGGACGGACGGAACTGGCGGGATGGGCGCGGCTCACGCGGCCCACGAACAGGCGGGCGCCATGGCGTCGGCCGCCACCGGAACGCCGATGTCGGCGCTGCCGTCGCTGTCCATGTTCCTCGGCCACCTTCTCGCGGCCGCCGCCACCGGATGGCTGCTGCGCCGCGGGGACATCGCGCTGCGGCGCCTCCTGCGCCTCTCGGCGCACGGAGTGGCCGAAGGGGCGCTCGTCTCCCTGCGCGGAGCCCTGGCGCTCGTACGTGCCCTCCTGGCGGGTCTCCCGGGCGCGTCCCCCGAGGCGCCGCGCGCACCGCGGGCCACGGAGTACCTGCCACCGGCCGTACCCGCGGCCGCTCTTCAGCACTCGGTCGTCCGGCGCGGTCCGCCGGCCCACGGGATTCTCACCCTCGCCGCCTGACGCGACGCACCACTTCTGGACGTATCACTCCCGGGGTGCCGTCGTGCGGCACGCGCGCGTGCCCGCTCTTTCGCACGCGCAACCCCGTTCTGCCACCGAACCAGTGCTGAAAGTGGAGTGTCCCTGCCATGAAGGCTTCCCGTATCGCCGCGACCGGTGCCGTCGCCGCCTCCGCCGTCCTCGTCCTGTCCGGCCCCGCGTTCGCGCACGTCAGCGTGCAGCCCGAGGGCACGGCCGCCAAGGGTGGCTACGCGACCGTCAACTTCAAGGTGCCGAACGAGCGCGACAAGGCCTCGACCACCAAGCTCGAAGTGAACTTCCCGGCCGACCACCCGCTCGCCTCGGTGATGCCGCAGGCCGTCGACGGCTGGACCGTCGAGGTCACCAAGTCCAGGCTCGACAAGCCGCTCGAACTGCACGGCGAGAAGATCAACGAGGCCGTCACCAAGGTCACCTGGACCGCCGACGGCAAGGGCATCCAGCCCGGCTACTTCCAGAAGTTCCCGCTCTCCATCGGCGCGCTGCCCGAGGACACCGACGAGCTGGTGTTCAAGGCGATCCAGACGTACTCCAACAAGGAGGTCGTGCGCTGGATCGAGACCCCGACGAAGGGTGAGGAGGAGCCCGAGACGCCGGCTCCGGTACTCGCCCTGTCCGCAGCCGAGGGCGACCACCACGGATCCGCCTCCGCCGCCTCCGACGACTCCGCGGAGGCCGACGACGCGAAGGCCGCCGCCAACGCCTCGACCACC
Source organism: Streptomyces sp. NPDC058697 (assembly GCF_042715345.1). Classification (NCBI taxonomy): domain Bacteria; kingdom Bacillati; phylum Actinomycetota; class Actinomycetes; order Kitasatosporales; family Streptomycetaceae; genus Streptomyces; species Streptomyces sp. NPDC058697. The sequence continues at coordinate 160,111 of NZ_JBHXSU010000009.1, forward strand.
GAGGCCGCCTCCTCCGACAGCAGCGACACCACGGCCCGCGTCCTGGGTGTCGTGGGCATCGTCGTCGGCGTGGCGGGCGTGGCGTTCGGCGTGCTCGCCGGTCGTCGGCGTACCAACGCGTAAGCCAAGTCCCACTCATCGAAACCCCGGGACGCCCCACCGGGATCCCCGGCCGAATCCGTTTCCGGCCGGGGGTCCGGCCCGCCGCACGGCGGCGACCGGGTGGGGGTGTCCCCCCGGAGAATGCACTATGCGCAAGAAGACGTACGCCGTGGCCGCGCTGTTCGCCGCGGCCGCCCTGACCCTTTCCGCCTGCGGCAGCGGTGACGACGCCGACAACGCGGTCGCCGAGGTGTCCGAGGAGGCGGGCTCCGACAAGGCCGCGACGGTCCTCGACAAGCCGTTCGAGAAGCCGGACCTCGTCCTCACCGACACACACGGCAAGCAGTACGACCTCCGCAAGGAGACCAAGGGCAAGCCGACGCTGATCTACTTCGGCTACACCAACTGCCCCGACGTCTGCCCGCTGACGATGAACAACATCGCCGTCGCCGAGAAGCAGCTGGCCCAGAACAAGCAGCTGTCGCAGGCCGAGAAGGACTCGCTCCGCATCGTGTTCGTCACCACCGACCCGGAGCGGGACACGTCCGCCGCGCTCGGCAAGTGGCTCAAGGGCATCGACCCCGACGTCGTCGGCCTGACCGGCTCCTTCGCCACCGTCCAGGGCGGTGCCCGGACGCTCGGCATCTCCATCGAGGCGCCGAAGAAGGACAAGAACGGCAAGGTCGTCTCGATGCACGGCACCCAGGTCATCGCCTTCTCCCCGAAGACCGACGGCGGTTACGTGCTGTACGGCGAGGACGCCACCGTCGACGACTACACCAAGGACCTCCCCAAGCTGATCAAGGGCGAGAAGCCGTGACGCGTCGTACGCCGTCCGCCAAGGTGTCGACGGGAGCTGCGGCGGCCGCCCTCGTCATGGCCGCCGCCCTGGCCCTCGCGGGCTGCGGCGACTCGGACCCGGGCTCCTCGGAACCCGAACTGTCCGTCGGCTCGGTCTACATGCCGCAGCCGGTCTCGGACTCCATGGCGGCCGGTTTCCTGGTCGTCGCCAACGCCGGCGGAGCCGACGACAGGCTGTCCTCCGTCACCAGCGACATCGCCGGCGAGGTCACCCTCCACGCGACGTCCGGGCAGTCGATGACCGAGGTCAAGAACCTCGACGTCCCCGGTCACGGGAAGCTCGTCCTGGAGAGCGGCGGCAACCACCTCATGTTCGAGAAGCTGAAGAGCAAGCCGAAGGAGGGCGAAAAGGTGTCCCTGGAGCTGCACTTCACCAAGTCCGGGCCGATGAAGGTCGAGATGCCGGTGAAGTCCCCCACCTACCGGCCGGCGACGACCACCAAGTCGTCCCTGCAGTCGTCCACGCAGTCGTCCTCGACGTCTCACCACTGAGGGAGGGACCAACCGTGAGTCAGACCATCGCTCCCCGCGTCCGGACGCTGCTGTTGCTGCTCCTCGCCGTCATCGGCGCGCTCCTCGCCGGGTCGGCGCCCGTCTCCGCGCACGCCGCCCTGACGGCGAGCGACCCCCAGCAGGGATCGGTGGTCAAGGAGGCGCCGGCCCAGGTGTCGCTCACCTTCTCCGAGGGTGTCGCGATGTCCGACGGCTCGGTGCGCGTGCTCGACCCCAAGGGCAAGCGCGTCGACACCGGGAAGACCAGCGAGCAGGGCACGAACACGTACTCCGTGAAGCTGCACTCGGGTCTGCCGGACGGCACGTTCACCGTCACCTACCAGGTGGTGTCGGCGGACAGCCACCCCGTCTCCGGTGCCTTCACCTTCTCCATCGGGGCCCCCTCGACGACGTCCGTCTCCGTCTCCGACCAGGAGGCCGGCGGCGGAGTGGTGGGCTGGCTCTACGGCTTCGCGCGCTATCTCTCGTACGCGGGCTTCATCCTGCTCGTCGGCGGCGCGGCCTTCGTGCTGGCCTGCTGGCAGCGGGGTACCGGTGAGCGGTCTGTGCAGCGGCTCGTGGTCTCCGGGTGGCTCGCGCTGACCGGGGCCACGCTCGCCATGCTGCTGCTGCGCGGCTCGTACACCGGCTCCGGGAAGGTCGGGGACATCTTCGACCTGGCCCTGCTCAGCGATGTGCTGCAGACCAAGACGGGCGCGGCACTGGTTTCGCGCCTGCTGCTGCTCGCCGCGGGCGCCCTGTTCATCGCCGTGCTCTTCGGAGCGTACGAAAAGCGCGAGGACGACGAGGAGAAGGGCGATCTGACCTTCGGGCTCGCCATCGGCGGGTTCGTCGTGGCGGCGGGTCTGGCCGCGACCTGGGCCATGGCCGAGCACGCCTCGACCGGTATCCAGACCGGAATCTCGATGCCCGTCGACGTGCTGCACCTGCTCGCCGTCGCCGTCTGGCTGGGCGGCCTGTCGACGCTGCTCGTGGCGCTCTACCGCGCGCCGTCCATCGAGGCGTCCGCCGTACGCCGCTTCTCCCGCATCGCGTTCGGCAGCGTGGCCGTGCTGGCCGCGACGGGCATCTACCAGTCGTGGCGACAGCTCGGCTCCTGGTCCGCGTTCACCGGGACCTCGTACGGGCAGCTGCTGCTGGTCAAGATCGGCCTGGTGGTCGTCCTCGTCGGTATCGCGTGGATATCGCGGCGCTGGACGGCGCAGTTGTCGCAGGCACCGGCCGCGAAGGCCGTGAAGACCTCGGCGGCCACGCCGGTCAAGGCCACCGCGAAGACCTCTTCCAAGGCTTCTGCCAAGGCCCCGGCCAAGACTTCCGCAGCGAGCTCCGCGAAGGCTTCGGCGAAGACCTCCGCGAAGACCTCCGCGGCGACCTCGGAGGAGGACCGCGAGTCCGAGGACGAGAAGGAGCCGGCCGCCGCGTCCGCGGGTGTCGGTGACGGCAAGCGGGCCACCCAACTGGCCCGGCAGCGGGCCGCGGTGGCCACCGCGCGCGACAAGCGCCAGCGGGACGCCGATCCGCTCCGCTCGGGCCTGCGCCGCTCGGTGCTCGCCGAGGCAGGCGTCGCGGTGGTCCTGCTGGCCGTCACGACGGTGCTGACGTCCACCGAGCCCGGACGCACGGTGGAGGAGGCCGAGGCCGCCACCGCCGCCAGCTCGCAGGAGGCCACCGGGGCACTGGCCGTGGACATCCCGTTCGACACGGGCGGCAAGGACGGCAAGGGCCTCGCGCGTGTCGAGATCGACCCGGCCCGCGTCGGCGGCAACGACATGCACGTCTACGTACAGCGGCCGAACGGCAAGGCCTTCGACATCCCCGAGGTCAAGGTCTCCTTCACCCTCAAGGCGAAGGACATCGGACCGCTGCCCGTGGTCCCCGACCGGATCGCCACCGGACACTGGACGGCGAGCGGGGTACAGATCCCGATGGCGGGCAACTGGGCGATCGCGGTGACGGTCCGGACCTCCGACATCGACCAGGTGACCGTGGACAAGAACGCGCAGATCGGCTGAACGAGACCATGGCTGAACAGTCCACTCCGGAGACGTCCTCCCCGGGTGCCCCTGTCGAAGGGGCACCTCCTCAGAAGCGCGTCTCCAAGAAGGCCGCCGCCTCCTCCAAGTCCACTCCCAAGGGGGCCTCTTCCGAAAATGCCCCTCCTAGGGGGGCCGTTTCCGAAGAGACCCCCTCCAAGAGCGTCATTTCGCGGCGCCGCCTGCTCGGTACCGCCGGTGCCACCGGGCTCGCGCTCGGCGCCGCGGGCGGGGCCGCCGGATACGCGGCGGCGCCCTCCGCCGACCGGACGGCGCTCCTCAGCTCGCTCGGCGCGGACGAGGTGATGTTTCACGGGAAACATCAGCCCGGCATCACGACCGCGCTGCAGGCCCGCGGCCACCTGGTCGCCTTCGATCTCGCGGCGGGCGCCGGCCGCAAGGAGGCGGCCGCGCTGCTGCGGCGCTGGTCGACGACGGCCAAGCGGCTGATGGCGGGCGAGGCGTCCGCGAGCGCCGACACGGACGTGGCACGCGACGCCGGACCCTCGTCCCTCACGGTCACCTTCGGCTTCGGCCACAGCTTCTTCGCCCGTACGGGACTGGAGAAGCAGCGGCCGATCGCCCTCGACCCGCTGCCCGACTTCTCCTCTGACCACCTGGACAAGGCCCGCAGCAACGGCGACCTGTGGGTGCAGATCGGCTCGAACGACTCCCTCGTCGCGTTCCATGCCCTGCGCGCGATCCAGAAGGACGCGGGACAGGCGGCGAAGGTGCGCTGGCAGATGAACGGCTTCAACCGCACGCCGGGAGCCACCTCCCAGCCCATGACGGCCCGCAACCTGATGGGGCAGATCGACGGCACGCGCAATCCCAAGCCGTCGGAGTCCGACTTCGACCGGCGGATCTTCGTGCCCGAGGCGGGCGACCCGTCGTGGATGGCGGGCGGCTCGTACGCCGTCGTACGCCGTATCCGCATGCTCCTCGACGACTGGGAGACGCTCTCGGTCAAGGCCCAGGAGGACGTGATCGGGCGGCGGAAGGCCACCGGGGCACCGCTCTCCGGCGGCACCGAGACGACCGAGATGGATCTGGAGAAGACCGACGCCGACGGCGGGCTCGTCGTCCCCATCAACGCCCATTCCCGTATCACCCGGCCCGACGAGAACGGCGGCGCCGCGATGCTCCGCAGGCCGTTCTCCTTCCACGACGGCATCGACGCGGACGGTGTCCCGGACGCGGGGCTGCTCTTCGTCTGCTGGCAGGCCGACCCGCTGCGAGGCTTCGTACCGGTGCAGCGCAAGCTCGACCGCGGTGACGCGCTGTCCACATACATCCGGCACGAGTCGAGCGGCCTGTTCGCGGTGCCGGGCGGGGCGGCGGAGGGGGAGTACGTGGGGCAGAAGTTGCTGGAGGGGTGAGATCCGCCCGCTGAGGCGGCTGAGGCGGCCCGGGCGGCTGGAACGGCTGGGACCGGAAGCGGGAGCCGGGCCGCACAAGGCCCATTAGGGTGAGGCCATGCCAGCCAGCTACGCGTATCTCGGCCCCGAGGGCACCTTCACCGAAGTCGCTCTGCGGACTCTTCCGGAGTCGGCCACCCGGCAGCTCATCCCGATGGTGTCCGTGCCCGCCGCACTCGACGCGGTCCGGGCCGGCGAGGCCGAGGCCGCGTTCGTACCGATCGAGAACTCCGTCGAGGGCGGCATCACCACCACGGTCGACGAACTGGCCGTCGGCGAACCGCTGATGATCTACCGCGAGGTCCTTCTCTCGATCACCTTCGCGCTGCTGGTCCGCCCGGGCACGAAGCTGTCGGAGATCAAGACGGTCAGCGCGCACCCGGCCGCGCAGCCGCAGGTCCGCAACTGGATGAAGAACAACCTCCCGGACGTCATCTGGGAGTCGGCGGCCTCCAACGCGGACGGCGCCCGTCTCGTGCAGGAGGGGCGCTACGACGCGGCCTTCGCGGGCGAGTTCGCGGCGGAGCGGTACGGCCTCAAGGCCCTGGAGACGGGGATCCACGACGCGGAGAACGCGCAGACCCGGTTCGTCCTGGTGGGCAGGCCCGCCCGGCCCGCGGCGCCGACCGGAGCGGACAAGACCTCCGTGGTCATCTGGCAGCGCGACGACCACCCGGGTGCCCTGCTCGAACTCCTCCAGGAGTTCGCCGTCCGCGGGATCAACCTGATGCTGCTGCAGTCCCGGCCGACCGGCGAGGGCATCGGCAACTACTGCTTCGCCATCGACGCCGAGGGCCACATCGCGGACCGCCGTGTCGGCGAGGCGCTGATGGGCCTCAAGCGGATCTGCCCGCAGGTGCGGTTCCTCGGGTCCTATCCGCAGGCCGACGTCGACCCCAAGGACGTACGCGCGCCGCGGGCCGGTACGTCGGACAGCGAGTTCGCGGCAGCCTCGGACTGGCTGGCACGCTGCCAGGACGGCCGGTTCTAGGCGGGGTTTGCCCTGCGGGTCACTGAGCGGGGCTTGCTCTGCTCGGCCTGCTCAGTGCGGCCTGCTCTGCGAACTTACTCTGCGCGGCTTGCTGAACGGGCTTGGCTGAGCAGCCTTGCTGGGCGGGCTTTGCCGAGCAGGGTCTGCTGGGCGGGCCTTGTTGAGCGGGCTTTGCCGAGCTCGGCCTTTTGGCGGGGTTCGCTGAGCGGAGTTCGTTGAACGGGGTTCACTGAACGGGGCTTGCTGGACTCGGCTCGCGGAGCAGGCTTCTCTCACGGCTGCCGCTGCCGAGCGGACACCCGTTGGCAACCCGGCAGCCACTGGCCGTCCTCCGGGCGGTTTCCCAGGCGGAGCCGTCGGCTCCACCGCGCCGTTCCGGCCGGTCCTACCTGCAGATTGTCTCTGTCCACAGAAGTTATCCACAGGCGCGCTTCTCGACCTGGGGACAAGTCGACAACGAAGCGCGACTCAGTCGACAAATCGGCCCACAGCCCACAAGTCCGTCCACAGCCCCATCGGTCACCCTTCGTCCACCCGTTTCTGTTGGCCAATCCCATAGAGCGAACCATTTCCACTCGAAAGTGCATGTAGGGAGGGTTTGGTCCGGGAATTCCTGGCCCTGCACACAGCCTTGGGAACGATCACTTCCGATGTCCACAGATCTTTCGCACAGCCTGTGGATAACTTTTCCGGGGTGTGGATTTCTGTGGACAACCCAGTTCTCAAGTCCCGTTCTCCACAAGGGAATCGAGTCAACCGACCGAATCCCACCTGCCCCGTTCCAGGGAGCCGCTCTCTTTTCATTGACGCCCATTGAAGCGCCTCATCAATTCCCCCAATACGTGACAGAAGCGACAGAACGGAATACCGAGTCGTGAGTCGGAACCCCGCACCGGTAGCCTTGTGGGGTGATTGACCTTCGCCTGCTTCGTGAGGACCCCGACCGTGTTCGCGCCTCCCAGCGCGCCCGTGGAGAGGACGTCGCCGTTGTCGACGCCCTCCTCTCCGCCGACGAGCGGCGCAGGTCGTCCGGCGTCCGTTTCGACGAGCTCCGTTCCGAGCAGAAGGCGCTCGGCAAGCTGATCCCCAAGGCCTCGGCGGACGAGAAGGCCGAGCTGCTGAAGAAGGCCGGCCAGCTCGCCTCCGACGTCAAGGCGGCCGACGCCGAGCAGCACGAGGCCGACGAGGAGACCAAGCGCCTCCTGCTCCAGCTGGGAAACCTCGTGCACCCCGACGTCCCGGTCGGCGGCGAGGAGGACTTCGTCGTCCTCGAGACGCACGGGACCATCCGCGACTTCGGCGCCGAGGGCTTCGAGCCCAAGGACCACCTGGAGCTCGGCGAGGCGCTGGGGGCCATCGACGTCGAGCGCGGCGCCAAGGTGTCCGGCTCGCGGTTCTACTACCTGACGGGTGTCGGCGCGCTCCTGGAGCTCGCCCTCGTCAACGCGGCGATCGCGCAGGCCACCGAGGCCGGCTTCATCCCGATGCTGACCCCGGCGCTGGTCCGCCCGCGCGCCATGGAGGGCACCGGCTTCCTCGGCCAGGCCGCGGAGAACGTGTACCACCTGGAGAAGGACGACTTCTACCTGGTCGGCACCTCCGAGGTCCCCCTCGCCGCGTACCACATGGACGAGATCCTCGACGCCGACAAGCTGCCCCTGCGCTACGCGGGCTTCTCGCCGTGCTTCCGCCGCGAGGCCGGCACGTACGGCAAGGACACCCGGGGCATCTTCCGCGTGCACCAGTTCGACAAGGTCGAGATGTTCTCGTACGTGAACCCCGAGGACGCCGAGAACGAGCACCAGCGGCTCCTGGAGTGGGAGAAGCAGTGGCTGACCGGACTTGAGCTGCCCTTCCAGGTCATCGACGTGGCGTCGGCCGACCTGGGTTCGTCCGCCTCGCGCAAGTTCGACTGCGAGGCGTGGATCCCGACCCAGGGCAAGTACCGCGAGCTGACCTCGGCCTCGAACTGCGACGGCTTCCAGGCCCGCCGCCTGTCCGTGCGGATGCGCGACACCAGCGACGGCAAGAACAAGGTGCAGCCGCTCGCGACGCTGAACGGCACGCTGTGCGCCGTACCGCGCACGATCGTGGCGATCCTGGAGAACCACCAGCTGGCCGACGGTTCCGTACGGGTTCCCGAGGTGCTGCGTCCGTATCTGGGCGGCCGTGAGGTGCTGGAGCCGATCTCCAAGTGACCGGCACCACTGGGCCGACGGCCCCGACCGGCTCGACCACGTCGACCGGGGACTCCGGGGGCACCGGAGCGTTCCCCTACAAGCTCGTCGCGACCGATCTCGACGGAACGTTGCTGCGCTCCGACGACACGGTCTCGGAGCGCACGCGTGAGGCGCTCGCCGCGGCCACCGTGGCGGGCGCCGCGCACCTCGTCGTCACCGGCCGCGCGGTGCCCTGGACGCGCCACATCCTCGACGAACTCGGATACGAGGGACTCGCGGTGTGCGGCCAGGGCGCGCAGCTGTACGACGCCGGAGCGCACCGCCTGCTCACGTCGGTGACCCTGGACCGGCAGGTGGCCGGTCTCGCGCTGGCCAAGATCGAGGCGGAGGTCGGCCCGCTGGCCGTCGCCGCGAGCCGCGACGGCGTCGACGGGGATGTCCTGATCGGCCCCGGCTACCGGGTGCTGGGCCAGCTGGAGGCCGTCCCGTTCACCGATGTCGCGGAGCTCTGGGCCGCGCCCCTGACCAAGATGTACATCCAGCATCCCGAGCTCACCGACGACGAGCTGGCGGCCGCGGCGCGAGCGGCGGCCGGCGGTCTGGTGAGCGTCGTGATGGCGGGCGAGGGCATCGTCGAGGTCCTCCCCCTCGGCCTGTCCAAGGCCACGGGCCTTTCCCTGGCGGCCCGCCGCCTGGGTGTGAAGGCCGCCGACACGATCGCCTTCGGTGACATGCCGAACGACATCCCGATGTTCGCGTGGTCGGCCCACGGCGTGGCAATGGCCAACGCCCATGACGAACTCAAGGCCGTGGCGGACGAGATGACGTTGTCGAACGAGGACGACGGCATCGCGGTGGTGCTGGAGAGGTTGCTGGGCTAGCGCCCCCGCCCACCCCCGGCGCTGCCGGAGAGGTTGCCGGAGGAATCGACTGCAGCACACGCTGAGCCCCGCCCCAAGGGGGCGAAGGGGCGGACGGCGGGCGGCGGCGCGGCGGGCGGCGAGGAATCTCGCCGCGGAGCGGCGTCTCGAACGCCGCCGAGTCACAGCGACAGCGTCTGGCGGAGGATGCGTGGATCGAACACGCGCGGGGGGTCAACCCCGACCACGGCTTAGCAAGCCGGTGCCTTACCGCTCGGCCAATCCTCCGGGTGGGCGGCCCGCGCCAATGTGCGCGCTCGAAGCGGCCGCCCCGGGCAGCTCCCCGTGTGGGGCGGACTCGACGGAGGGGTAACTACTCCGGATCCCGCCGGCTGCCCTGCTGGGAGCTCGACGAACTGCTACTGACGGGCATCGTCGCGCTCCTCTCCCGGATCGTGGCGCCGGAGGAACCCGGCGACCTGGACATAACCACTGTGCCCGTACGCCGAGTTGGACGCCACCGAATAAATCACCGGCCGAGCACGGCACCCGGCAGAGCACGGCACCCGTCGGAAGACGCCGCGCGGAGGGTGGCGCCGACGAAGGGCGCCCTACAGGGAACGCCTGCGGAAGGCGCCGAGCGGAAGGTGTCCTGCAGGAGCGACGGGCGGAGGACGCCCGGCCGGGGGGCGCCCGGCCGGGGGGCGCCCGGCCGGGGGGGGCGCCCGGCCGGGGGGGCGCCCGAAAGGGGGCGTCCGGCAGGGCCGGCCGGTGGAAGTCGACCGGAGCGGCTACCGGCGACGCCACCTGCGGCGCCGTGCCTTGCTGAAGAACCAGCCCGCGGGCGGCTCGTCGGAGCGCCAGGGCTGCGGGTCGGGTCCGCCGTCGCGCCAGCGGGCCGCGAGCATCCGGGCGCGCGCGGACGGCTCGGCCGTGTCGGCGGACCGTATGAAGTCGTCGTCCAGGACGAGCTCGTCCCAGTCGTCCTCGGGCGCCCCCTGGCCCTGACCGTCGCCCGGGCCCTGTCCTTCGCTCCGTGGTGCCTGCGCTGCCATCCCCGTTCCTCCTCGCTGTGCATCCCCTCGAGCAAGTGTGCCGTTCTGCGTGTAAAGCCGATCTCAAGATCAAAAGTGGCTCCACGCGCGCGAGCCCCGGAACGTCCGGTCACGCGCGCGTGGAGCCGCCCCGACTCCCCGGAGCGGTTACTCCTCGCCGGCCAGCGTCAGCGACCGCAGCTTCTGCCCGGCGAACCAGGTGGCGGCGACGGTCACCACGACCAGCAGCACCGTCCCCGTGGTCAGCCCGACGTCCGACGTGACGAGGTCGCCGCCGGACACCTTCTGGGCGATGGCGAGGGACCACTGCTGGACGCTGAGCGTGCGTGCCCCGGAGACCAGGGACCCGAAGAGGGTCTCCCAGACAAGGGCGTAGACGAGTCCGAAGACGACCGCATGCCGCGTGATGGTGCCCAGGAGCAGGAACATCGCCGCGTACGCGATGGAGGCGACCAGCGCGGCCACCGTGTAGGCGACGGCGATCTGCTGGCCGTTGCCGTTGAGGATCATTCCCGCGAGGAACGTCGGGATCGCCGAGAACGCCATGGTGACGGCTATGGCGACGATCAGCTTGGTGAAGATGATCGTGGGGCGTTTGACCGGCTTGGCGAGCAGGTAGACGACCGATCCGTCGTCGATCTCGGGGCCGATCGCGCCGGTGCCCGCGATGACGCCGATGATGGGCACCATCGTGGCGAGCGCGAACCCGCCGAGGACGTCCGAGGCCACCTGGTCGTCGGCGCCCGTGAAGGCGCGAACGGCCACGGAGATGACGATCAGCAGGGCGGGCAGGGCGCCCAGGATGAGGGCCCGGCGGCGGCCGAGCAGGCCGCGGTAGGTGAGCCGGGCGACTGTGGGGTCGTACATCTTGGCCTCCTACGCCGCGACGAGATACGAGAAGACGGACTCGAGGGACTCGTCGGACGGCGAGACCGTGAGCAGCCGGATGCCGTGGTCACGGGCCACCCGCGGCAGCAGTGCCGTGAAGCGTGGGAAGTCGACCGCCTGGATGCGCAACGCGCCCTCCTGGAGGTCCACTTCGATACCGGACGTCGACGGGTCGGCGATGAGCGCGGCCGCGAGGGCACGGTCGTCGCTGGAACGCACCAGATAGCGGTGCGGTCGGTCGGTCATCAGACGGCGGATCCGGCGGAAGTCGCCGCTCGCCGCGTGTCGTCCGGCGACGACCACCTCGATGTGCGAGGCGAGCTGCTCGACCTCTTCGAGGATGTGGGACGAGAAGAGGACCGTACGGCCCTCGTCGCCCATGCGCCGCAGCAGGTCCATGAGCTGCATGCGCTGGCGCGGGTCCATGCCGTTGAAGGGCTCGTCGAGGAGCAGCAGGGACGGGTTGTGGACGAGCGCCGAGGCCATCTTCACGCGCTGGCGCATGCCCTTGGAGTACGTGGAGATCTTGCGGTCCTGCGCGTACTCCATCTGGACCGTGGCGAGGGCCCGCTGGGCGGCCTTGTCGCCGAGGCCGTGCAACTCGGCGTTGGCTACGACGAATTCGCGGCCCGTGAGGAAGTCGTACATCGCCTCGCGCTCGGGCACGATGCCGATCTGCTTGTAGATCTGTTCGTTGCGCCAGGTCGCCTGGCCGTCGAGCGTGACGCTGCCCGTGGAGGGGGCCAGGAAGCCGCCCATCATGTTGATGAGGGTGGACTTTCCCGCGCCGTTCGGACCGAGCAGGCCGGTGACGCCGGGGCCGATCGTCATGGTGACGTCGTTGACGGCCACCACGTTGCCGAACCAGCGCGACACGTGGTCGATGGTGAGCGTGGTCACAGTCCGACCTTTCGGTAGCGGCGCATCAGCAGGCCGTAGCAACCGGCGATGAGTCCCAGGGTGACGAGGAGGAAGACGACGCCCTGTCCGGACGAGGGGCCCACCTCGCCGGGGTACGAGGACGACGCGCCGAGGAAGGCGGTCTGTACGCCGTCGATGAGCGTGATGGGTGAGAAGAGGCCGAGCCAGGGGATCGCCGAGGTGCTGTCCTGCGAGTGGGCGATGGCCTGGACGGTGGAGACGGCTCCGTAGGAGATGGTCAGTACGGCGATGACGGCGGCGATGCCGAAGCCGCGCCGGGGCGTGACCGCCGAGATGACCAGGCCGATGCCGGCGAAGAGGAGAGAGAGCAGTGCCACGGAGACGAGCCCTTGTGCGAAACCCTTGGTCTGGTCGGAGAAGTCGAGCTTGGCCAGCAGCGCGCCCACGTACAGCACGAGCAGTGGTGCGGCGGTGAGCATGAACAGTGCCGAGGCCAGCGCCGCGTACTTGGCGCGGACGTAGTCGGCGGTCTCGATGGGGCGCGAGAAGTACAGCGGCACGGTCTTGAAGCGCAGGTCCCTTGAGACGGCCTGCGGTCCCTGGGAGGCGACGTACAGGCCGATGACGGCCTGCATGATGACCGCGTAGCTCGTGTAGTCGACGGGCAGGTCCTTCGCCTTGGTGGCGACGGCGACCGCGACCATGATCAGCGCGGGGACGCACATGACCACGAAGAGCAGCATCGGCAGCACCTTGGACTTCACCGAGCGGCCGAGGCCGTAGGCGCCGCGCAGGGACTGCGAGTAGAGCGAACGGCGGGCGTACGCGCGGCCCAGGCGCGGGCCGTCGTAGTTGCGGTAGCCGATGTTGTGGATCCGGGTCTGCTCGCCCGGGCGGGCCGGGGCCGTGGCCTGGGCCGAGGTCTGTGCCGGGGGCTGCTCAACCGCCATGGCCGACCGCCTCCTTCCGCTGTTCGTCGCCGCCTTGGAGAGCCTGCTCGTCGCTGTCCTTGAAGACCTCCGAGATGTGGTGCCTGCGCTGCTCCATGCGCACCAGACCGAGGCCCAGGTCTGCGACGACGTCCCGTACGACGTCGTACGTCTCCTCGCCCTCCGCCGTGAGCAGGAGGATGTGGCCCGCGCCGGGCAGTCCGCTGCCGTCGTGGGTGTCGATCCCGCGCGCGTGGAGCACGTCGCGCACCGCGCGGGTGCCGTCCGGGTGCTCGTCGGTGTCGGTGACCTCGATCGCGAGTATCGCCGTGCTCTGCGTGAAGTCCGTGGTGGAGCTGGACCGCAGGAGCTTGCCGCCGTCGACGACCACGACGTGGTCGCAGGTGCGTTCCAGCTCGCCGAGGAGGTGCGAGGTGACCAGGACGGAGATGCCGAAGTCCGTGTGGATACGGCGGATCAGGCCGAGCATCTCGTCACGGCCGACCGGGTCCAGGCCGTTCGTCGGCTCGTCCAGGAAGACCAGCTGCGGGTCGTGGACCAGCGCCTGGGCGAGTTTCACTCGCTGCTTCATGCCCGTCGAGTAGCCGCCGATGGGGCGGTAGCGCTCCTCGTAGAGGCCGACGTGGCGCAGCGTGTCCGCGGTGCGCTCGCGGGCCGCCGTCGGAGGCAGGCCGGACATGCGCGCCATGTGGACGACGAACTCGGTGGCCGAGACGTCGGGCGGCAGGCAGTCGTGCTCCGGCATGTACCCGACGCGCTCACGGATGTCGCCGCCCTTGGTGGCGACATCGAGTCCGAGCACTTCGGCGCGGCCCTCGGTGGCGGGGGACAGACCCAGCAGGATCTTGATCAGTGTGGACTTGCCGGCTCCGTTGGCTCCGACGAGTCCGGTCACACCGGGCCCGACGTCCACGGAGAGCCGGTCAAGAGCGGTCACCCTCGGGAACCGCTTGCTCAGGCTTTCGGTCGCGATCACAGTCACATTTCGAAGGTAGTGGCGCAGACCACAGTGGTCGTCAACCCTGGGAGCTGTATCGGCGTCCCTCTCGGGTATTACGGGCCCGTAGGGGTCCCCCTGAGGTCGAACAACCGGCGGCGGACGACCGGCATCACGCGGGGCCCGTCTCGACCCGATTGTCCCCATCGGGTCGGCCGTCGGGGCCGGTTGTCCACAGCGGCCCGGTTGTCCACAGGTCGCGTGCACGCCTATTGACGCAGCCTCCAACAATTGTCACATTCATCAGTGTCAAGTTGCGGGCGTGTACGGCAGTCGGCGTGGGACGGACGGTGGCATGACCTCGGCAGTGGCAGCGGCAACGGCTTCACCAGGGACTTCTTCGGGGAAGGGCGGCGGACCCACCGCGGAACTGCGGGGGTTCAGAGAGGTGCAGCGGCTCACGTACGAATGCGCGGAGGCGGTCGCGGCGCAGCTGAAGCCGGGCGTGACCGAGCGCGAGGCGGCGCGGATGCAGCGCGAGTGGCTGCGCGAGCGCGGCGTACGGGACTGGTTCCATCTGCCCTTCGCCTGGTTCGGGGACCGTACGGCGTTCGTGGACTTCCGGATCCCGCTGCAGTTCTTCCCCACCAACCGGCGCCTGGAGGCGGGGATGCCGTTCATCCTCGACATGGCGCCGGTGTACAAGGGCTTCACCGCGGACATCGGGTACTCCGGCTCGCTGGGGCCCAACCCGCTGCAGGACAGGCTCCTCGCCGACCTGGAGGCCCACCGCGAGCTGATCCTGCGGGAGGTGCGCGAGCGGCGCCCGCTGCGCGAGATCTACCAGGACGTGGACCTGCTCATGGTCCGCCAGGGCTACGCGAACCGGCACCGGGCGTATCCCTTCGGGGTGATCGCGCACAAGGTCGACCGGGTCAGGGAACGGCGCTGGTCACCGCATCTGTTCGGGTTCGGCACGCAGTCGCTCAAGGGCCTGGCGAGCGACGCGATCCACGGTCACCGTGACGGCTGGTCCCCGCTGTGGTCGCCGTACAGGTTCTCCGACCACCCTCCCCGGCCCGGCCTGTGGGCGGTCGAGCCGCACCTCGGATTCCGGGGCACGGGCGCGAAGTTCGAGGAGATCCTGGTGGTCACCAACTCGAAGGACCCCGAGCAGAGCGCCTTCTGGCTGGACGACGATCTGCCGCACGTGCGGCGCTGGGCGGAGGACAAGTGACGCTTGAGGGTGCGCGTGAGCGCTGGGTGCGTACGGGCGGGGTCGAGCTGTGTGTCGCCGAACTGGGCGACCCGGCGCAGCCCACGGTGATGCTCGTGCACGGCTATCCGGACTCCAAGGAGGTGTGGTCCGAGGTCGCCGCTCGTCTGGCCGGGCGCTTCCATGTCGTGCTGTACGACGTGCGCGGCCACGGCCGGTCGTCTGCGCCGCAGCCGCTGCGCGGCGGGTTCACGCTGGAGAAGCTGACGGACGACTTCCTGGCGGTCGCGGACGCGGTCAGCCCGGACAGTCCCGTCCACCTGGTGGGCCACGACTGGGGCTCGGTCCAGGCCTGGGAGTTCACCACGGTCAAGCGCACCGAGGGGCGGATCGCCTCCTTCACGTCGATGTCGGGGCCCTCCCTCGACCACTTCGGACACTGGATCAAGAAGCGCGTGTCCCGCCCGACGCCCCGCAGGGTCGGCCAACTCCTCGGCCAGGGCGCCAAGTCCTGGTACGTGTACCTGCTGCACACCCCGGTACTGCCCGAACTCGCCTGGCGCGGCCCCCTGGGAAAGCAGTGGCCGAAGATCCTGCGGCGGTTGGAGAAGGTCCCCGGGGGCGACTATCCGACCTCGTCGCTGCCCACGGACGCCGCGCACGGCGCCTGGCTGTACCGGGACAACGTACGGGCCCGGCTGCGCAGGCCGCGCGCCGACGCGTACGCACACGCGCCCGTGCAGCTCATCACGCCACTGGGGGACGTGTTCCTGTCGGAGAAGCTCTACGACGAGCTGGAGCTGTGGGCCCCGCAGTTGACGCGCCGCACGCTCCCGGCCAAGCACTGGATCCCGCGCACCCGCCCGGACCAACTGGCCGCCTGGATCACCGAGTTCGTGACCACCACCGAGGGCGGCAGGACCGCACCGGCGGCGACAGGCCCGTACGCCGACCGCTTCGGCGGGCAGTTGGTGCTGGTCACCGGTGCGGGCAGCGGTATCGGGCGGGCCACCGCCTTCGCGTTCGCCGAGGCCGGCGCACGCGTGGTGGCCGTCGACCGGGACGCGGAGAGCGCGGCCCGCACCGCGGAGCTGTCCCGGCTCATCGGTGCCCCTCAGGCCTGGGCCGAGACGGTGGACGTCTCCGACGAGCAGGCCATGGAGAAGCTCGCCGAGAAGGTCGCCGCGGAGTACGGGGTGGTCGACGTCCTGGTGAACAACGCCGGGATCGGCCTGTCCGGCTCGTTCCTCGACACGACCGCGGCGGACTGGCGCACCGTCCTCGACGTCAACCTGTGGGGCGTGATCCACGGCTGCCGGCTCTTCGGGAAGCAGATGGCCGAGCGCGGACAGGGCGGCCACATCGTCAACACGGCGTCCGCGGCCGCGTATCTGCCCTCCCGGACGCTGCCCGCCTACAGCACCTCGAAGGCGGCGGTGCTGATGCTCAGCGAATGCCTGCGCGCCGAACTGGCCGGGCAGGGCATCGGAGTCACGGCGATCTGCCCGGGCTTCATCAACACAAACATCACGTCGACCGCGCGTTTCACGGGGGTCGACGCCGACGAGGAGAAGCGGCGCCAGAAGAAGTCCGCCCGGCTGTACGGGCTGCGCAACTACCCGCCGGAGAAGGTCGCCGAGGCCGTGCTCCGCGCGGTCGTCCGCAACCAGGCCGTGGTCCCCGTGACCGCGGAGGCGCGCGGCGGCCGCCTCATGTCCCGCTTCACGCCGAGAGCGCTGCGCGCGATCGCACGAATGGAGCCACCCCTGTGACCGATGAAGGCACCACCGTGAGCGACCATTACCCGATCACGCCGCGGCGGGTGTCCTTCGACTGGGAGGAGACCCCGCTCCACTGGATACCGGACGAGCCGACCGCGACCCACGTCATCAACGTGCTGCACCTGCTGCTGCCGGCGGGGGAGCGGTGGTTCGTGAAGGTCTTCAAGGAGGGCCTCCCGCTGGTCCGCGACCCCGAACTCCTCAAGGACGTCAAGGGGTTCATGGGCCAGGAGGCGACGCACAGCGTGCAGCACTCGTACGTGCTGGACCACCTCGCCGCACAGGACCTCGACACGGCCGCATACACGAAGCACGTCGACTACCTCTTCCAGAGGATCCTCGGCGAGACCCCGCCGCTCGGCGCACGGATATCGGCCCGGGAGTGGCTGCGCTTCCGGCTCTCGGTGATCGCGGCGATCGAGCAGTTCACGGCCGTCCTGGGCGACTGGGTGCTGGCCGCCGAGGGGCTCGACCGTGCCGGGGCCGACGAGGTCATGCTCGACCTGCTGCGCTGGCACGGCGCGGAGGAGGTGGAGCACCGCGCGGTCGCCTTCGACATGTACCAGCACTGCGGCGGCGAGGGCCTTCCCCGGTATGCGCGCAGGGTCGCCGGCATGGCGGTCACCGCCCCCGTGATGCTGTACATGTGGGCCTGGGGCGCGGCCTACCTCATACGTCACGACCCGCGGCTGGCCGGACGGCTGCGCTACTCGCTCGGCGAGCACAACCGGGCGGTGCGCAAAGGGCTGTTGCCCACGTGGAAGGAGCTCGGCTCCGCCGTGCCGCGCTATCTGCGGCGCTCGTACCATCCTTCGCAGGAGGGCTCGATGCGCAGGGCGGTCGAGTATCTGGCGCAGTCGCCCGCGGCCCGGACGGCGGCGGGGGCGATCGGCAGAGCCGCGATCGGGTAGCGGTTCAGATGGCGGTATCGGGTGGCGGTTCAGATAGCGGTATCAGGTAGCGGTATCGGGTGGCGACGAGGACTCGGGAGGGCGGGGATCGTGGACGACGAGCCGGCCGGCGTCGCGTACCGGATCGAGGACCTGGCGCACCACAGCGGTGCCACGGTCCGGACGATCCGTGCCTACCAGGACCGCGGGCTGCTCCCCCGGCCCGAGAGGCGCGGCCGCGCCAACGTGTACTCGGACACCCATCTGGCCCGGCTGCGGCAGATCGCCGACCTCTTGGACCGCGGCTACACGCTGGCCTCGATCAAGGAACTCCTGGAGGCCTGGGACGCGGGCCGGGGCCTCGGCGGTGTGCTCGGCCTGGTCGCGGAGGTCGACGGGCCGTGGACGGACGAGGAGGCGGTCCGTATCTCGCGGGCCGAGCTCGACGAGCGGTTCGGCGGTCACCCGGACGACACGGCGGTGGCCGACGCCGTCGAGCTCGGGGTGCTCGAACGCGTTCCGGGGAGCGAGGACACGTTCCTCGTGCCGAGCCCCCAAGAGCTGGCCGTGGCAGCGGAGTTGTACGAGGCGGGCGTCCCGCTGTCCGCGATCTCGGGCCATCTGCGGGAGTTGAGGGGCCAGGTGGAGCACATCGCCTCGCGCTTCCTGGAGTTCACCAGCGAGCACGTATTCGCCCGCTATCTCGGCGAGCACCCGCCGACCGACGCGGATGCCGCCGAAGCGGCCGCGCTCGTACGACGGCTGCGGCCGCTCGCACGCCAGACGGTGGATGCCGAACTCGCCCGGGCGATGCGGATGTTCGCCAACCGGCATCTGCGCCGGCACCTCGGTGCGGAGCAGCCCCCGGTGTCTGCGGATGAGACGCGATCCGTGGCCGTCCCCGCGGAGACAATGTCCGCTGTGGAGCGGCTCGTCGGCGCGGAGAACGTTGCCGAGTTCATCGCCGTGGCCGCCGAACGGGAGGTCAGAGCCCGTGCCTTGGACGCGCTCGCCGCAAATCATGCCGACCCTGGGAAAGTTGACGAACCGTCGTAAAGTGTCGGCGAGTTGTCCACAGATTCTCCAACTGACCCTGTGGATAACGCACTTGGCTGTGGATCAAACCTCCGGGTCAAAATCAAATGCGTGACGAGCGTCTCGCCAGGCACTCTGGCGGGATGGACGAAAGACGCACCGTGAAGGTGTCGAAGTACCTCTCGAAGCACCTGCGGCATCAGCCCGAGCGGATCGGGCTCACGCTCGACGAGGCCGGCTGGGTCGAGATCGAGACGCTGATGGCCGCGGCGGCGGCGCACGGATTCCGGTTCACCCGGGACGAACTCGACCACGTGGTCGCGAACAACGACAAGCGGCGCTTCGCGATCGACGGCTCGCGGATCCGCGCCAGCCAGGGCCACTCCGTCGAGGTCGACCTGGGCCTGGCGGCGGCGGCCCCGCCCGCGTACCTCTACCACGGGACCGTCGCCCACAGCCTGGACGCGATCCGCGCCGAGGGGCTGCGGCCGATGAACCGGCACGACGTGCACCTCTCGGCCGACCGCGAGACCGCGACCCGTGTCGGCGCCCGCCGCGGCCGTCCGGTCGTGCTCTCCGTGGACGCCGCCGCCATGCACCGCGACGGCCACGAGTTCCGGGTGAGCGCCAACGGGGTCTGGCTCACGGCCGCCGTACCCCCGCGCTACCTGCGGTTTCCCGCCCCGCACTGAGCGGACGCGGGTCGTCCCGCGGGCCGGCCCGAACCCATCGCAGCGGCTGGCCCGGGTCCATCCCCCTGGGCTTGCCCAGACCTATCGGCGCGGGCTTGCCCGGACCCGCCCCCGCGGGCTTGCCCGGACTCATCGGCGCGGGCTTACCCAGACCCGCCCCGCGGGCTTGTCCGGGGCCCGTCCCCGTGGGCTTGCCCAGACCCGCCCCGCGGGCTTGCATGGGCCCGCCTACCGGCCGTTTGGGGCGTGCCCCGCGGCTCCGCTTAGGCTCTGAGGCATGAGTCTGCGCCTGAGCACCGTGATCCTGCCGTACCTCCGCTGGCACGAGGGAGGGCGTTCCGCCTGGCAGCGCGCCGAGCAGCTCGGGTTCCACACCGCGTTCACGTACGACCATCTGTCGTGGCGGACGTTCCGCGAGGGTCCCTGGTACGGGGCCGTACCGACGCTCACCGCCGCCGCGGGAGCCACCGACCGGCTGCGCCTCGGCACGCTGGTGACCTCCCCGAACTTCCGGCATCCGGTGACCCTCGCCAAGGAACTGATCGCGCTGGACGACATCTCCGGTGGCCGGATCACGCTGGGCGTCGGCGCGGGCGGCAACGGCTTCGACGCCACGACGCTGCTGAAGAGCGGCGAGGAGCCCTGGACGCCGCGCGAGCGGGCCGACCGCTTCGGCGAGTTCGTACCGCTGCTCGACCGGCTGCTCACCGAGGACTCCGTCTCCTACGACGGCACGTTCTATTCGGCGCGCGAGGCCTACAACATCCCCGGGTGCGTCCAGCGCCCCCGGCTGCCCTTCGCGGTGGCCGCCACCGGGCCGCGCGGGCTGAAGCTCGCCGCCGGGTACGGGCAGGCATGGGTGACGACGGGCGACCCGAAGCTGTTCGAGACGGGCACGCCCGAGCAGTCGGTTCAGGCCATTCGCGGACAGGTAGAGAAGCTGGCCACCGCGTGCGAGACGGTCGGCCGTGACGTGAACGAACTCGACAAGGTCCTGCTCACCGGCTTCACCCCGGACCGCGCGCGTCCGCTGGAGTCCCTCGACGCGTTCGTCGACTTCGCGGGCCGGCACATGGAGCTGGGCTTCACCGACATCGTGATCCACTGGCCCGTCGCCGACTACCCGGCCTTCGCCGCGGACGAGAAGGTCTTCGAGCACATCGCGATGGAGGCGGTCGGGCAACTCGGCTGAGATCCTGGACGGGGCTCTGGCGCCTGGCGCTGACGGCTCGCTCCGGCACCTCGTTCCTGAAGCCCGTTCCCGAGGCCCGGTCCCGAGGGTCGTTCCTAAGGCCCGTTGCCAAGGCTGATCGGGCGATCGGGCGGCCGTTTCGACGGACCTTCACCGGGCTCCCTCCAGAATGGCCGCACCACGCCCCTGGACGAACAAAGGTGCAGGTGAGACCAGGCGTCACTCAGATGTGCGGACCGCCGCACGCCCGTGCGCGCATATGCGGGAGAATGAGGAAGTGACCTCAGCGACCCGACGGCCCGGGAACCCGGCCTCCACTCTCCCGCCCCGGCTGATCGCCACGGATCTCGACGGCACCCTGCTGCGCGACGACAAGTCCGTCTCGCCGCGCACGATCGCCGCCCTGGCCGCCGCCGAGGAGGCGGGCATCGAGGTCTTCTTCGTGACCGGGCGGCCCGCCCGCTGGATGGACGTCGTCAGCGACCACGTCCACGGTCATGGCCTCGCCATCTGCGGGAACGGCGCCGCCGTGGTCGACCTGCACGGCGGCCCCGGCGCCCACCGCTTCGTCAAGGTCCGGGAGCTGGCGCGGGAGAACGCGCTCGACGCGGTACGGCTGCTCCGTGACGCCGCGCCGGGCACGGTGTTCGCAATCGAGCAGACGTACGGCTTCTACCAGGAGCCGGCGTATCCGAAGCTGCACATGGAGACCCCCGACACCCTCGCGCCCGCCGAGAAGCTCCTGGCGCCGGACGCGCCCGGTGCCGACGAGCCCGTGCTCAAGATCCTCGCCTTCCACCACGAGATCGCCCCGGACGACTTCCTCATGACGGCCCGCCTGGCCATCGGCGACCGGGCCAACGTCACCCGCTCCAGCCCGAGCGCGCTCCTGGAGATCAGCGGCCCCGGAGTCTCCAAGGCCAGCACGCTCGCACTGTGCTGCGCCGAGCGCGGTATCTCGCACGAGGAGGTCGTCGCCTTCGGGGACATGCCCAACGACGTGGAGATGCTCACCTGGGCGGGCACGTCGTACGCGATGGGCAACGCCCACCCGGACGTGATCGCGGCGGCCTCCGGTCGCACGGTCGCCAACAACGATGACGGAGTGGCCGTCGTGATCGAGCGGATACTCGCGGAGCGCCAGTAGTCGAGCGGACACTCCCGGAGCGCCGGTAGCCGAGCGGACACTCGCCGAGTGCCGGTAAGGGACGGCGTCCTGGCGCCTGCCCCTTACCGCCCCCGCCCGTAGCACCCCCACCAGCCCTCTCCTGGACCCGATCTACAGCCGAACCCCCCGCGTGGCCAGCCACTTCCGTGGATCGACTCCCGATCCCAGCTGAGGCGTCAGGCGTACCTCGAAGTGCAGATGCGGCCCGGTCGAGTTGCCAGTCGTGCCCGACTGGCCGATCCACTGCCCCACGGCGACCCGCCCTCCCTGTTCCACGGTGACGGCGGCCAGGTGGGCGTACTGGGTGTAGTAGCCCCCCGCGTGTTTCACCACGACCTCGATGCCGAACGCGCCGCCGCACGACACCTTCACCACCCGCCCCGCGCCCACCGACCGCACCGGCGTGCCGATGTCCACCGCGAAGTCCTGCCCGGTGTGCCGGCTCGCCCAGCGATCACCGCCGCTGCCGAAGCCCGAGGAGAGTTTGTACGTCTCCACCGGCGCGACCCATTGCTGCGCGAAGCGCGTTCGCGGCTGGTCGAGCCGGACGGCGCCACGGCAGGCGCCGGCCGCGACCGAGGCGTCCGCCTGCCCCTGGAGCGTCCACTGGGCCTCTTCCAGTTTCTTCTCGATGCCCCGCTTGATCTTGGCGAGTTCGCCGTTGCGTCGCTCCAGCGTCTGCCAGGCCGACGCCGCCTTCTCCTCGTCGGCGGCGAGCCGTGCCTCGGCCCGGCGGCTCTTGGTGACGGCGTTGTTGACCGCCAGATCCGCCTGCCAGACGGCACGCTGACCGCGCATCAGCTCCTCGGGGCTCTCCGCGAGCAGCATCTGCGCGGTGTGCGGGAGTCCGCCGCCACTTCGGTACTGGGCGCGCGCGATCCGGCCGAGGTCCCCGTGCAGCGCGGCGATGTCCTGTCGCTCACGCGCGAGGAGCCGCTCCAGCCGCTGCGCCCGGCCCCGCTGCACGTCGGCCTCCCGGCGCCCCGCCTCGTACTGCTGTGTCGCCAGTGAGGCCTCGTCGTACAGCCGCACCACCTCGGCGCTCAGGCCGCCCCGGGTGTCGGCGTCTCCCGCTGCCGTGGTGGGCTGGGCCACCAGAACGGCCGACGCGCACAGCAGCACGGGGACGAGCAGGGGATGGCGACGACGTGAGCGCATGACATGGATCGTGTCGCGCTCGGGCGGCTCCGGTCCTGTTCAAGTCGTACACCTGGGGGACCGGTTGTCTCGGATGGACCACTCCACTGAGCCGAACAGGGGCCTGGTCGACGGAACTTCGGCGGGTCGCCTTGCGTGGCCGCCCGGACCGGCCGACCGCACCCGGGCCGCTTCAGTACGGCGCCTCCCACACCACCGACGCGCCACCCCCATGCTCCCCGCTGCCCGGCCCGTACCAACTGTCCCCGCCCAGCGACTCCGCCCGTCGCGCCAGGTTCTTGAGCCCGCTGCGCCGCCCGCCCTCGGGGATGCCGACACCGTCGTCCGTGACGGTCAGCCGTACGCCGGGCCGCCCGTCCGGCAGTCGTACGGTCGCGTCCACGGTGACGTCGATACGGGTCGCCCCCGCGTGCCGGAAGGCGTTGGACAGGGCCTCGCGGAGGGCCGCGATGAGGTTCTTGGCCGTGAGTTCACCGACCACCATGTCGACGGGACCGACGAAGTGGTGCGACGGCTTGAAGCCGAGCGGCACGGCCGCCATCTTGACCTCGCGCAGCACGCGTGTCCGCAGCCCTGTCGGCACCTCGGCCGGTTCCTGCTGGAGCGCGAAGATGGCGGTACGGATCTCCTGGATGGTGACGTCGAGTTCGTCCACCGCCTTGCCCACGCCCTGCCGCACCTCGGGCACGGCAGACCTCCGCTGAGCGCTCTCCAGCATCATCCCGGTGGTGAACAGCCTCTGGATGACGAGGTCGTGCAGGTCACGGGCGATCCGGTCGCGGTCCTCGTAGACCGCGAGCCGCTCCCGATCACGCTGTGCCTCCGCCATCATCAGCGCCAGAGCGGCCTGCGAGGCGAACTGCGTCGCCAGGCTGCGCTCGGTCTCCGAGAACGGCCGCACGCCCTCCCAGCGAGCCATCACGAGGGTTCCCATGACGCGGCCACCGCTCTGGAGGGGCAGAAGCATCGTGGGCCCGTAGCCGCCGGAGAGGTCGCCGATCATGCGCGGGTCGGTTGCCGCGTGCTCGACGAACACGGCTTCTCCCGCGAGGAGTTCGCCCACCACCTCGTTCTCGGCGGGCACGACCAGGCCCAGCGCCTTCGACGGCCGCTCGGACGACACGGCGACGATCTCCAGACCGCCCTCGGCCGCGGGCAGCAGTACGAGTCCGGCGGCCGAGTCGGAGAGCCGGCGGGCCTGTTCAGCGACCACCTGCAGGGCCTCGTCGGCGTCCCCGCCGGACAGGAGCGCGGTCGTGACGGCCACGGATCCGTCGATCCAGCGCTCGCGCTGCTTGGCGGCCTCGTAGAGACGCGCGTTCCCGATGGCGATGCCCGCCTCCCCGGCCAGCACGCGCACCATGTCGAGGTCGTGGTCGTCGAACGGCTCTCCGCCGCGCTTCTCGGCCAGATAGAGGTTGCCGAAGATCTCCCCCTGCACAGGGATGGGCACCCCGAGGAAGCCACGCATTCGCGGATGGTGCTCCGGGAACCCGCACGACCGGGGGTCTTCCGTCGGCTCCGCGAGCCGCACGGGTTCGGACTCGCGGAGGAGCTCCCCCAGGAGCCCCTCGTGCCCGTCCGGCAGGCGTCCGATCAGCCGGGCCGTCTCCCCGTCGACGCCCTGATACACGAACTCGGCAAGCCCGTCCCCGTCCTCCGCCGCCACCCCGATCGCCGCGTACCGCGCGTCCGCCAGCTCCGCCGCGGTCCCGCAGATCCGCTCCAACGTGGACCGCAGCTCAAGCCCACTCCCCACCGCCCGCATCGCCTCCAGCAACCGCGGCACGTCATCAGAACCCGGGACACCACCGGAACTCGGCACGTCTGGCATACACAGAGCCTAATTAGTCCCTTTTGCGAAGGAAAGCCGAACCCTCCTCACAGAGCGCACGGCAGCCCGGCTTTCTTGGGGGCGCGAGGAACTGCGCGACCAGCCCCCACAGCCCGCGGCCGACCCACCACCGCACCAACCCTCACCGCACACCGACCAACCGCTCCGTCCGGCTCTCCCGCTCGAACATCCCCCGCAACGCCCCCTCCCCACGCACCAACTCCGCGTACGCCCCGCGCTGCGCCACACACCCGTCATCCAGCACGATCACCTCGTCGACCGCCTCAAGCCCCGCCAGCCGATGCGTGATCAGCAACGTCGTACGCCCCTCGGTCGCGGCCAGCAGATCAGCGGTGAGCGCATCCGCGGTCGCCAGATCGAGATGCTCTGCGGGCTCGTCGAGAACGAGCACGGGAAAGTCCGCGAGCAACGCCCGCGCCAGAGCGAGCCGCTGCCGCTGCCCCCCGGACAACCGCGCCCCGTGCTCCCCGATCAACGTGTCCAGCCCGTCGGGCAGCCCGTCGACCCAGTCGAGCAACCGCACCCGCCCCAGCACGTCCCGCAGCGCGGAATCGGTGGCGCCCTTCCGGGCGAGCAGCAGGTTCTCCCGTACCGAACTGTCGAAGAGATGGGCGTCCTGCGCGCACAGCCCGACCAGCCGCCGTACGTCGTCACCGTCCATGCCGTACGCGTCGACGCCACCCAGCGTGTACGTCCCCGCGCCCGCGTCCAGGAACCGCAGCAACACCTGGGCGAGGGTCGTCTTGCCCGCCCCGGACGTCCCCACCACGGCAGTGCGACGCCCGCGTTCGAGGGTCAGGTCGACCCCGGCGAGCGCGTCCCGCTCCTGTCCGGCGTGACGGGCGACCAGGCCCTTCACGACGACGGGGAACGGCGACCCGGGCGCCTCCAACTGCCGCTCCGGTTCGCGTACGGGCTCGGGCGCGTCCAGCACCTCGTACACACGCTCCGCGCTCTTGCGCACCCGCTGGCGGTACTGGACCGCGAGCGGCAGCCCCAGGACGGCCTCGAAGGCGGCGAGCGGGGTGAGGACGACGACGGCCATCGCCACGCCGCTGAGCCGCCCGTCGAGGACCGCCTGGGCGCCGACGAGGGAGGTGGCCGCGACGGTGAGTCCGGAGACCAGCGCGATGAGCCCGTCGCCGAGCGCGGTGGCGGTGGCGGCGCGCGAGGCGATACGGGTCAGCTCGCCGTCGGCCCGCCGCACCTCGGCGGTACGCGCGGGCAGCGCACCCGCGACCGTCAACTCGGCCGTGCCCGTGAGGAGATCGGCCACCCGCGTCGCCAGTACTCCGCGTGCCGGGGCCAGCCGGCGCTCGGCACGGCGGGCAACGGCACCGGTCAGCAGCGGGACACCCACCCCGGCGGCCAGCAGCCCGAGCGCGAGGGCGGCCCCGGCCTCCGGCAGCAGCCAGGCCGTGAACCCGACGGAGCCGGCGGACACGACGGCCGCGGCCGCGGCGGGGAGCAGCCAGCGGAGCCAGTAGTCCTGCAACGCGTCGACGTCGGCGACAAGCCGCGAGAGCAGATCACCGCGGCGAGCGGTACGCAGCCCGGCGGGCGCGAGCCGTTCGAGGCGCCGGTACACGGCGACCCGGGTGTCGGCGAGCATCCGCAGCACCGCGTCGTGCGACACGAGCCGCTCGGCGTACCGGAAAACGGCCCGCCCGATCCCGAACGCCCGCGTGGCCGTCACCGCGACCATCAGATAGAGCACGGGCGGCTGCTGCGAGGCCCGAGAGATCAGCCAGCCGGAGGTGGCCATGAGGCCGACGGCACTGCCGAGCGCGAGACTGCCGAGCAGGAGCGCAAGCACCAGCCGCCCACGCCGAGGCCCGGCCATGGCCCGCACACGCGCGAGCACGCCTTCCCGCCCCTTCAGGGGCAGGGTCGCGTCATCCTCGCCGCCCGCGGGCACCGAGGCCACCACGTCGGCCCGAAGCTCCTTGCCACCGCCGGAGCCCACGGAACCGTCCACCGCGACGGGTGCCTCCGGCTCCAGCCGCACCACCCGGTCTGCCACGTCCAGCAGCGCCGGCCGGTGGACGACGAGCAGCACGGTCCGCCCCACGGCCAGGCGCCTGACCGCTTCCACGACCTCGGCCTCGGTCTCCCCGTCCAGCGAGGCCGTCGGCTCGTCGAGCAGCAGCACGGGCCGGTCCGCGAGGAACGCCCGTGCCAGCGCGAGCCGTTGACGCTGCCCGGCGGACAGCCCGGCACCTTCCTCACCCAGTACCGTCCGTACGCCGTCGGGCAGCGCGTCCACGAATTCAAGAGCCCCGGCATCGGCCAGCGCCCGCCGCACCGCGGAGTCGTCGGCGTCCGGCCGCGCCAGCCGTACGTTCTCGGCGACAGACCCGGCATACAGATGGGGCCGCTGCGGCACCCAGGCGACCTGCGAACGCCACTCCTCCAGGGAGGTCCCGGTGAGATCGGCTCCCCCGACACACACCCGCCCCGACGTGGGTTCCACGAATCCCAACAGCACGTTCAACAGCGTCGACTTGCCCACTCCGCTGGGCCCGACGAGTGCCACCGTCTCCCCGGGGTCGACCGCGAAGGACACGTCCGACACCGCGTCCGAGGACCGTCCGGGGTACCGGACCGTCACCCCTTCGAAGCGAACTCCTCCGGAGGACGGCACCGCGCCGGTCCCGGACGTCGGCTCCGGGGTCTCCAGGACCTCGAAGATCTCCTCGGCGGCGGACAGCCCCTCCGCCGCCGCGTGGTACTGCGCCCCCACCTGCCGCAGCGGCAGATAGGCCTCGGGCGCGAGAATGAGGACGACCAGGCCGTCGTACAACGTCATCTCGCCGTGGACGAGCCGCATTCCGATGGTCACCGCGACCAGGGCGACCGAGATCGTGGCGAGCAGTTCCAGCGCGAAGGACGAGATGAAGGCGATCCGCAGGGTCCGCATCGTCGCCTGCCGGTACTCCCCGGTGATCCGGCGGATCGAGTCGGCCTGCGCCTTGGCCCGACCGAACACCTTGAGCGTGGGCAGTCCCGCGACCACGTCCAGGAAGTGGCCCGAGAGCCGTGACAGCAACCGCCACTGACGGTCCATCTGCGACTGGGTGACCCAGCCGATGAGCATCATGAAGATCGGGATGAGCGGCAGGGTGCCGACGATGATCGCGGCCGACACCCAGTCCTCGGTGACGATCCGCGCGAGCACCGCCACCGGCACGACCACCGCCAGCCCCAACTGCGGGAGATAGCGCGAGAAGTAGTCGTCCAGCGCGTCGACCCCGCGGGTGGCGAGCGCGACCAGCGAACCGGTCCGCTGTCCACTGAGCCAGCCCGGACCGAGCGCACCCGCACGCTCCAGCAACCGCCTCCGCAGCTCCGACTTGACCGCCGCGCTCGCCCGGTGCGCGGCGAGTTCGGTGAGCCAGGAGACACACGCCCTGCCGACCGCGACCGCCGCCAACAGCAGGAGCGGGTTACGGAGTTCGGCAACCGACAGTTCGTGTTGGAAGGCACCGACCACCACTTCGGCGATGAGCATCGCCTGGGCGATGACCAGCCCCGCCCCCACAACTCCCAGACCGACGACCGCGATCAGGAACAGGCGGGTGGCTCGGGCGTATCGCAGCAGTCGCGGGTCGATCGGTTTCACGTGAAACACACCCTTGGGTTAAACAGGTGTGTTTCACGTGAAACACACCCTCTTCTCATTGGTCCTGTTTCACGTGAAACAGGACCATGGATTCATCGGTGCTAGTGCGCGGCCTCGGCGATGTGCTGCGTACCGATCCGCTTGCGGAACACCCAGTACGTCCAGCCCTGGTAGAGCATCACCACCGGCGTCGCGATGACCGCACACCAGGTCATGATCTTCAGCGTGTACGGGCTCGACGAGGCGTTGGTGACCGTCAGGCTCCACTCGTCATTGAGCGAGGACGGCATGACGTTCGGGAAGAGCGACAGGAAGAGCATCGCGACGGCGGCGACGATAGTGAGGCCCGACAGCGCGAACGCCCAGCCCTCACGCCCCATCTGGTTCGCCCCGATCGCCGCGACCAGGGCGACGACGGCCACGACCAGCGCGACCAGGCTCTTGCCGTCGCCGTTGTCCGCCTGGGTCCAGAGCAGGAAGGCCAGCGCGAGCACAGCCGTCAGCAGACCGAGCCGGAGCGCCAGCTTCCTGGCCCGCTCTCGGATGTCGCCCAGGGTCTTGAGTGCCGCAAACACCGTCCCGTGGAAGGTGAACAGCGTCAGCGTCACCAGGCCGCCCAGGATGGCGTACGGGTTGAGCAGGTCCCAGAGGTTGCCCACGTACTCGAAGTCCCGGTCGATCTTCACGCCCCGGACGATGTTGCCGAAGGCCACTCCCCACAGGAATGCCGGGATCAGCGAGGTCCAGAAGATCGCGTTCTCCCAGTTGCGCTGCCAGTGCTCCTCGGGCCGCTTCGCGCGGTACTCGAAGGCGACACCGCGCACGATCAGGCAGACCAGGATGAGCAGCAGCGGCAGGTAGAAGCCGGAGAAGAGCGTGGCGTACCACTCGGGGAAGGCGGCGAAGGTCGCGCCGCCCGCCGAGAGCAGCCACACCTCGTTACCGTCCCAGACCGGCCCGATGGTGTTGATCAGCACCCGCTTCTCGGTCCGGTTCCGGGCGAGCAGCTTGGTGAGGACGCCGATCCCGAAGTCGAAGCCCTCCAGGAAGAAGTAGCCGGTCCACAGGACGGCGATGAGGACGAACCAGACGTCGTGAAGTTCCATGACTCAGCAGCTCCCTGGGCCTAGTACGAGAAGGCCATCGGCTTGTCGGCGTCCTTGGGGTCGCCGCCGATCTTCGTGGGCGGATTGAGGTCGGCCTCCGTGAGCTCGGGCGGACCGGCCTTGACGTACTTCACGAGCAGCTTGACCTCGATGACGGCGAGGATCGCGTAGAGCGTGGTGAAGACGATCATCGAAGTGAGAATTTCGCCCTGCGAGACGCCGGGGGAGACCGCGTCGCGGGTCTGGAGCACGCCGTAGACGACCCACGGCTGACGGCCCATCTCGGTGAAGATCCAGCCCCATGAGTTGGCGATCAGCGGGAATCCCAGGGTCAGGATCGCGATGCGCCAGTACCACTTGGTGAGCGTCGGGCCGAGGGCCTTGTTCTTGAAGAGCACCACGTGCGGCACTTCGTCGTCGCCTACCCGCAGATGCCGCCCCAGCATGAACTTCTTCCTGGTCAGCCAGAGTCCGGCCAGACCGATGGCGAAGGACGTCATGCCGAAGCCGATCATCCAGCGGAATCCCCAGTAGGCGACGGGGATGTTGGGCCGGTAGTCGCCGGGCCCGAACCGCTCCTGCTCGGACTTGTTGACGTCATTGATACCGGGGACGTACGAGGTGAAGTCGTCCTTGGCCAGGAAGGACAGCAGTCCCGGGATCTCTATGGCGACCTTGTTGTGGCCGGCGTCGACGTCCCCGTAGGCGAAAATGGAGAAGGGAGCGGGGGCCTCGCCGTCCCACAGCGCCTCGGCCGCGGCCATCTTCATCGGCTGCTGCTCGTACATGATCTTGCCGAGCGTGTCACCGCTGAGCGCGGTGAGCATGCCGCCGGCGACGACAGTGACCAGGCCGAGCCGCAGCGAGGTCTTCATCACGGGGATGTGCCTCTTGCGGACCAGGTGGAAGGCGGCGATGCCGACCATGAAGGCGCCACCCGTGAGGAAGGCAGCGGAGAGGGTGTGGAAGGCCTGCGCGAGCGCGGTGTTCTGGGTCAGGACCAGCCAGAAGTCGGTGAGTTCGGCACGGCCCTTCTGCTCGTTGATCCGGTAGCCGACGGGGTGCTGCATCCACGAGTTGGCCGCGAGGATGAAGTACGCCGACAGGATCGTGCCGATCGAGACCATCCAGATGCAGGCGAGGTGGATCTTCTTGGGCAGCTTGTCCCAGCCGAAGATCCACAGGCCGATGAAGGTGGACTCGAAGAAGAAGGCGATCAGTGCCTCGAAGGCGAGGGGCGCGCCGAAGACGTCACCGACGAAGCGCGAGTAGTCGGACCAGTTCATGCCGAACTGGAACTCCTGCACGATGCCCGTGACGACGCCCATCGCGATGTTGATCAGGAAGAGCTTGCCCCAGAACTTGGTGGCCTTGAGGTACTTCTCGTTCTCGGTCCGCACCCAGGCGGTCTGCAGGCCGGCGGTGAGCGCGGCAAGCGAGATCGTGAGCGGGACGAAGAGGAAGTGGTAGACGGTGGTGATGCCGAACTGCCATCGCGCCAGCGTCTCCGGCGCCAAAGCCAATTCCACGTCGTCATCTCCTTACATCGCCGAGATATCGGCGTCAGTTTGTCCCGTTTGTCGCAGACATCACGGGATCAACTGGGACACGCTTGTGAACGCGTTCACATTCACAAGCAATTATGACGCATGGCAGTTCGAGGGTTGACACGAGGGGGGTGCCGGATCGGTCACACCGGCCTTCGGCCCGGCAGGACCGGCACGGCGGACAGACTCCACCGCCGGCCGGCACACACCCACCGACCGGCACCAGCACCAACTCCGGCACCCCGCCAACCGTCTAGAGCTCCTTGCGGAACGACTCGGTCGTCTTGAGGAAGATGTCGTTCGCCTCGGTCTCGCCCACCGTGACCCGGACCCCTTCGCCGGCGAACGGCCGCACGACGACCCCGGCCTGCTCGCAGGCGGAGGCGAAGTCGAGCGTGCGCTCACCGAGCCGCAGCCACACGAAGTTCGCCTGGGTCTCCGGCACCGTCCAGCCCTGCCCGCGCAGCGTCTCGACCACCCGGGCGCGCTCGGACACCAGCGAACCCACCCGGCCGAGCAGTTCGTCCTCGGCCCGCAGCGAGGCGACCGCCGCGTCCTGCGCGAGCTGGCTCACGCCGAAGGGCACGGCCGTCTTGCGCAGTGCCGCCGCCACCGGCTCATGGGCGATCGCGAATCCGACCCGCAGCCCGGCCAGCCCGTACGCCTTGGAGAACGTCCGCAGCACGCACACGTTCGGCCGCTCGCGGTAGAGCTCGACGCCGTCCGGCACCTCGGAATCGCGGATGAACTCCCGGTACGCCTCGTCGAGGACCACGAGGACATCGCTCGGCACCCGGTCGAGGAACCGTTCCAGCTCGGCCCGGCGCACCACCGTGCCCGTGGGGTTGTTGGGGTTGCAGACGAAAATCAGCCGCGTCCGCTCGGTGATCGCGTCCGCCATCGCGTCGAGGTCGTGCACGTCTCCCGGCGTCAGCGGCACCTTCACCGATGTGGCCCCGCTGATCTGGGTGATGATCGGGTACGCCTCGAAGGACCGCCAGGCGTAGATCACCTCGTCGCCCGGCCCCGACGTCGCCTGCAGCAGCTGCTGGGCGACTCCGACCGAACCGGTGCCGGTGGCCAGATGCGTGAGCGGCACGCCGAAGCGGTCCGCCAGCTCGTTCATCAGCCCCGTGCACGCCATGTCCGGGTAACGATTGAAGGCGCCGGCCGCCGAGACCACGCTCTCCATCACGCCCGGCAGCGGCGGGTAGGGGTTCTCGTTGGAGGACAGCTTGTACGCCACCGGACCGTCCGCGGCCGCGGCGGGCTTCCCCGGCTTGTAGGTGGGGATACCCTCCAGCTCGGCACGCAGCTTCGGGCTCGTCTCGCTCACCGCACTCCTCCTCGTGACCGTCTCCGGCTCATGACCACCACCGGCTACCAATACTCCTCACCTTAAGAGGATTCGGCTCCGCTGCGAATGGCCCGGGGCCCACCGCATCGACGGCGCCCGGCCACCGCGTACACACTCCCGGGCATCACCGCCCGAAGGCGTACGAAAGAGGGGGCGCGCCGCCCACCGGAGCACGCGCCGGTGGCTCGCGCCGTGGCGCGCATCCCTCGTGAAGGTGAGTTGAGACCTCTTCGAAACATGGCCCATTTGGCAGGCCCATGCGCGCCGACAAGTGACGTCCTGTCATTGAAACGGTCAACTCCCTTCTCTTCCAAGGGACTTGCCTGCTGATGACCATGCAGAAACGTGCCTGTCAACGCGTGCATATGCGTCCGCACTACCCCACCTCATGAGCCCTACTATCGGCTCGCCATGACAGCAGCAGGGAAGCACCAGGTGAGCCGGTCGGATACCTCCCGCCGAGGAAGCCGGCCGGGCCGGGCGGGCATCAGAGACGTGGCCGCGGCCGCGGGAGTGTCCATCACGACCGTGTCCGACGCGCTCAACGGCAAGGGGCGGCTCCCGGACGCCACCCGACGCCATGTCCGCGAGGTCGCCGACCGGCTGGGCTATCGCCCCTCCGCCGCGGCCCGAACGCTCCGTACCGGAAAGTCCGGCCTCATCGGCCTGACTGTGACGACCTACGGGGATGAACCTTTCACCTTCACGGAGTTCGCGTACTTCGCGGAGATGGCCAGAGCCGCCACCTCGGCCGCGCTCGCCCGGGGCTACGCCCTGGTCATCCTCCCCGCGACCTCGCGCCACGACGTGTGGTCGAACGTGGCCCTGGACGGGACGGTCGTCATCGACCCCTCCGACCAGGACCCGGTCGTCAGCGAACTCGTCCGCCAGGGCTTACCGGTCGTCTCCGACGGCCGCCCGGCCGGCTCGCTGCCGGTGACCGCCTGGGTGGACAACGACCACGAGGCCGCGGTCCTGGGCATCCTCGACCACCTGGCCGACGCCGGCGCCCGCCGGATCGGCCTCCTCACGGGGACGACCACGGACACGTACACACATCTGTCCACGACCGCGTACCTGCGTTGGTGCGAGCGCGTGGGCCAGGATCCGGTCTACGAGGCCTATCCCGCGCACGATCCGTGCGCTGGGGCCGTCGCCGCCGACCGGCTCCTCGCCCGGCCCGACCGGCCGGACGCCGTCTACGGGCTGTTCGACCCGAACGGCACCGACCTCCTCGCGGCGGCCCGCCGCTACGGACTGCGCGTGCCGGAGGACCTGCTGCTCGTGTGCTGCAGCGAGTCCACCGTGTACGCCAACACCGAGCCGCCCGTCACGACACTCTCGCTCAAACCGCGCCGCATCGGCACGGCCGTGGTCCAGCTCCTCATCGACGCGATCGAGGGGGTCGAATCGGACCAACCGGTCGAGCAGGTGATACCGACCGAGCTGATCGTGCGGACGTCCTCGCAGCGACGGCCGCCCCGGACGACCGTCAGCCCGCCCCGATCACCGGAGGAGGAATGACCTCCGGATGACCTACGGGTAAATCCGGCGCGGAAAGCCCCTCCCAATTCGGGAGAAAACCACGGTGAACTGGGGTTCTGCTCCGATTCACCACCCCTGGGTCATCACATGGCGCGATCCGCATTCCTATGATGGGCGGACGACACCGCGGGCCGCTGCGACCAGGCAGTCCGACGCGGTGCAGATGCGGCGCGATGGTGGTGGAGGGGTCGATGACTCAGGGGGCCGGTCAGGGACCCGAGATGCGTACGCCGACGGTGCGCGACTTCCGCGTGCCGGCGTACGTCCACGAGGCCGGTCCGTACACGCAGTCCCCCGGCCCGTACCCGCAGTCCGGCGAGGTGTACGACCAGGCCGCCGAGCCGTACGACCAGGCCCGGGACCAGTCCGCCGGTCCCTACGCCGAGGGCTCGCGGCAGTACGGCCGACCCGGCCCCTACGCGCAGCAGACGCCTCCCGGCGAGGGCGCGGGACCGGCCGGCGAGTCGGCGGGCTACACACCGACGCAGCGCGATCTGCCCGTCATCAACCGCGGTGACACCCTTCAGGTACCGGTAGAACCCGAGGCCGGGCCGGTCGTCCAGCCCGCCGAAGGCCCGGGACCGCTCTATGTCGTCGGTGACGTCCACGGCTATCTCGACGAGCTCGTCGCCGCGCTGCGCGAGAAGGGCCTCATCGATATCGACGGCAGCTGGGCGGCGGGCACCTCGCGGCTGTGGTTCCTCGGTGACTTCACCGACCGCGGGCCCGACGGCATCGGCGTCATCGACCTCGTGATGCGGCTGTCCGCGGAGGCCGCCGCCGCCGGGGGCTACTGCAAGGCGCTGATGGGCAACCACGAGCTGCTGCTGCTCGGCGCCAAGCGGTTCGGTGACACCCCCGTCAACTCCGGGGCGGGAACGGCCACCTTCCAGGCCGCCTGGCTGCTGAACGGCGGCCAGAAGACCGACATGGAGCGCCTCCAGGACCACCATCTCCAGTGGATGGCCCGCCTCGACGCCATGGAGATGGCCGACGGGCACCTTCTGGTGCACTCCGACACCACCGCCTATCTCGACTACGGCGACTCCATCGAAGCGGTCAACGACACCGTCCGCGAAACGCTCACCCGCAATGACGCGGACGAGTGCTGGGACGTCTTCCGCAAGTTCACCAAGCGCTTCGCGTTCCGCGACGACGGCGGTGCCCAGGCGGTGCGCTCCTTGCTGGACATGTACGGCGGTTCACGCATCGTCCATGGTCACAGCCCCATTCCCTATCTCCTGGGAGAGGTCGGCTCGGAGGAAGGGGAGGATTCCCCGAACCCCGTCGTCGAGAAACCGCATGTGTACGCCGACGGGCTCGCCATCGCGATGGACGGCGGCGTGACCATGGCCGGAAAGCTACTGGTCCAGCAACTTCCTCTGGATGGCTGAGCGTTCATCGGGCAGGCGTCCCCCGACGGAGGACAAGCACAACACAGGGGCAAATTCTGGAAACCCCCTGTCACCGTGTGCCGTCACCGCTCTACCATCGGCTTATCCGTAGCAGGCTCCCCTCCGTTTCTGCCCGACGGCTCGTCAGCATGCCGAGCCCCAAGCCCTACGGAGCATCGGGGGATGCACATGAACAGCGTTCCGCAGCACCTGCTGAGCGAGGACCGCCAAGAGTACGAGCGGATCCTCGATGAGGCGCTGCGCTCCGCACCACACCGTCCGGAACTCGCCGCTGTCGGTCAGCGGCTCAACCCCGAACAACTGCGCACGATGGCGCTCAACGCCACCGCTCTCATCACGGCAGCCGCGGCGACCGAGTACCAGCACTATGTGAAGGTCCGCGAGGAACTGCGCCAGCCGGCGCCGTCCACCCCTCCCGTCCGCGAAGGATCCAGCAGCAGCACCACGGATCCGGCCACGGGCGCGGTCGGGCTCGCCACCACCATGGGAGAGGTCGCCGAGACCGCCGGGGCGGGTGCCGCGGCGGTCGTCGCCGTGCTCGCCCCCGTCCTCGCCGGCACCGCCGCGGCGATCTTCCTGCTCGTCGGCTACATACTGAAGATGCTCGACCCCCAGCCGGGCATCGCCCAGACCCTCCTCACCACCGGGTGGGTCTTCGGAGCCATCACGGCCGTCACGATCCTGGTGGCCGCGGTCGGTCTCCTGCTCGCCGCCCTGCGCAACGGCGCCAGTTCACTTCAGGCCGACGCGCACGGCGAACGCAGCGAAGAGGTGAACCGCGCCAGGGAAGCCTGGCACGACGCCCTTCTGGAGCGCGGCATCATGCCGTTCCTCAGGGAGGCCCTCGCCGACCCGGGCACGGCCGCCCTCGGCCGTACGAAGCCGTCGGCGCCGATCAGCCGGATGCCCCAACTCGGCTACAACCGGCCAGGTTTCAGCAGCCCGGACGGCGGCCCGACAGCGGGACCCCGCCCCAGCTTCTCCAGCCCGGACTTCAGCAGCCCCGACTTCGGGGGGCCGGAGCACCAGCCGGAGTAGCCCCGCCCTCGCCCGGGCCCGGCCCTGAGCGGGGCCGGCAACCGGGCGCGGCCAGGCGGGAGCAGGGACCGACCGGCCGCAGCGTCGCGGGCACTGGGCCCGCGACGGCCGCGTCCCGGCAGGCACGGCCATCGCGCCGCGCCCTCATCGCGCGCCTTCATTCCGTTTCTACATGCACCAGGGCGAAGCTTCTCCACGCCGGACTGGACTCCTCCCGCTGCCTCAGGCTGCGTACGGCACGAGTCGAGCAGGTCCGCAGCCGGAAGTTGATCACACCGGGCTCGATCTTGTCTCTACCGGTACGGCCCGGGGCAAGGCGTCGCCATCCTCCGTGAGGTCTCGGCCGGGATGGCCGGGACCTCGGAGAAGAGGTCGGGTCGGACGGCGCGCCGGAGTCAGTCGGCCATGGGCAGGTACACCCTGTTTCCGCTGGCCGCGAACTCCTTCGACTTCTGGAGCATCCCCTCGGCGACCTCCTCGGCCGTAGCGCCCGCGGCCGCCGTGCCACCGAACTGCTCGGTGATGCTGTGGCTGATCTTCATCGAGCAGAACTTCGGCCCGCACATGGAGCAGAAGTGCGCTGTCTTGGCGGGCTCGGCCGGGAGGGTCTCGTCGTGGAACTCCCGGGCCGTGTCGGGGTCGAGGGCCAGGTTGAACTGGTCCTCCCAGCGGAACTCGAAGCGGGCGTCCGACAACGCGTCGTCCCACTCCTGTGCGCCCGGGTGCCCCTTGGCGAGGTCCGCCGCATGGGCCGCGATCTTGTAGGTGATGACGCCCGTCTTGACGTCGTCACGGTTGGGCAGGCCCAAGTGCTCCTTGGGCGTGACGTAGCAGAGCATGGCCGTGCCCCACCAGGCGATCATCGCGGCACCGATGCCGGAGGTGATGTGGTCGTACGCAGGGGCGACGTCCGTCGTCAGCGGGCCGAGCGTATAGAACGGAGCTTCATCACAGATCTCCTGCTGAAGGTCGATGTTCTCCTTGATCTTGTGCATCGGGACATGCCCCGGGCCCTCGATCATGGTCTGTACGTTGAAACGCTTCGCGACCCTGTTGAGTTCCCCGAGCGTCCTCAACTCCGCGAACTGGGCAGGGTCGTTGGCGTCCGCGATCGAACCGGGCCGGAGCCCGTCGCCGAGCGAGTACGTGACGTCGTACGCCGCGAGGATCTCGCAGAGTTCCTCGAAGTTCTCGTACAGGAACGACTCCTTGTGGTGCGCCAGGCACCAGGCCGCCATGATCGAGCCGCCGCGCGAGACGATCCCGGTCTTGCGGTTCGCGGTCAGCGGGACGAACGGCAGCCGCACACCCGCGTGGACGGTCATGTAGTCCACGCCCTGCTCGGCCTGCTCGACGACCGTGTCCTTGTAGATCTCCCAGGTCAGCTCCTCGGCCCGCCCGTCGACCTTCTCCAGCGCCTGGTAGAGCGGGACCGTGCCGATGGGGACGGGGGAGTTCCGCAGCACCCACTCCCGCGTGGTGTGGATGT
Source organism: Streptomyces sp. NPDC058697 (assembly GCF_042715345.1). Taxonomy (NCBI): domain Bacteria; kingdom Bacillati; phylum Actinomycetota; class Actinomycetes; order Kitasatosporales; family Streptomycetaceae; genus Streptomyces; species Streptomyces sp. NPDC058697. The sequence continues at coordinate 197,887 of NZ_JBHXSU010000009.1, forward strand.
TGCGGCCGGTGGACAGGTCCATGACCGTGTCGGCGCCCCAACGGGTCGCCCAGGTCATCTTCTCGACCTCCTCCTCGATGGATGAGGTGACCGCGGAGTTGCCGATGTTGGCGTTGACCTTCACCAGGAACCGCTTGCCGATGATCATCGGCTCGATCTCCGGGTGGTTGACGTTGGCCGGCAGTACGGCCCGGCCCGCCGCGATCTCCTCGCGGACGACCTCGGGAGAAACGTTCTCCCGGATGGCCACGTACTCCATCTCCGGTGTGACCTCACCCCGCCTGGCGTAAGCGAGTTGCGTCACCGCCTGTCCGTCACGGCTGCGCCGGGGCTGGCGCGGGCGCCCCGGGAAGACCGCGTCGAGGTTGCGCAGTCCGCCGCGCGGTGAGGTGTGCTTGATCCCGTCGTCCTCGGGTCGGACGGGGCGGCCCGCGTACTCCTCGGTGTCTCCGCGGGCGATGATCCAGTTGGCCCGGAGGGCCCCGAGGCCCCTGCGTACGTCGGTGTCGACGCTCGGATCGGTGTACGGGCCGGAGGTGTCGTACAGAGTGACCGACTCCCCGTTGGTGAGGTGCACCTGACGGACCGGCACCCGCAGGTCGGGGCGCGAACCCTCGACATACGCCTTGTGCCAGCCGATGGACTTCCCGGCCTCGCCGTTCTCGGGCGAAGCAGTCACTCCGCCACTCTCGGCCGAGGCGAACGCCCCGTCCGTCAGGCTGGAGGCAGGCGTGCGTACGTCCTTGTTGGTCATGAGACCTACTCCCTACGCCGGCATTACCCGGTAACAGGTTCGGCGGTCGACGCAGCGATTTCCGTCCGGCGATGTTCCACGTGAAACATCGCGTCTACGGAGGTCAGCGCCCTCTCAGCCCGGTGCTCCGAGCTCCCGCGTGTGCAAAGGTGCCTCCACGCTAGCGTCAGATGTGGCGCGGTGAACAGTGGGCCCGGGCTGTTCTTGCGATGATCGGTCGGTGACCACGACGCAGCAGCCCCCACTTCCGCCGTCCGAACCGCCCCACGGACACGGCCATGACGGCCATGGGCACGGCGGCGGACCTGGGAACGGACCCCACGGCCCCGGAGGGGGCGGCGGCGGAGACCGGCCCGGTGGTGGTGACGGCGGTGGACCGGGTGGCGGCGGGCACGGACACTCGCACAGTCATGGACCCGCAGCGCCTGTCTCGATGCATCTGCGCAAGGTCATCGCGGCCGTGCTGATCCCCTTCGCGGCGGCGGTCGTCGTCGGCCTCGTGGTGCTCTGGCCCGGCGGCGCCCCGGGGCACGAGCGCACCGGTGTGGGCTTCGACCGGCAGACCCAGCAGGCCACGGTGACCAAGGTCGACAAGGTCGACTGCAAGTCGGTGAACGCCTCGGGGGAGACGCCGACCGGCGACACCTCGACCGCCGAGGGCTCGTCGGCGCAGCAGCAGGCGACCGGCAGCTGCAAGAAGGCGACGGTCCGGGTCGACACCGGAAAGGACAAGGGCCGTACGTTCACGGAGATCGTCCAGCCGGACTCCTCGCGGCAGCTGGAGGAGGGCCAGGAGGTGATCGTCGCGTATGCGCCGGACGCCCCCAAGGAGCTCCAGTACTCGGTCACCGACGTGAACCGCAAGCTCCCGATGACGCTGCTCGCCGGGATCTTCGCCGTCGCCGTGGTCGTGGTGGGCCGGATGCGCGGCGTCATGGCACTGGTCGCGCTGGCCGCCAGCTTCCTCATCCTGACGTTCTTCATCCTTCCCGCGATCCTGCAGGGCTCGAACCCCCTGGTCGTGGCGGTGGTCGGGGCGAGCGCCATCATGCTGATCGCGCTCTATCTGTGCCATGGACTGTCCGCCCGTACGTCCGTGGCGGTGCTCGGCACCCTGCTCTCCCTGTTGCTGATCGGGCTGCTCGGCTCGCTGTTCATCGACTGGGCAGCGCTGACCGGCAACACGGACGACAACACCGGTCTGATCCACGGGCTGTACCCGTCCATCGACATGAGCGGCCTGCTGCTCGCGGGCATCATCATCGGCTCGCTGGGTGTGCTCGACGACGTGACGGTGACGCAGACGTCGGCGGTCTGGGAGCTGCACGAGGCCAATCCGACGATGGGCTGGCGCGGGCTGTACCGCGCCGGCATCCGCATCGGACGCGATCACATCGCGTCGGTCGTCAACACGCTCGTCCTCGCCTACGCGGGCGCCGCGCTGCCGCTGCTGCTGCTCTTCTCCATCGCGCAGAGCAGTGTGGGGACGGTGGCCAACAGCGAGTTGGTCGCCGAGGAGATCGTGCGCACGCTCGTCGGCTCGATCGGACTGGTCGCCTCCGTGCCGGTGACGACGGTTCTCGCCGCCTTGGTGGTCTCGGCCGACCGCCCGGGCCCCGCCGCCCCGGCACAGCAGGAACAGCCACAGCCGCAGCCGCAGCCCCAGTCAGGCGCCAGGGCGCCTCTGCGTGGCGGGAGTGGCCGCCGCCGCAAGCACTGAAGCGGGCCCGTGCCGGCCCCTGCCGGACCCGGCCCCGGTTGCCGAGAGTTGAGCGCCGAGAACTGGAAGCTGAGAGCTGAGAGCTGAGAAGAAGCGTTACAGCAGCCCGCGCAGCCGCGAAGCCACAAGCGGTATGACGTACGGCCGGCGCCGGTTGGGATGAGCACGCGTCACACCTGTACGGGACGACGTACGGCCAGGCAGCGTCCGTCCTGCCCCGGCCCCGTCTCTCTTCAGCCGGCGCTCTGCTCCTCCGCCAGGATGCGGTTGAGCGCCTCGTCGAGGTGCGTGTCGAAGTCCGCGAGGGAACGCTCCTGGCCCAGCGGCACCAGCCTGTCCGTACGGTCGAGGAACGCCAGCAGCGGCGCCGTACCGCAGCGGAACAACGCGTGGTCGCAGCCCACCTGAAGCCGGATCAGCACGTCGCCGAACCCCTCGGTGTCGGCGGGAGCGATGTGCACATCACCGTCCCCGCACGCCCGGCCCACCCCGTCGATCAGCAGTTCCCGGCCGAAGGCCCAGGTCACCGGCGCGTCACCGGGCAGGTGGAAGGTCAGCCGCACGGCATAGGGATCACAGGTCTCGTAGCGCAGCTCCACCGGGATGCGAAAGGAGAGCTCCTCCGAGACGACGAAGCTCATCATGACCTCTGCCTGTACTACCGACTCGCGCATCGCCTACCCCGTCGTTCGCCTTCGACTGGCCGGGAATCATCCACCTGACACTGCTGGCATCTTGCTGAACGTACACACCAGATCACAAGGAGTGAGTTTTCAGATGCTGATAGAGAGCGAGAGTGACCCCAGCAGCCTGCCGAGCTCGCTCTGCAATCGGCGTGCCGCCGGCAGCAGTCGGTCGGCCTGGTGGGCCGGCAGAGAAATGGCGATCGTGGCCGCAGTACTGCCCACGGTGATCGGAATCGCTGCGCAGACCGTGCCCAGCGCGTACGCCTGACGCTCGATCACGGGCTGCATTCGTCGCGCGGATTCGAGGCGTCGCAACAGAGTTCGATCGTCACGCACCGTATATGGCGTGATGGACCGGACGGGGTAGCGGTCCAGGTGGTCCCGACGGGCCTCCTCGTCGAGCTGGGACAGCAGACACTGGCCGATCGCGTGCGCGTGCCCCGTCTCGCGGAAGTCGGCCCACTCCTCGACGGCGGGATTGGCCGGGGTGTCGGCGACGCACTGGACCTCGATCTCACCGTCGCGGTAGAGCGCGTAGTACACGGGCGCGCCGATCGAGTCACGACACTGCGCGAGTGCGTCGGCGACCATGCTGCGACGTTTCTGCTGGGCCCCGCTGTTACTCAGCCGCTCGACCGCCTCGCCGAGGAAGAACAGGCCCTTCTCCCGGCGCAGATAGCCCTCGTGGGCCAGCGTGCGCAACAGGTGGTACGCCGTGGGCAGGGCGAGCCCGGCCTCACGGGCGAGCTGCTTTGCGGGCGCCCCGTGTTCATGGCGGGCGACGGACTCCAGGAGGCGCATCGCACGCTGCACGGATCCGATGAGGGTCGTGGGATGCGGCTCGGAGGAAGGGACGTGTGGTCCCGCGGATGCGGTGTCAACCGTGGCCAAGGGTTACTCCCGAAGCGCGAGGGGGGCCGCCCGTGCGGGGGTAACACGGGAGGGATCGGAGCGCCGCTCGCGGGAATCAACCCCGCGTCGAATTCCGGACTTTAACCGTCTGCCACCGCTCGCAGACGGCCTGTGCCGAAACTTCCCCCACCCGAGGGAACTGCCTGTTCCTGTTACCGCCGGCCGGTTGCCGACCGGCGGGTATCCCCTTGCCTACCAGTCGCTCCTCGACGAGGAGCTCGACATGAACTTCCGTACGACGTAGATCAGTCCGCCGACCAACGCCACGAAGACCAGCAGCTTGAAGAGCAGGCCGATCACGAACCCGACGACGCTCGCTATCACGCCGCCGAACACGACCAGGGCGATGACCGGCACCGCGACCCACTTAATCCACCACGGCATACCCGCGAAGATCTCTCGCATCGCCCTTGTTCCTTGTCTCTCTGCCCGTTTCCGAGTGCTGTCCGAGCCCGCTCCCGAAGGATGACGGGTCTTGAATGTCCTGCCCTCGATGCTAGGCGCGGCAGGGGTGCCGACGGTGGCCTCGCACCCCTTGTCCTCCCCTGAACGTTCCCCTAGGGAACCCTGAGGCGGAGGTCAGCTCTCGGGCGGAGAGAAGACCACCACAACCCGCAGATCCTCGCTGATGTGGTGGAACTTGTGGGCCACCCCCGCGGGCACGTAGACGACGCTGCCGCGTGCCACCTGGGTCGTCTCCATGCCGACGGTGATCGCCGCGCGGCCGCTGACGACGAAGTACACCTCGTCCTGGCGGTGGGGCTGCTGAGGGTCCTGGGTGCCCGCGTCCAGCGCGTACAGGCCGACCGACATGTTCTTCTCGCGCAGGAACTGGAGGTACGCGCCGTCGTTGGCGGCGCGCTCCGCCTCCAGTTCGTCCAGCCGGAATGCCTTCATCGTTCTTGTCCGCCCTTGCCCCGCTGCTCGTGGTCGATCACGTCTGTCACGATCAGACACATGAAGAATTTCGTAGTCAAGACGATCGCCAACGCCGGCGCCCTGGCCGTCGCCGTGTGGCTGCTCGACAAGATCACCCTGTCCGGTGACAGCACGGGCAAGGAGATCGGCACGCTGCTGCTCGTCGCACTGGTTTTCGGCCTGGTCAACGTCCTGGTCAAGCCGATCGTGCAGGTGCTGACGTTCCCGCTGTTCATACTCACGCTCGGCCTGATCACGCTGGTGATCAACGCCCTGATGCTGCTGCTCACCTCGTGGCTGGCGGACAAGCTCGACCTGAGCTTCCACGTCGAGGGCTTCTGGACCGCCGTCCTGGGCGGCCTGATCATCTCCATCGTCTCCTGGGCGCTGAACGTCGTCCTCCCCGACAAGGACTGAGCGACCTGATGTCCTATCGCGTGTGTTTCGTCTGCACCGGCAACATCTGCCGCTCCCCGATGGCCGAATCCGTATTCCGCGCGCGGGTGGCGGAGGCCGGGCTCGACGGCCTGGTCGAGGTGGACAGCGCCGGCACCGGCGGCTGGCACGAGGGCGACGGCGCCGACCCGCGCACCGTCTCCGTCCTGGAAGCAGGCGGTTACGAAGGCGGCCATGCGGCCCGCCAGTTCCACGCCGACTGGTTCGCCCGGCTCGACCTGGTCATAGCCCTCGACGCCGGCCACCTGCGGGCCCTGCGCCGCCTCGCCCCCACCGAGACGGACGCGGAGAAGGTGCGGCTGCTGCGCTCGTACGACCCTGCCGTCGCGTCGGCCTCGGGAGCCGACCTCGACGTACCGGACCCCTACTACGGGGGCCTGGACGGCTTCGAGGAGTGTCTTGAGATGGTGGAGGCGGCGAGCCCCGGCCTGCTCGCCGCGGTACGGGAGCAAGTGGAGGGACAGGCGGCATGACAGATTCCGTTACGGGAGCGGGTGACGGCACCCGCGCGGTGCGGGCGGGGCTGCCCGAGCCCGTCAAGCACGAGCCGACCCTCCCGGGGCCGGTCTTCGCCGCCCACTTCCATCTCCCGGGCGACCCCACGGGCCCGTACACCTACGGCCGCGACGAGAACCCGACCTGGACCCACCTGGAGCGCGCCATCGGCGAGCTGGAGGCGCCGGGGCGGGATGACGTCGAAACGCTCGTTTTCGCCTCCGGCATGGCCGCCATCTCGTCCGTCCTCTTCTCCCAGCTGAGCGCCGGCGACACGGTCGTGCTGCCCGACGACGGCTACCAGGTGCTGCCGCTCGTGCGCGCGCAGCTGGAGACGTACGGCATCGAGGTGCGCACCGCCCCGACCGGCGGCGACGCCCAGCTCGACGTCCTCGACGGCGCGAAGCTGCTGTGGATCGAGACCCCGTCGAACCCGGGGCTCGACGTGTGCGACGTACGGCGGCTCGTCGAGGCGGCGCACGCGCGCGGCTGTCTGGTCGCCGTCGACAACACCCTGGCGACCCCGCTCGGTCAGCGCCCGCTGGAACTGGGCGCCGACTTCTCGGTGGCCAGCGGCACCAAGCAGCTCACCGGGCACGGCGACATCCTCCTGGGGTACGTCACCGGTGGCGACGCCGCGGCGATGGCCCCGGTACGGCGCTGGCGCAAGATCGTCGGGGCGATTCCCGGGCCCATGGAGGCGTGGCTCGCGCACCGCTCCCTCGCGACGCTCCAACTGCGTGTGGACCGGCAGAACGCCAATGCGCTGGTGATCGCCGAGGCACTGCGCGACCGGCACGAGGAGCTCGGGGTCCGTTATCCGGGGCTGCCCGGCGACCCGTCCCACAAGATCGCCTCGCAGCAGATGCGGCGCTTCGGGTGCGTGGTGTCGTTCACGCTGCCCACGCGTGCGCGTGCCGACCGTTTTCTCGACGCGCTGCGGCTGGTGGACGACGCGACCAGCTTCGGTGGTGTGCGGTCGACTGCCGAGCGGCGCGGCCGCTGGGGCGGTGACGCGGTGCCGGAGGGCTTCATCCGTTTCTCGGCCGGTGCCGAGGATCCTCAGGACCTCGTGGCCGATGTGCTGCGCGCGCTCGACGAGTCCTCGCGCTGAACGCCTTCTGAGTCATCGGCCCAGTAGCGGGTACGTAGGACGGACGGTCCGAGCCTCCCCCCTCGTGGCTCGGACCGTCCCGGTTCTGCGCGCGAAGAACCGCGCGAACAAGGCTAGTTGACTCTGTGTCAGTGTCCAATCACAGTAGCGACAGAGACCTATCGACATATTTATAGTTGGGGGCTTCCGGGGAGCTGGAGAGAGAAGGGACGCCATGGATCTGGCCTTGCTGCGGACCTTCGTGACCGTGCACCGGGCCGGCTCCTTCACCCGCGCGGCCGCTCTGCTGGGCCTCTCGCAGCCTGCCGTCACCTCGCAGATCCGGACCCTCGAACGACAGCTGGGGCGCCCTCTCTTCCTGCGTCAGGCCCGTGGAGTGACCCCTACGACCATGGGCGACGAACTCGCCCACAAGGCGGCGCCCCATCTCGACGCCCTGGTGGAGATCGCCGAGACCGGCCTCGACGAGGACTCCTCCGTACGCACGCTCCATCTCGCGGGCCCGCCGGAGTTCACCGCCGAACGCGCCCTGCCCGCGCTCACCGAGTTGACCGGGGACGACGGCCAGGGCTTCGCGCTGCGTGCCTCCTTCGGAAACGCGGAAGAGACGCTGGAAGGGCTTGCCGCCGGGCATCACGATCTGGCCATCAGTACGGCCCGCCCACGCGGCGCTCTGCTCACCGCGACTCCGCTCTGCGACGAGGAGCACGTCCTGGTCGCCGCCCCGCGCTGGGCCGACCGCCTCGGCTCCGGCTCGTTGCGTCACCGGGGCGAGCCCTCGCTGGAGAACTTCCCCGTGGTGGAGGTGCACGAGTCACTGCCGTTCGTCGCCCGCTACTGGGCTTCCGTCTTCGACTCCCGCCCGGCCGCCTCGGGAACCGTCATCGTCCCCGACCTGCGCGCCGTCCTCGCCTGTGCGACCACCGGTGCCGGGCTCGCGGTGTTGCCGCGCTATCTGTGCGCACCGGCTCTGGAGCGGGGGGACGTGGTCGCGCTGACCGAACCCGCGGTGCCTCCGCTTCGTACGTACTTCCTGGTCGTGCGTACCGGCACTCTGGCCATGCCCCATATCGCGCGGGCGCACGAGTGGCTCATGCACGCCGCCATGGACTGGTCATGACCAAGATGCATCACCTCGTCAAGAGGGCGATGTTTCACGTGGAACCAACTGGGCCACATTTCTCCCATGACCGTCCGACCCGTGGTCAAGCGCACCGCCAGGGCCGTCCTACTGGACGGCAACGACCTGGTCCTCATCAAGCGGACCAAGCCCGGCGTCGATCCCTACTGGCTGACGCCCGGCGGCGGGGTCGAGCCGGAGGACACGACCGTCGTCGACGCACTCCATCGTGAGGTGCACGAGGAACTCGGCGCCAAGATCACCGATGTGGTGCCCTGCTTCGTCGACACCGTCGAGCACATCGGCGACACCGCCAGCACGACCGGCGTGAAGGTCCAGCACTTCTTCGTCTGCCGCCTGGAATCCATGGACCCGTCCCTGCGCCATGGCCCCGAGATCGAGGAGCCCTGCGGGGAGTACGAGATCGTGCGGATCCCTTTCACCCGCGTGGGCATCGCCTCCGTCCATCTCGTGCCGCTGTCGTTGCGGCACTATCTCGACGGGAACATCGAGGGCGTACTGGCGATGCACGCACCCGATCTGGGCTGACGGCCGACTCGGAGTCAGTCTCCGGTCACGACGAGTTCTTCCACCGCGTCGTGGCGGATCCGTTCCGACGGGATGCCGATGTCCCTGAGCGCGTCGACGCCGCTGCGGATCATGCCGGGCGGACCCGACAGGTACGCGTCGTACTCGTCCCACGGCCCGTACTCGCGCACTGCGTCGGGGAGATGCAGATGCCCGTGCTGGTCGACTATCGGGCGCACCGCGAGCCAGGGGTGGCTCTGCTGGAGCCGGAGCATCGTGTCGATGTCGTACAGGTCGTGATCGGTGCGTGCTCCGTAGAAGACCTCGACGGGGCGCCGCTCGCCGTGCTCGGCAACATCCTCGACCAGGGCCTTTATCGGCGCTATGCCGGTACCACCGCCCAGGCAGAGCAGTCCGCTGTCGGTGGTGTGGTCGACCGTCATCGAGCCGGCCGGGGGGCCGAGCCGGACGACGTCGCCCGGGCGAGCGCGGTGCACCAGCGCGTTGGAGACCCAGCCCGCCGGGATCGCCTTCACATGGAACGACAGCAGTCCGTCGGAGCGGGGCGCCGAGGCGAACGAGTAGTGCCGCCAGATCCGCGGCCACCAAGGCGTCTCCAGGCTCGCGTACTGCCCTGCGAGGAACGGGTACGGCTGATCGGGGCGGACCGTGATGACGGCGACGTCCGGGGTCCTGAGGTCGTGCGAGATCACCTCGCCGTGCCACCAGGCCGGGGCCCGCAGCTCGTCCGCGGCCGCGGCGTCGATCATGACCTGCGAGATCGTCGTGTACGCCCGGACCCAGGCAGCCTCGGTCTCCTCGTCCCAGACCGTGGCGAACCGGCTGAGCGAGCCGATCAGGCACTCGCCGACGGCCGGGTAGTGCTCGGGGCGGGTGCCGTACTTGCGGTGACCACGACCGAGGTTCTTGAGATACGCGACCAGGACCTCGGTGTTGTCGATGTGCTCGGCCGCAGTCAGCAGTGCCCGCAGGAGCCGGTCCCGCTGAGTGTCCATCGCGGCGGGGAAGAGCTGACGCAGCTCCGGGTGCCGCACGAAAAGCAGCGCGTAGAAGTACGAGGTGACCTTGTCGGCGACGGGTCCCACCTCGGCCATGGTCCGGCGGATGAGGACGGCGTCGGGGGAGGCGGCCTGTGCTGGGGCAGGAACGGCTATGGCGGCGGAGGCAGGGGCAGGCGCGGAGCGCTGGTCGGGAAGGCGGGGCGCGTGGTCGGGTCCGGTTGGGGCGGGGGCGCCGGTGTGGGCCTGGGGGGCGGGTGTCGCCTCGTACGTCATGGTCGGCGTCGCGGTCGGCCCGACGGGAGCAGGTCCGGCATGAGGGGCCCCGACATGGGGGCCGGAAGCATGGGGGGCACTGGCATAGGGAGCGCCGGCGTGGGCAGCGTCGGCAGGCACGGACCTGGTGCCGGTGGGGTCGCCGTAGGCGTGGCCGCTGTCAGGGGAGCCCGCGTGGCGCCCGAGCCTGTCCGTGGCTCCGCTGTCGGCCCGTTCGGTGTCGGAGACGGTCGCGTCGGTCGCGGGTATTCGTTGCCGCGCCGTGGAGTCGGTGCCCGTCGCGGACCTGCCGACGGGGCGCAACGCGGCCAGGCGGTGGCCCTCGGGCGCCTCCTGCTCGCCGCTCGCGGGCGGCTCCGGCGGCTTGTGCGGCGTGAACCAGCCGCCCCCGCCACTACCCCCTGAAGTGCCGTTGTCGGCCGACGTGGTGGTCGGAGCGTCCATGTTGTGCCTCGCCTCGAACATCTTTCGGTCGGTCTGCGCACTTCCTCGATCGGAAGATGCCTGCTTTTCCCCCGCAGACTGCTTGCTTTCCCCGTTCCGCCCCGTCGCCCCATGGCGGCCACATTCAACTCGGAATCCCGCACCCTACGGACAAGTAAGCCGAGAGTGTGACATTGGCCGCACTACCGCCATCGCAGCATCTCACCGTGCGCCAACACCCCGGCCGTGTAACCGGAAATGCGGTCTTCGATCTCTCTGTCCCGTTAGGCTGCATTGCCCTTTGTTCGCCCCGGCGGGATGTGCGGACATCACACCGGACACGAACCGGAGTCGACCATACCGGCCGCTGTCCGGCACACAAGTCCCCTCTTCCCCACGTGGGGAATTGAAGGGGGACCGGACCGACGATTCCTTCAATTACCGGGCAGGGCGCACCAATTCATAGGCATCCCGCAGATCCCGCCCCACGTAGGAGTGGGTGGCGAGACCTTCCAGATGCAGATCCGCATTGACGGCGACGGATACCGGAACCACCCCGAACAGGTCCCTGTCCGACATCGAGTCGCCGTACGCGACACAGTCGGCCCTCGCCACCCCGAACTCCGCGCAGAGCCGGTCCGCGATCCGTACTTTGGCCGCCGCGCTCAGGATCCCGACAGGATCCACCGGCTCGGTGAACGGCACCGCGGGGAAGCGTGATCCGTACGCCGCGTGCGCGCCCCAGCCCGCCAGCCGCTCGACGAAGAACGAGGGTGAGAGCGAGACAACGGCGCAGTAGTCGCCGCTCCCCCTGATCTCCGCCCAGACGTCCTGGATGCCCTCCAGCCACGGCGCACTCGCGAAAGCGGTCGCCACATGCGCCTCTGTGAGATCTCTCCAGAGGGCGTGTACCTGCGTCGCGTACTCCGGTGAGCCTATGAGCCCCGCTCCGATCGCCTCGTCGAGCGCCACGGCCTCGGCTTCCAGGCCCAGCTGCCGGGAGATCTCCACGGGCGCCGAGGTGCCGTGCAGCAAGGTTCCGTCCAGATCGAAGAGATGAAGTCTCGCCATGTACGCCGAGGCTAGTACGTGGGGTTACTCCCGCCGGCAGACGTACTCTGCGCTCCAGCCCGGCACGGTGTTTCACGTGAAACTAAGCCGCCCCGCACGCCGGGCCACCCTCGTCGTCCATGTAGCCGCCTCCGCGGGCTGGCTCGGGCTCACGCTCGGGCTGCTCGCTCTGGGGATCACCGCGACCACCACAGGGTCCGCGGTGACCGTGGAGGCCTCCGTCCGTGCCATGAAGCTGTTCGCCGACTGGCTCCTGCTCCCCCTCGCGTTCCTCACGCTTGTGAGCGGTCTGGTGCTGTCCCTGGGCACGCCGTGGGGGCTGGCGAGGCACCGCTGGGTCTACATCAAGTTCTGGCTGACCCTGGCCACGATCACTGCCACTGTCTTCGCGCTGCGCCCCGGAGTCGGTTCCGCCGTCACAGCTGTTTCTGCAGGTGGTCCCCTGCCTGACGCCGGTGACGTACTGTTCGGGCCGATCGTCTCGCTGTCCGCCTATCTCTTCATGACGGTGATCTCGGTGCTCAAGCCCTGGGGACTGACCCGACGCGGACGGAGGCTGCGTGAGCTGAAGTCCGTCGGGCAGAAGTCGCGCGGGCAAAAGATCAGTGCGGCTGCCCGGAAACCGGTGGACGCCGAGCGCGCCGGTCGGACAGCCTGACCTGCGTGTCGACTTCTTCCCCCGCCTTCCAGCCCATCCGCCGTCTGACGCCACGCGATCTCTCCGCCTGTGCCGATCTGTCCGAGAACCGCGGCTGGCCCCGCGAGGAACACAAGTGGGGCCTCCTGCTCACGGCCGGTACGGGTTACGGCATCGACGACCCCGACGGGGGCCTCGTCACCGCCTGCGTCGTGACCTCGTACGGGCCCCAGGACTGCCCCGCCCTGGCCGCGATCGGCATGGTGCTGGTCGCCGAGCGGCACGCTCGCCAGGGCGTCGGACGCAGGCTGATGCGACATGTCGTCGCCGAGCTGGGCACCACGCCGGTGACGCTGCACGCGACGCCGTACGGACGCCCTCTCTACGAGGAGCTGGGCTTCAAGACCACCGGCCGCGCCGAGATGGTCCGCGGCCACTTCGTCCCGGGCGGCCCGGAGTCCGAGGTCGCCACGCGTGCGGCCACGGCCGAGGACCTCCCCGCGATCCTCCGGCTCGACGAAGAGGTCTTCGGTGCCGATCGCACGCACATGATCACGCGCCTGCCCGCCTTCGCCGACCAGCTGCGTGTCGCCGAGGAGGACGGCCGGATCATCGGCTACGCGGCCGCCTGGCCCAATCTGGACAACCATGTCGTGGGTCCGCTGATCGCCCGGGACACGGAGACGGCCAAGGCGCTCATCGCCTCGCTGGCCGCCCACGTCGACGGGCCTTTGCGCACCGACATCGACGTACGGCACGAGGAGTTGCTGGCGTGGGTGAAGGAGCGCGGGCTCGCCCCCCTGAGTTTCAACGCGGTCATGACGTACGGCATCGCGGAGTTGCCGGGCGACTGGACACGGCGGTTCGCTCCGCTCACGGTGGCGGCGGGCTGAAGGGCCGAGGGTGAGTTCGACCGGCGGCTGAGAGCTTGGAGGCTGAGAGCTCCGCGGTTGCCGGCTCGGCAGCCGAGAGCCGGCGGCCAGCAGAAACGCCTGCCCCGTCCGGGGCAGGCGTTTCGGTGTTTCCTGGCGATACAGCGCTTTCGAGCGCTCCTAGGCGAGCGTCTTCAGCGCGGCGGTGGCGAAGGAGTGGTCCTGCTCCGGTGCGCCGCCGCCGACTCCGATCGCGCCGATCAGACGGCCGTCGCGGTGGACCGGGACACCGCCCGCGATGAAGAGCAGCGGGCGGTCGAGGGCGGTGGGCAGGGTGTGGAAGAGGCCACCCGGCTGCACGGCGTCGACGAGGTCTGCGGTGGGGGTGTCCAGCTGCAGTGCCGTGTAGGCCTTGCGGGTGCTGGTCTCACCGGAGATCAGTACGGCCCGGTCGTCGCGCCGGAAGGCGAGCAGGTGGCCGCCCGCGTCGAGGACGGTGACGCTGACCTTGACGTCGGCGGCTTCCGCGGCCCGGCGGGCGGCCGTGACGAGAGCCTCGGCGTCCTGGATGGTCAGCGGGGTGACGGTGGTGGTGCTCATGAGCTTGTTTCTCCTTGATGAGTGGTGCTGTGTGGGGGTGGCGGTTCGCCGGGTGGTGGCCTGTGGGGAGGCCGGTCTGTTGAGGTGCGGGTAAAGGCTTGCTCAGGGCTTCGGTCGGACGCCGGGACAGCCATGGCCCAGCGGCCGACCACGCCAGGGCGGATACGGCCGCCCGGGCAGCGGGTCAGTGGTGAACAGCGGCCTTCTGCTGGGCGGCCTCCGCCGACGCTGCCTCGGCCCCGGCTCCGGTGACGACCAGGCCGTCGGCGGTGTCGGTGGCGTCGGCCCGGCGCTCCAGAGCGGCCGAGAGGACGGCGAGGACGAGGGCCGCGGCGGCGAGAATGGCGCCGACCCAGTTGGGGGCGGTGTAGCCGAGGCCGGCCGCGATGACGAGGCCGCCGAGCCAGGCGGAGAGGGCGTTGCCGAGGTTGAAGGCGCCGATGTTCACGGCGGAGGCGAGCGTCGGGGCGCCGTGCGCCTGGTCGAGTACCCGCTTCTGGAGCGGCGGCACGGTGGCGAACCCGAGGGCACCGATCAGCGCGATGGTCACGGCCGCCGCGATCTTGTTGTGCGCGGTGAACGTGAAGAGGGCGAGTACGACCGCGAGGGCGCCCAGGGAGACGTACAGCATCGGCATCAGGGCGCGGTCGGCGAACTTGCCGCCGACGAGGTTGCCACCGACCATGCCGAGACCGAAGAGGACGAGCAGCCAGGTGACGGAGCCGTCGGCGAAGCCGCCCACGTTCGTCATCATCGGCGCGATGTAGGTGATCGCCGCGAAGACTCCGCCGAAACCGAGGACGGTCATCGCCATGGCGAGCAGCACCTGGACGTTCTTGAACGCGGCCAGCTCGTGGCGCAGGCGCACACCTTCCGCCTTGGGCATGTCGGGGACGAGCTTGGCGATGCCCGCCAGGCCGAGGACGCCCAGGGCCGCGACGATCGTGAACGTCACGCGCCAGCCGGCGGACTGGCCGATGAGGGTGCCCAGCGGTACGCCGACGACGTTGGCGACAGTGAGGCCCGTGAACATCATCGAGATGGCGCCGGCCTTCTTGTCGGGCGCGACGAGGTCTGCGGCGACCACGGCACCGATGCCGAAGAAGGCACCGTGCGCGAGCGAGGCGACCACGCGGCCGATCAGCATCACGGTGAAGTCGGGAGCGACGGCGGAGAGCAGGTTGCCGACGATGAAGAGCCCCATCAGGAGCATCAGCATCCGCTTACGGGACACCTTGGTGCCGAGCACGGTCATGAGCGGCGCACCGAACATGACGCCGAGCGCGTAGCCGGTCACGAGGAAGCCCGCGGTGGGGATGGAGACACCGAAGTCACCCGCGACGTCGGGCAGCAAGCCCATGATCACGAACTCGGTGGTTCCGATTCCGAAGGCCCCGATCGCGAGGGCAAGAAGCGCGAGAGGCATGGGGAAAACCTTCCCAGACGATTGCAGGAGCGCTTTACGTGCGTCGACAATACTTGCAGGCGCCGACTAATTGCAAGCGCGGACTATTGCGGCAGTGCTCTATCCTGGTGTCAGCCGCTCCGGTACGGAGGAGAACGCCATGACAGCGACAGACCCCGCGCTCACCGCCCTCGCCCAGGGCTGGTGTGCCCTCTCCCTGCTGCACGGGAGGATCGAGGCGCACATCGAACGGGCCCTGCAGACCAAGCACGACCTGAGCGTGCGCGAGTACTCGCTCCTCGACGTCCTCAGCCGTCAGCACGACGGCGACGGCGGCCACCTCCAGATGAAGCAGGTCGCCGACGCGGTCGTCCTCAGCCAGAGCGCCACCACGCGACTGGTGACCCGACTGGAGGACCGCGGGCTGCTCTCGCGCTACCTGTGCCCGACCGACCGCCGCGGCATCTACACGAACGTCAGCGAGGCGGGCCTCAAGCTCCTCGACGAAGCCCGGCCCACCAACGACGCCGCCCTGCGCGAGGCGCTCGACGCAGCGGCCATGAATCCCGAGCTGGCTCCGCTGGTCCGCGTCGTGGAGTCGGCGAGCGTGCCGACGCCCGCGTAGCGAGCGCGGCTGCGCTGCGCGCGCTGGGAGACGTCAGCCTCGGGGCACGCCTGCGTAGGGTGCTGCCATGGAAGATCTTGAGATACGACCGGCTGTCCCGGACGACGTCCCTGTCATCGTCGCGATGCTCGCCGACGATCCTCTGGGAGCGCAGCGCGAGTCACCGGACGACCTGAGCCCCTATCTGGCCGCCCTGGAGCGCCTGGCCGACGATCCGAACCAGCACCTGGTCGTCGCCGTGCGCGAAGGCCGCGTCGTCGGCACGCTCCAACTCACGATCATTCCGGGCCTGTCCCGCAAGGGTGCGACCCGCTCGATCATCGAAGGCGTACGCGTCCATGCCGACGAGCGTGGCAGCGGCCTGGGCACCCGCTTCATCGAGTGGGCGATCGACCGTTCCCGGAGCGAGGGCTGCCAGTTGGTGCAGCTGACCTCCGACGTCAGCCGCATCGATGCCCGCCGGTTCTACGAACGGCTCGGCTTCACGGCGTCCCACGTCGGGTTCAAGCTGCAGCTCTGAGGCGGGTGGATCCTGACCGCCGAGTCGGTGCCCAGGTCCGCGTACGCGAGGGTGCTGTGTTTCACGTGAAACATCACGCCCCTCGCCACGCGGCTCACCCCGTCATGGGGCGACTAACTGATCCCGCGCCACCCCTCAGGATCCACACCACCCGGCACGGAAGCCCCCTCCTCGTACGGCTGCCGCGTGAACACGAACGACCCGAGGTCCAGGTGGCTCACCGACCCGTCGGGATGCTGTACGGCCCTCAGGGCCTCGCCCGCGTAGTAGCCGTCGAGTCCCGTCCAGGTCCCGTCCCCGTTGGCCCGGAAACGCGAACGCCGGCCGTTGCCGGACAGCGGCCCGAGCGAAACACCCCCGTCGGCCGTGAGGCGCAGCGCGAAGGCGTGCGTTCCCCAGTACCAGGGTCCCGCCAACTCGAGTACGGAACGGTCGACCTCGGGCAGCGGCCGCCACGGCTCGGGAATCCGGGGCTCGGCCTCCGCGACGATACGTACGAGATCGGCGGCGACCGTGAACACCGGCGGGCCGGAGGTGCAGTTGGCGAGCACGACGGCGGCCAGGTCGTCCTCGACGCCGATCATGAGACCGGCGAGGAAGCCGGGGAGAGAACCGGAGTGCCCCACCAACATCCGGCCGTCCCGATGCTGGACCTGCATACCGAGGCCGTAGGCGCTGCCGGCCGCCACCTCTTCGGCTTCGGCCGGCGCGGCGGGCGTACGCATCTCCCGTACGGACTCCGCGCTCAGCACTCGGTCGTCGCCCTTGGCCAGGAAGGCTGCGAAGCGCGCCAAGTCGCCGGTGGTCGACCAGAGTTGGCCCGCCGGTGCCATCCGGCCCAGGTCCTCGACGGGCTCCGGCAGCATCACGTCCGCCCAGGGATGCACGGCCCAGCCGCCCGCGTGCGGTGCTTGAGGCTCCGCACCCGTGCGGTGCAGCCCCAGCGGTTCGAGCACCTCGTTCCGTAGAGCCTCCTCCCATGGGACGCCCCTGAGCTCCTCCACCAGCGCGCCCAGCAACGTATAGCCGGGGTTCGAGTAGTGGAACCGCCGTCCGACGGGATGCCGGTGCGGCTGTTCGCCCAGCACATCGGCGAGTTCGGGACGCAGCGATCCAGGGGTGCGCTCCCACCAGGGGGAGGGGGATTCGGCCGCCAATCCGCTTGTGTGCGCAAGGAGTTCGGCGATCGTCGCCTCCCCCGCGCCGGTGCCCGGAAGATACTTCTCCAGCGGATCCCCCAGGTCCAGGGCGCCTTCGTCGCGCAGCCGCAGCACCAGGACCGCGGTGAACGTCTTGGTGATCGAACCGATCCTGTACTGCACGTTCTCGTCCGGCCCGTGCCCGTCCACCGAGGTGCGGGAACCGTGCCAGACCGGCTCTCCGCCCCGGACGACCGCCGCCACCAGCGAGGGCGCCCGTCCTTCGGCCTGAGCGGTGGCGATTCGGTGCAGCAGGGCCCGGCGTGTGGCGGGAAGCAGTTCTTCCACAGGTGTCGTCATGGCCCCAAGTCCACCTGCCCCGGCGTCCCGCGTCGAGCGCATTTGAGCCCGCCGCGGGACGTCGTGACCCAGGCGCGGCATCTCGCGCCCCGGATCACCGCAAGCGTTGCGCGCGCAGGACGGTGTCGTGGGTGTGGTGGGTGCCGGCGGGTGCGGGAGCGGTTCGTGGGCGCGTTTCGTTGATCAGGACGGTCCAGTCGCGGTCGAGGAGTTCGGCGATGTCGCCGGGCTGGTAGTAGTCGCCGGGGTCGAAGCCCTGCTCCGGGCGTGGGGACAGATCGGCGAGGTCGTGGCCGGCGAAGAGCAGGGTGCCGCCGGGCGCGACGGCGTTCAGCAGGCCCCGCAGCGCCGTGTGATCCGGCTGGAGTGGGAGCGGGAAGTACTGAACCGACACCAGGTCGAACGCGTCGGCCGGGGGTGGCGTGATGTTCAGGTCGGCCCGTGTCCACGCCACGCGACCCTCGATGTCCGAGGCAGCGGCCGCCGCGCGCTGCAGGGCGGTCGTCGAGATGTCGACCGCGGTGACCTGCCAGCCGTGCCGGGCCAGCCAGAGGGCGTCGGCGCCTTCACCGCATCCGACATCGAGCGCCTGTCCCGGCGGCAGATCGGTGACCTCGGTGACCAGCACTCCGTTGGGGTCGCCGCTGAAGACCTGGTCGCGGCTGCGATACATCTCGTCCCAGAACTGTGCGTCCATCGTCTGTGCCTCGCCTGGTGGGTCGGTTGCCATGGCGCCGGTCGCCCGTGGCCTGCCGTCAACCTGTCCCCGCCCATGCCGAAACGCCAAAGTTCTTTGCGAGAACTGCAAAGCGTGGGCACAGTGAACGCATGAGCGACGAGTTCGACACCGTGCTGGCCGCGGTCGGGCCACGGCTGCGCGAGTTGCGGCGCCGCAGCGGGGCCACCCTGACCGCCCTGTCGGAAACCACCGGTATTCCGGTCAGCACCCTGTCCCGGCTGGAGTCCGGACACCGCAAGCCGGGCCTGGAGCTGCTGTTGCCCCTGGCCAAGGCCTATCAGATGCCGCTCGACGAACTCGTCGGCGCCCCGGCCGGCCTCGACCCGCGCGTCTACCCGCAGCCGTTCACCCGCAACGGCTTGACCGTCATCCCGCTGACCCGCAAACCCGGCGGGCTGCAGGCGTTCAAACAGATCCTCCCCGCGGGCCCGACCGACCGCGAACCCGATCCCCGCTCGCACGAGGGGTACCACTGGCTGTACGTCCTCAAAGGACGACTGCGCCTCGTGCTCGCCGACCAGGACCTCGTCCTCACCACGGGCGAGGTCGCCGAGTTCGACACCCACCTCCCGCACTGGTTCGGCAACGCCGACGAGCGGCCGGTGGAGTTCCTGAGCATCCTCGGCCCGCAGGGCGAGCGCTTCCACATCAGGGCCCGCTACCGACGCGACTGACCGCCGCGCCCTCATCGCTGTCCGGGCGGACGGCGATCAGGTCTGTGCCATGTCCACGAAGCGGGAGTAGTGGCCCTGGAAGGCGACCGTGATCGTGGCCGTCGGGCCGTTACGGTGCTTGCCCACGATAATGTCCGCCTCGCCGGCGCGCGGCGACTCCTTCTCGTACGCGTCTTCGCGGTGCAGCAGGATCACCATGTCCGCGTCCTGCTCGATCGACCCGGACTCACGCAGGTCGGAGACCATGGGCTTCTTGTCCGTGCGCTGCTCTGGGCCACGGTTCAGCTGCGACAGCGCGATCACCGGCAGCTCAAGCTCCTTGGCAAGCAGCTTGAGGTTTCGCGACATGTCGGAGACTTCCTGCTGTCGGCTCTCGGACCGCTTGCCGCCGGACTGCATCAGCTGCAGATAGTCGATGACCACGAGCTTGAGATCGGCGCGCTGCTTGAGGCGACGGCACTTGGCGCGGATCTCCATCATCGACAGGTTCGGGGAGTCGTCAATGTAGAGGGGAGCTGCCGAGACGTCCGGCATCCGGCGCGCGAGCCGGGTCCAGTCCTCGTCGGTCATCGTCCCGGAACGCATGTGGTGCAGGGCCACACGCGCCTCGGCGGACAGCAGACGCATCGCGATCTCGTTGCGGCCCATTTCGAGCGAGAAGATCACACTCGGCATGTTGTGCTTGATCGAGCAGGCCCGTGCGAAGTCCAGCGCCAGCGTCGACTTACCCATGGCGGGACGGGCGGCGATGATGATCATCTGGCCCGGGTGCAGCCCGTTGGTGAGCTGGTCGAGGTCGGTGAAGCCCGTCGGCACACCGGTCATCTCCCCCGACCGAGAACCGATCGCCTCGATCTCGTCGAGCGCGCCCTCCATGATGTCGCCGAGCGGCAGATAGTCCTCGGTGGTGCGCTGCTCGGTGACCGCGTAGATCTCGGCCTGGGCGCTGTTGACGATCTCGTCCACGTCGCCGTCGGCCGCGTAACCCATCTGCGTGATGCGGGTACCGGCCTCGACCAGGCGGCGCAGCACGGCCCGCTCGTGGACGATCTCCGCGTAGTACTCGGCGTTCGCCGCCGTCGGAACCGTCTGGACCAGGGTGTGCAGATACGAGGCGCCGCCGACCTTGGTGATCTCGCCGCGCTTGGTGAGCTCGGCGGCGACCGTGATCGGGTCGGCCGGCTCGCCCTTCGCATAGAGATCGAGGATCGAGCCGTAGATGGTCTCGTGCGCCGGCCGGTAGAAGTCGTGGCCCTTGAGCACCTCGACGACGTCGGCGATGGCGTCCTTCGAGAGCAGCATGCCGCCGAGAACGGACTGCTCGGCGTCCAGATCCTGTGGCGGCACTCGCTCGAACGCCGAACCTCCGCCGTCCCAGGCTCCGTTGTCCTGACCGCGGTCGTGCTGGTCGTCTCTGCCCCGGCCACCGTCGCGGCGCTGGCGGGAGGCGGGCAGACGATCACTGGGACCGCTGTCGGCCCACGGATCGTCCAAGGGCTCGGAAATACTCACCGGGCCACCTCCTCCCGTCCGCCGAGCGGACCTCGCCGTGCCCCTCATTCCTACGGCACGACACTGACAAATGAGATGCCCAACTCCGGTTCTGACGCGTCGGTTTTGTGAGGTTTCCGAGGACGGAGAAGCGAGCGGGTGCCGCACCACGGTAGGCCCGCGGGCACCGTCAGCCAATCTGGTTATCCACAGGCCATGTGGACGACGGCCCCGATGCTGTGGAGAACCCTGCAAAACCTGTGCACGACCCGGTGGACAGGCCTGTGAACAAGCACTCAGCATCATTTCCACACCTATCCTGACCTGCGGATATCCCGTCCACCGGCTGTGCAGAAGAAAAACTTTCCCAGTCGGATCAAGATCGATGCGAATGGCGTGCGACAGCGCATCCCACGCGATCGAAGGTAAG
Source organism: Streptomyces sp. NPDC058697 (assembly GCF_042715345.1). NCBI lineage: Bacteria > Bacillati > Actinomycetota > Actinomycetes > Kitasatosporales > Streptomycetaceae > Streptomyces > Streptomyces sp. NPDC058697. Next base: position 218,871 of record NZ_JBHXSU010000009.1, read on the forward strand.
GGTCATCGGGCACTTGCATCTCTTACCTGTGGAAGATTAGATTGATGCGCATGACACAGGCTCCCGCGGCACCCAAGGCCGCCCGGCGTCGGCACGACCGAGAGATCGTCGCGCTGGCCGTTCCGGCCTTCGGCGCACTCATAGCCGAGCCTCTCTTCCTCATGGTCGACACCGCCGTCGTCGGCCATCTCGGCACCGCTCAACTCGCCGGTCTCGGCATCGCCTCGGCTCTCCTCGTCACAGCCGTGAGCATCTTCGTCTTCCTCGCATACGCCACCACGGCCGCCGTCGCCCGACGGGTCGGGGCGGGCGACCTCCAGGCCGCGATCCGCCAGGGCATGGACGGCATCTGGCTGGCCCTGCTGCTCGGCGCCGCCGTCATCGCAGTCGTCCTGCCCACCGCGCCTGCCCTGGTGGAACTCTTCGGCGCTTCTGACACCGCCGCCCCCTACGCCACGACCTATCTGCGCATCTCGGCCCTCGGCATCCCCGCGATGCTCGTCGTCCTCGCCGCCACCGGCGTCCTCCGCGGACTGCAGGACACAAAGACACCCCTCTACGTCGCCATCGCGGGCTTCGTCGCCAACGGCGCCCTCAACGTGGGCCTCGTCTACGGCGCGGACCTCGGCATCGCCGGCTCCGCCTGGGGAACCGTCATCGCGCAGTACGGCATGGCCGCTGTGTATCTCCTCGTGGTGGTCCGCGGAGCGCGGAAGCACGGGGCATCCCTACGGCCGGACGCCGCCGGGATACGTGCCTGCGCCCAGGCCGGCGCACCGCTGCTGGTCCGCACCCTCTCGTTGCGCGCGATCCTGATGATCGCCACCGCCGTCGCCGCTCGGCTCGGAGACGCCGATGTCGCCGCGCACCAGATCATCCTGTCGCTGTGGAGCCTGCTCGCCTTCGCCCTCGACGCCATCGCCATCGCGGGTCAGGCCATCATCGGCCGCTATCTCGGCGCCGGAGACGCCAAGGGAGCCCGCGAGGCCTGCCGCCGCATGGTGGAGTGGGGCATCGCCGTCGGTGTTGTGCTCGGCGGGCTGGTGATCGTCAGCCGCCCCCTGTTCCTGCCGCTCTTCACCAGCGACTCGGTCGTCCATGACACCGCACTGCCCGCCCTGCTCATGGTGGCGCTCTCTCAGCCGATCTGCGGGATCGTCTTCGTCCTGGACGGCGTGCTGATGGGCGCGGGGGACGGCCCGTATCTCGCATGGGCCATGATCCTCACCCTGGCGGTATTCGCTCCGGTGGCACTGCTCGTGCCCGTATTCGGCGGCGGGCTGACTGCCGTTTGGGGAGCGATGACTCTCATGATGACCGTGCGGATGCTGACCCTGTGGCTGCGCACGCGCTCGGGTCGCTGGATCGTCACAGGCGCCACGCGCTGAGCAAACCCGCTCCGGCGTCGTGGAGGTACGTGAGGTCGCTCGGTTTCACGTGAAACAACGAGCACTCCGCGCAGCTCCCCGAAGACGGATTCGCTTTGTTTCACGTGAAACACTCGCCGCCCGCGAGTCCTGCCGGAGGCACGCTCCATTCCCACAGGTCCAGGAAAACAGTGAGGGCCGCACCCTTGGGGTGCGGCCCTCACTTGTGCTGCTAGTGCACCGCTTACGCGGCGACGACCTCGATGTTGACCTTGGCGGCAACCTCGGGGTGCAGACGCACGGACGTCTCGTGAGCGCCCAGCGTCTTGATCGGCGAGCCCAGCTCGATGCGGCGCTTGTCGACGTCGGGGCCACCGGAAGCCTTGATCGCCGAGGCGACGTCAGCCGGAGTGACGGAACCGAAGAGACGACCGGCGTCGCCGGAGCGAACGGCCAGACGGACCTTCACACCTTCGAGGCGGGCCTTGATCTCGTTGGCCTGCTCGATGGTCTGGATCTCGTGGATCTTGCGAGCACGACGGATCTGCTCGACGTCCTTCTCGCCACCCTTGGTCCAACGGATCGCGAAGTTCCGCGGGATCAGGTAGTTGCGAGCGTAGCCGTCCTTGACGTCGACGACGTCGCCCGCGGCGCCGAGGCCGGAGACCTCGTGGGTGAGGATGATCTTCATTGGTCGGTCACCCTTCCCTTATCGCGCGGTGGAGGTGTAGGGCAGCAGCGCCATCTCACGGCTGTTCTTGACAGCCGTGGCGACGTCACGCTGGTGCTGCGTGCAGTTGCCGGTCACGCGGCGGGCACGGATCTTGCCGCGGTCGGAAATGAACTTCCGCAGCATGTTCGTGTCCTTGTAGTCCACGTACGTGACCTTGTCCTTGCAGAATGCGCAGACCTTCTTCTTAGGCTTGCGCACAGGCGGCTTCGCCATGGGTGTTTCTCCTGTGTGATCAAGAAGTGTGGGTACGGCCCACCCTCAGCCCAGGGGCTAGAAGGGGGGCTCGTCCGAGTAGCCGCCGCCGGAGCCGCCCGCAGCGCCGCCGGAGCTTCCGCCCCAGCCGCCACCGCCGCCGCCCTGCTGGCCGCCGCCTGCAGGAGCGCTGGTCGCCCAGGGGTCGTCGGCGGGAGCGCCGCCGCCCTGCGGCTGACCGCCGCCGGAGCCTCCGCCCCAGCCGCCGCCCTGCTGACCGCCACCGCCGCCGCTGTAACCGCCCTGGCCGCCTCGACCGGTGGTCTTGGTGACCTTGGCCGTGGCGTTCTTCAGGCTGGCGCCGACTTCCTCGACGTCCAGCTCGTAGACCGTGCGCTTGACGCCCTCACGGTCCTCGTAGGACCGCTGCTTCAGCCGGCCCTGCACGACGACGCGCATGCCTCGCTGAAGCGACTCGGCGACGTTCTCCGCCGCCTGACGCCAGACCGAGCAGGTCAGGAACAGGCTTTCGCCGTCCTTCCACTCGTTCGTCTGGCGGTCGAAGGTGCGGGGAGTGGACGCGACACGGAACTTCGCGACCGCCGCACCGGACGGGGTGAAGCGCAGCTCGGGGTCGTCGACAAGATTGCCGACGACCGTGATGACGGTCTCGCCTGCCATGGGGGAACCTCTCGGCGGGTTTGCTGCTGGCTGCTTGGTGCTACTACTCGTTGTCCGAGATCAGCTGAGCTGGAGAGCTCAGTGGGTCTCGGGACGGAGGACCTTGGTCCGGAGGACCGACTCGTTCAGGTTCATCTGGCGGTCGAGCTCCTTGACGACCGCAGGCTCGGCCTGCAGGTCGATGACCGAGTAGATGCCCTCGGGCTTCTTCTTGATCTCGTACGAGAGACGACGACGGCCCCAGGTGTCGACCTTCTCGACCTTTCCGTTGCCCTCACGGACGACGGAGAGGAAGTTCTCGATCAGGGGGGCGACAGCGCGCTCCTCGAGATCGGGGTCGAGGATGACCATCATTTCGTAGTGACGCATGTGGAACCCACCTCCTTTGGACTCAACGGCCACGGTCGTTCCGTGGCAGGAGGGTTGTGATGCGTACGCAACGGTATCGGCAGCCACTGACAATCGGGCCCACCGATCGGCGAACCGAGCGGGGGATCGTGTCATGGCCTGGGCAGACACCGGTGCAGACGGTACAGACTACCTGCACACCGGCTTGCGGTTGAAATCCGGGGCCCGAGACCGTCAATCTGTACACATCGGGTGTGTATGGCGCTACGATGCGCCGCCTTCCGCAGGAGGTGCCACATGGCACAGGCATTGCGACCCAACTCCAAGACCGTCGGTTCCCTGTTCGCCACCGACCACAAGCCCCATCCGCTCCAGGACACCCTGCTCGCCGTGACGCTCGTCCTCGGAGTGACGGCCTTCGTCACCGCGATGTTCCACAGCCTCCATCTGCTCAGCTCGTGGACGGGGCTAGTGGGCATCCTGACCGGGGCGGCCGGGCAGTTCGTCTCCGTGACGACCCGGGAGCGTTTCGGGCTGATCCTGGGTCTCGGTGCCTCCGGCGTCGGATTCTTCCTCGGCATGGCGCACGGCGGCCTCTTCGGCGGCGTCATCGGCTGACCGGCCCCCGGCTCTCGGGAGCCGCCGGCCCACGGTCTTCCCAACGCCCGGCCCCACGACCGGACAACACCTCCGGGTGCCCCGGCCACGTATTGGTCGGGGCACAGGTTCCATACGGCCAGACGAGGCGCTCGCAGGGCGCAGTAGGCTTCGGCGCGAGAGCCGGAGCCCTTGTACCCATGGGGACACACCAGCCCGAGGAGCGCCCCGAATGAGCCTGACCCTGAGGACCATCAGCCGTGAGCAGCATCTGGCGTACATCCAGAATCTGCCCGCGGCTAGCCACATGCAGGTCCCGGCCTGGGCAGACGTCAAGGCCGAGTGGCGCTCCGAGAGCCTCGGATGGTTCGACAACAGGTCCGGCGAGATCGTCGGCGCAGGTCTCGTTCTGTACCGCCAGCTGCCCAAGATCAAGCGCTACCTCGCCTATCTGCCCGAGGGCCCGGTCATCAACTGGTTCGCGCCGAATCTGACCGACTGGCTGGATCCGATGCTCGCGCATCTCAAGCAGCAGGGCGCCTTCTCCGTGAAGATGGGCCCGCCGGTGATCATCCGGCGCTGGGAGGCCGCTTCGATCAAGAAGGGCATCCAGGACCCGGACGTGAAGCGCCTGCGCGACATCGAGGCGGACTTCATCGAGCCGCGCGCCTTCGAGGTCGCCGACAAGCTGCGGCGCATGGGCTGGCAGCAGGGCGAGGACGGCGGGGCGGGCTTCGGCGACGTACAGCCCCGCTACGTCTACCAGGTGCCGCTGGCCAACCGGTCGCTGGAGGACGTCCACAAGGGCTTCAACCAGCTCTGGCGGCGCAACATCAAGAAGGCCGAGAAGGCCGGCGTCGAGGTCGTCCAGGGCGGCTATCAGGACCTGGAGGAGTGGCAGCGCCTCTACGAGATCACGGCCCTGCGCGACCACTTCCGGCCCCGACCGCTCTCGTACTTCCAGCGCATGTGGACGGCTCTCAACACCGAGGACCCCAACCGCATGCGGCTGTACTTCGCCCGGCACGAGGGTGTGAACCTGTCCGCCGCGACGATGCTGGTCGTCGGCGGGCACGTCTGGTACTCCTACGGGGCCTCCGACAACATCGGGCGTGAGGTCCGGCCCTCGAACGCGATGCAGTGGCGGATGCTGCGCGACGCCTACGCGCTCGGCGCCACCGTCTACGACCTGCGCGGCATCTCCGACTCGCTGGACGAGACCGATCACCTCTTCGGCCTCATCCAGTTCAAGGTGGGCACCGGTGGGCAGGCCGCCGAATACCTCGGTGAGTGGGACTTCCCGCTCAACAAACTGCTCCACAAGGCGCTCGACATCTACATGTCGCGCCGCTGACGTACCAGAATTCGCCTTCACACCTCTGATACACCGCTGCCACGAGAAAGGTTCCAGGTCCGGCCATGGCGCTCACGCTCTACGTCGACACCGCACGCTGGCGGGCGCACCACAAGCACGTGTCCGAGCAGTTCCCGGGGCTCGTCCCGGTCTGCAAGGGCAACGGCTACGGCTTCGGCCACGAGCGGCTCGCGGACGAGGCCACTCGCATGGGCTCCGACGTCCTGGCCGTGGGCACGACGTACGAGGCCGCGCGGATCAAGGACTGGTTCGGCAGCGACCTGCTCGTCCTGACGCCGTTCAGGCGGGGCGAGGAGCCCGTACCGCTGCCCGACCGGGTCATCCGCTCCGTGTCGTCGGTCGACGGCGTCTACGGCCTCGTGGGCGCCCGCGTCGTCATCGAGGTCATGTCCTCCATGAAGCGGCACGGTGTGAGCGAGCAGGACCTGTCCCAGCTCCACGCCGCCATAGAGAACGTGCGCCTCGAGGGCTTCGCCATCCACCTGCCGCTGGACCGCACCGACGGCTCGGACGCCGTCGAGGAGGTCATCGGCTGGATGGACCGGCTGCGCGCGGCCCGGCTGCCGCTGCACACCATGTTCGTCAGCCACCTCAAGGCCGAGGAACTCGCCCGGCTGCAGCAGCAGTTCCCGCAGACCCGCTTCCGTGCCCGCATCGGCACGCGGCTGTGGCTGGGGGACCACGACGCCACCGAGTACCGCGGAGCCGTCCTGGACGTCACACCCGTCTCCAAGGGCGACCGTTTCGGCTACCGCCAGCAGAAGGTCGCTTCGGACGGCTGGTTGGTGGTCGTGGCCGGCGGTACGTCGCACGGGGTGGGCCTGGAGGCCCCGAAGGCCCTGCACGGCGTCATGCCGCGCGCCAAGGGCGTCGCCAGGGCAGGCCTCGCCACGGTCAACCGGAACCTCTCACCGTTCGTCTGGGGCGCCAAGCAGCGCTGGTTCGCGGAGCCCCCGCACATGCAGGTCTCGATCCTCTTCGTGCCCTCGGACGCCCCGGAGCCGAAGGTCGGCGAGGAGCTGGTGGCCCATCTGCGGCACACCACCACGCAGTTCGACCGCATCGTCGAGCGCTGACAGCGGGGGGACACCAAGCCCCGCGCACAGACGAAAGGCCGTACACGGACTCCGTGTACGGCCTTTTTCGTGACTCGCCCATGCCCTGTTCGCTCAGGGCGAACGCCGGTTCGTCGGTTCGTCCTCGGCGCCCCACTCCACGTACGGCCCGTCGAAGTGTGCCGCGTGCCGCGGCGGGTGGGCCGCGGCTCCCAGGACGAAAACGTCCTGCGCGCCGTCGAGCACGCCACCGGAGGGATCGTCGTCACCGGACCGGCGCACCACGTCCCGCTCCGGCATGAAGATGTCGCGCACGATCACCGCGCACAGATACAGCGTCCCCAACAGGTGTACGGCGATGGCCAGTTGGTACCCCTCCTGCGGCAGTCCCTTGTGGGCGTCTCCGCTGGTCGTGTACGCGAGGTACATCCAGATGCCGAGGAAGTACGCCACCTCGCACGCCTGCCAGATCAGGAAGTCCCGCCACTTCGGACGAGCCAGCACGGCGAGGGGCACCAGCCACAGCACGTACTGCGGCGAGTAGACCTTGTTGGTGAGGATGAAGGCCGCGACGATCAGGAACGCCAGCTGGGCGAAGCGCGGCCGGCGCGGAGCGGTCAGCGCGAGAGCCGCGACACCCACGCAGGAGATCAGCATCAGCACCGTGGCGAACGTGTTGACCGTGTCGGTGTCGAGCGGGGTCTCCATGCGCTGGGACAGGATCAGCCAGAAGGAGCCGAAGTCAACGCCGCGTTCCTGGCTGAACGTGTAGAACTTCGCCCATCCCTCGGGCGCGAGCAGCATGACCGGAAGGTTCACGACCAGCCAGGAGCCGGCGGCACCGAGGAGCGCCGTACCGAACTCCCGCCACCTGCCCGCGCGCCAGCACAGTACGAACAGTGGCCCTAGCAGCAGCGCGGGATAGAGCTTGGCGGCCGTGGCGAGCCCCAGCAGGACTCCGAAGGCAAGGGGGCGGCTCCGTGCCCACATCAGCATCGCGGCGGCCGTCAGAGCGACGGCCAGCAGGTCCCAGTTGATCGTGGCGGTCAGCGCGAAAGCAGGCGCCAGAGCGACCAGCAGGCCGTCCCAGGGGCGGCGCCGGTGGGTGCGGGTCACGCAGACGGCGATAACGGCCGCGCACGCCATCAGCATCCCGGCGTTGACCATCCAGTAGACCTGCTCCTGGTCCTGAATGCTGCCGCTGCCCGGCGTGAGCCACGAGGCGACCTCCATGAACACTCCGGTCAGCACCGGGTATTCGAGGTACTCCATGTCGCCTTCGAGCTTGTCGAAGTACGGCACCAGCCCGTCTGCGAAGCCCCGCCCCTGGTAGAGGTGCGGGATGTCCGAGTAGCAGGCATGCGTGTACTGCGAGCTGGCCCCGAAGAACCAGGCTCCGTCGTAGCACGGCAGCTTCTGCACCATGCCGAGGGCGAACATGCCGATCGCGACGAGCGCAATGACCCGCACGGGAGTCCACCAGGACGTCCCGAGCAGCGCGCGCCGCCCGAGAGGACCACCGAACAGTTCACTGCCGGTCGCGGCAACCGGGTCCTCCTTGGTCGGCCGCACCAGATCTGGCTCGTGCACGCTCGCGCGCGTCGTTTCTGCACTGGGCATGCCGCACATCCTGCCGTACGCGCCTAGGAATACGCCGAGGGCCGTCCCACCGAGTCGGTGTGACGGCCCTCGTTTCACGTGAAACACCTCACTGCGGATGTTTCACGTGAAACACCTCGTGGAGGCAGCTATCCGGTCGATCATCCGAAGATGCCGCCATTTCCATTACCTCTGGTATTGCCTGGATCCTCGGATTCCGTGGGTGAGGACGACACCCCGCCGTCTGTGCCGCCCGTCTCGGTTCCACCCGTTTCGGTCCCGCCGGTGTCCTCGCATTCGAAGGTGCCGAAGGGGCCACAGGTCTCGCTCGCGGAGGGCGAGGGAGTGGTCTCCGTCTCGCTGGGCTCCGTACTGGGCTCGGGCTGCTCCTCTTCGGACTCGGTGGGCGTGGGAGTCACACTCGGGGTCGGAAGGTCGTTGACCACCTCACCGATGGGCTCGGCCTCCGGGAACTTCTCGGGCGTCGTGCCCTTGAGCGCCTGCTCCATGTAGTCGTGCCAGACCTCGGCCGGGAACGAGGCACCGTGAATGGTTTCCTGGCCACCCGTGCCGTACATCTCCAGGAACGGACGACTCTTCTTGGTCTCGTCGTCGTCCATGCGGTACATGCTGACCGCGGTCGACAGCTGCGGCGTGTACCCGACGAACCAGGCGGACTTGTTGCCGTCCGTCGTACCGGTCTTGCCTGCCACCTCGCGGCCGTCGAGCTGGGCCGAGGTACCGGTTCCGTCCTCGACGACGGTCTTCAGGACGTCGGTGACGTTGTCAGCGACCGGCGCGGTGAAGGCCTCCTTGGTCGCGGACTTGTGCTTCCACACGCTGCCCCCTTCGTACTCGACCTCCTTGACCGAGAACGGGTCGTTCTGCTTCCCGCTGGTCGCGAACGTCGCGTACGAACCGGCCATGCGGATCGCACTGGGGTCGGAGATACCGATGGAGAAGGACGGGAAGGTGGTACCCGTCAGGCTGCTCTCCCTGAGGCCGGCGTTTTCGGCTGCCTGCTTCACCTTGTCCAGACCGACGTCCATGCCGAGCTGCACGAAGGCGGAGTTCGCCGAGACCCTCATGGCTTCACGCAGGTCGACCTGGTAGTTCGGCGGAGTGCCGTACGACTCGTCGTCGTCGTTGGTCTGGAGCCACTCCTTGCCCTTGTCGTTCTTCCAGATACTGCCGTCGTAGGTCTTGATCTTGAGTTTGTTCTTGCCGCTGTAGAAGCTGTCCGGCGAGACCTTGGTGCGTTCGTCCTGCGCCTGCGACTCCCCGAGGTCGGGGTCGCGTTTGCCGTCCTGCATGGCGGCCGCCAGGACGAACGGCTTGAACGTCGAACCGACCGCGGCACCGGTCTCGTCGGCGTTGTTGGTGAAGTGCTTGGTCGCGGACTCACCGCCGTAGATGGCGACGATGGCACCGTTCTTCGGGTCCACCGAGGCTCCGCCGAACTGGACGTGTGTGTCGGTCTTCGGGCGGCGCTTCTCGTCGAGGTTCTCCTTGCGGACCTTCTTCACGGCCTTCTCGAGATCGGCGACCTTCTTCTTGTCGAAGGTCGTATGGATCTCGTAGCCGCCCTGCCGGAGCTGTTCCTCGGTGATGTCCGTGTTGTTGATGACGTAGCCCTTGGCGAGATCGACGAGATAGCCGATCTGACCGCCCAGCTCGGAGCTGGACCGCGGGTTCTGGAGCTTGGGCAGGTCCTTGTACTCGGCTCGCTCCGAGGCCGACAGGTGCCCGTCCTTGACCATCTCGTCGAGGATCCAGTTCGTGCGATACGTAGCCCTCTCGGTGTTGGCCTCGCGCGTGGCGGCCGGGTCGATCGCCGTCTGTCCCGCGGGGTCGTAGTACGTGGCACCCTTCAGCACCGCCGCGAGCAAGGCGCACTCGTTCGCCTTGAGGTCAGTCGCGTCCTTGCCGAAGTACGAACGCGCCGCCGCCTGCAGACCGTATGAGGAGCGGCCGTAGTAGGCGGTGTTCAGATACCCCGCCATGACCTCCTCCTTGGGCACCTTGCGGCCCACCTTGATGGAGACCAGGAGCTCCTTGAACTTCCGGGACATCGTCTGCGACTGGTCGTTCAGCATCGCGTTCTTCACGTACTGCTGGGTGATGGTCGAGCCGCCCTGCGTCTCGCCGCCCTTGGCCATGTTGAAGAGCGCACGGCCGATACCCACGGGGTCGATGCCCTTGTCGGTCTCGAACTTCTTGTTCTCGGCCGACATGACGGCGTACCGCATCGCCTTGGGAATCTGCTCGTACTTGATGTTCTGGCGGTTGGTCTCACCGCCCGTGGACACCATCGGCTTGTTGTTGGCCCAGTAGTAGACGTTGTTCTGCGCCTTCGCGGCCGCCGCGACGTCCGGCACGCCCACCATGGCGTACGCGACGCCCGCCACGGCCATCAGACTGCCGCAGAAGCCGATGAACGTACCCGTCACGAGCTTCCACGACGGCACCCAACGTGCCCATCCGTATTTGCCCGCGCGCGGATAGTCGATGATCCGCTTCTTGTAGGGCTCGGGGCCGCGCCCTCTGCCCCGCCCAGGGCCGTTCGGCCCGCCAGGGCCACCACGCCGGCCGCCACCACCGTGGCCGCCGCCTCCCGCACCGTCGGCGGCTCTGCGCCTGCCACCGCTGGTGCTGCTTCTCTGTGCCGCCCGCCGGGCCTCGGCACGGCTGCCGAGCGGGCGCTCCTCACCTCCCGAGTCATAGGAGTCGGAAGGAGACCCGGTGGCGCTCCGCGGCGCCGCACGGCGGCCGGAGGACGACCCGGTCTGGCCGCGTCGGGCCGCGGCACGTCCGCCGCCTTGCGGCTGCGGCGGTTTGCGACGGTGCTCGCTCATCGAACGATTACTCCTCGGGCAGGCGCACCTGAGCGCGCCTGGAAACGGCGGCTGGTTTCCGGTCCCCCCGAAGTACGGATGCGGTCGTTCTTACATTCATCCGTACTGCACCGAGGACGAGGACGTCCCCATGCGTCACTCGGTTCCCGGTGGTTTGCATGGCGCACAGACTACGCACCGTCAAAACCTGCCTAGTACCGAAGTTCACCGCAAATCAGGCAACTTGCTTCCTACGAATCGGTGATGTGACCCCGTTCACGATGCCCCCTCTTGCCGCATGCCGCGGACCGATCTATCGTTCCGATGTATCGAGTCGATACATCAGCTCGGCATAAAGACCGTCACGGCAAGACCGCGGCAGAGAGGAGGCGACGATGAGCCGGCGTGCCGGGATCCTTGAGTTCGCCGTCCTCGGCCTGCTCCGCGAGTCCCCGATGCACGGCTATGAGCTGCGCAAACGCCTCAATACGTCACTGGGTGTGTTCCGCGCGTTCAGCTACGGGACGCTTTACCCCTGCCTCAAGACGCTGGTCGCCAACGGCTGGTTGATCGAGGAGCCGGGGAACACCCCCGAGGACGCGCTCGCGGCGCCACTCTCAGGGCGTCGCGCCAAGATCGTCTATCGGTTGACGGCCGAAGGTAAGGAACATTTCGAGGACCTGCTCTCACAGACGGGTCCCGACGCGTACGAGGACGAGCACTTCGCCGCTCGCTTCGCCTTCTTCGGCCAGACGTCACGGGACGTACGGATGCGGGTCCTCGAAGGCCGCCGCAGCCGTCTGGAGGAGCGCCTGGAGAAGATGCGTGCCTCTCTGGCGCGCACCCGGGAGCGACTCGACGACTACACCCTTGAGCTCCAGCGCCACGGAATGGAGTCCGTGGAGCGCGAAGTGCGCTGGCTGAACGAGCTCATCGAGAGCGAGCGGGCCGGACGGGACCAGCAGCGTCCCGGACCGGACGGCTCCGCTCAGCAGAACAGCACATCTGGGGAGTCGGGCGGCCTGCCCCGGCCCGGGGACACTCCCGGGCCGGATCCGTCCGATGACACTGCCACGTGAAGTCCTCTCAGGGCTTCACCGAGTACACACAGGGAGCAACCGGAATGGGTTCGGTTCGCGTAGCCATCGTCGGCGTGGGCAACTGCGCCGCCTCGCTGGTACAGGGCGTCGAGTACTACAAGGATGCCGATCCGGCGTCCAAGGTGCCCGGCCTGATGCACGTCCAGTTCGGCGACTATCACGTGGGTGACGTCGAGTTCGTCGCCGCCTTCGACGTCGACGCGAAGAAGGTCGGCCTCGACCTCTCGGACGCCATCGGTGCCAGCGAGAACAACACCATCAAGATCTGCGACGTCCCGAGCAAGGGCGTCACGGTCCAGCGCGGTCACACCTACGACGGTCTCGGCAAGTACTACCGCGAGACCATCGAGGAGTCCGCCGAGGCCCCGGTCGACATCGTCCAGATCCTCAAGGACAAGCAGGTCGACGTCCTCATCTGCTACCTGCCCGTCGGTTCCGAGGACGCGGCGAAGTTCTACGCCCAGGCCGCCATCGACGCCAAGGTCGCCTTCGTCAACGCCCTTCCGGTCTTCATCGCCGGCACCAAGGAGTGGGCGGACAAGTTCACCGAGGCGGGCGTCCCGATCGTCGGCGACGACATCAAGTCGCAGGTCGGCGCCACCATCACGCACCGCGTGATGGCGAAGCTGTTCGAGGACCGCGGTGTCCGCCTTGAGCGCACGATGCAGCTCAACGTCGGCGGCAACATGGACTTCAAGAACATGCTGGAGCGCGACCGCCTCGAGTCCAAGAAGATCTCGAAGACGCAGGCCGTCACCTCGCAGATCCCCGACCGTGACATGGGCGCGAAGAACGTCCACATCGGTCCCTCGGACTACGTGGCCTGGCTCGACGACCGCAAGTGGGCGTACGTCCGCCTTGAGGGCCGCGCCTTCGGTGACGTCCCGCTGAACCTGGAGTACAAGCTCGAGGTCTGGGACTCCCCGAACTCCGCGGGTGTCATCATCGACGCCCTGCGCGCCGCGAAGATCGCCAAGGACCGCGGCATCGGCGGCCCGATCCTCTCCGCGTCGAGCTACTTCATGAAGTCGCCGCCGGTCCAGTACTTCGACGACGAGGCCTACGACAACGTCGAGAAGTTCATCAAGGGCGAGGTCGAGCGCTAAGACGCTTGATGTGCCGCTCTGTTGAGGGTCCCCGGGTCGCAAGCCCGGGGACCCTCCTCGTATGTGAGGCTGTGCCCCATGGCTGTCGTGCGTGATCTGCGCGTCCTCCTGCGCTTCGGGAACTTCCGGCGTCTGCTCGCCGTCCGGCTGTTGTCGCAGGGTGCCGACGGCGTCTACCAGGTCGCGCTCGCCACGTACGTCGTCTTCTCACCGGAGAAGCAGACCTCGGCGGCGGCGATCGCCTCGGCAATGGCGGTCCTGCTGCTCCCGTACTCCCTCGTCGGCCCCTTCGCCGGCGTCCTGCTGGACCGCTGGCGGCGCCGCCAGGTCTTCTTGTACGGAAACCTGCTGCGGGCGGCGCTGGCCGCCCTGACGGCCGTCCTCATGCTGAGCGGCGTGCCGGACTGGCTCTTCTACGCGTCCGCTCTGTGCGTGACCGCGGTCAACCGGTTCGTCCTGGCGGGTCTGTCCGCCGCACTGCCCCGCGTCGTCGACTCCGAGCGCCTGGTGATGGCCAACTCCCTCTCGCCCACGGCCGGAACGCTCGCCGCGACCGTCGGCGGCGGTCTCGCCTTCGTCGTCCGCCTGGTCGCCTCGGACTCCGACGCGGCGGTCGTCCTCGTCGCAGCGGCCCTCTACGTGTGCTCCGCGCTCGCCTCGCTGCGCCTGGCACCGGACCTTCTGGGCCCCGACCGGGAGTTGGTGCATCCACGGTTGAAGGCAGCACTGGTCGGCACAGCACACGGCCTGACGTCAGGCGTACGCCATCTGGCCCAGCCCCCACGACGGGAGGCCGCCCGGGCCCTGGCCGCGATGACGCTGATGCGGTTCTGCTACGGCGCCCTGACGGTCATGGTGCTGATGCTCTGCCGGTACGCCTGGTCGTCGGGCTCGGACGACGACGGGCTCGCCCTCCTGGGCCTGGCCGTGGGGATCTCCGGAGCGGGCTTCTTCGCCGCGGCGGTGCTGACCCCGGCGGCGGTCGGCCGACTGGGGCCCAGCGGCTGGATCATCGCCTGTGCCGGATCCGCCGCGGTCCTGGAGCCTGCGCTCGGGCTGCCGTTCGCCGAAGTCCCCATACTGGTCGCGGCCTTCGTCCTCGGCCTGACCACCCAGGGCGCGAAGATCGCCACGGACACCGTGGTCCAGTCGTCCGTCGACGACGGCTTCCGCGGCCGGATCTTCGCCGTCTACGACGTTCTGTTCAACGTGGCCTTCGTCGGCGCCGCCGCGGTGGCCGCGCTGATGCTGCCTCCTGACGGCCGCTCAGTCCCGCTGGTGGTCACGGTGGCCGTTATCTACGGGGCAGTTGCTGCGACTATGGCCCGCTTTGCTCGGCAGTAAGTGTCACATCAATGACACAGAGCCACTGTGGGCTACAGAGTTGTCAGTGGCGGCCGGTAGCTTACGTGCGTCTTATTTCGCGCCACGCGCTCCTACGTCCGAGGGGGACCCTCAAAGTGACCACTCCGCCGCCCCAAGGCCAGAACCCGTTCGCACAGGGGCAGCCGCCCCAGGGCCAGAACCCCTACGGGCAGCCCCCGACGAGTGGGAACCCGTACGGCCAGCCGCAGCCCGGAGACCCCCAGCAGTCCCCGTACTTCAACCAGGGTGCGCCGGTTCCGCCGCCGGCTCCGGCGCGTAGCGGCTTCAAGAAGTACCTGCGGTTCATCATCCCCGTGGCCGTGCTCTCCATAGCCGCCGGTACCTATTTCTTCGGCGGCGACGACGCCACGAAGCTCAAGGCCGGCGACTGCCTGCGCAACACGGGCTCCGACTCCAACGCCTCGGTCGAGAAGCTCGACTGCGGCGACTCGAAGGCCACGCACAAGGTTCTGGCGAAGAAGGACGGCTCCAGCCTGGCGCAGCTCGCCTGCCAGTCCGTCCAGGGCACCACTGCTGCTCTCTCCTGGCAGGAGGGGTCCGACTCCTTCGTGCTCTGCCTGGCAGACAACAAGTAGGAGCGGTACAAACACGAGGGGCGTTGTTTCACGTGAAACAACGCCCCTCGACATGTCCGGCTTCAGGAGCGCGAGTCATGTTTCACGTGAAACATGACTCGCCGCGCGCCCTCAGTTCTGTTCGGCCCACCACTCCTTGAGCGCCGACACTGCTGCGTCGTACTCCATCGGCCCGTTCTCCAGACGCAGTTCCAGCAGGAACTTGTAGGCCTGCCCGATGGCCGGGCCGGGCGCGACACCCAGGATCTCCATGATCTGGTTGCCGTCGAGGTCGGGCCGGATCGCGTCCAGCTCCTCCTGCTCCTGAAGCTGGCCGATGCGCTCCTCCAGACCGTCGTACGCACGGGAGAGAGCGGTGGCCTTGCGCTTGTTGCGCGTCGTGCAGTCCGAGCGGGTCAGCTTGTGGAGGCGGTCGAGGAGCGGGCCCGCATCACGCACATACCGGCGGACCGCGGAGTCCGTCCACTCCCCGGTGCCGTAGCCGTGGAAGCGCAGGTGCAGCTCGACCAGATGCGAGACGTCCTTCACGAGCTCATTCGAGTACTTGAGCTCCGTCATCCGCTTCTTGGTCATCTTGGCGCCCACCACCTCGTGATGGTGGAAGGAGACCCGACCGTCGTCCTCGAAGCGACGCGTCCGCGGCTTGCCGATGTCATGCAGCAGTGCGGCCAGACGCAGCGTGAGGTCGGGACTGTCCTCCTCCAGTGCCATCGCCTGCTCCAGGACGATCAGTGTGTGGTCGTAGACGTCCTTGTGCCGATGGTGCTCATCCCGCTCCAGGCGCAGCGCCGGCAGCTCGGGCAGCACCCGGTCGGCCAGCCCGGTGTCGACGAGCAGTGTCAGACCCTTCCGGGGGTGCGCGGACAGGACCAGCTTGTTCAGCTCGTCACGCACGCGCTCGGAGGAGACGATCTCGATGCGCTCGGCCATGGCCTTCATCGCCGCAACGACGTCCGGCGCCACCTCGAAGTCGAGCTGCGCGGCGAACCGCGCGGCCCGCATCATCCGCAGCGGGTCATCGGAGAAGGAGGACTCAGGTGTGCTCGGAGTCCGCAGAACACGTGCGGCAAGATCGTCGAGCCCGCCGTGCGGATCGATGAACTCCTTCTCGGGGAGCGCCACGGCCATCGCGTTCACTGTGAAGTCACGACGCACCAGGTCCTGCTCGATCGAGTCGCCGTACGAGACCTCGGGCTTGCGCGAGGTCCGGTCGTACGCCTCCGAACGGTAGGTCGTCACCTCGATCTGGAAGCTCTGGTCGACGTCTCCGACGCGGGCGTCCTTCTGACCACCGACCGTGCCGAAGGCGATCCCGACCTCCCACACGGCGTCCGCCCAGGCCCGCATGATCTTCAGCACGTCCTCGGGCCGGGCGTCGGTCGTGAAGTCGAGGTCGTTGCCGAGCCGGCCGAGGAGCGCATCCCGGACCGAGCCACCGACCAGGGCGAGAGAGAACCCGGCCTCCTGGAAACGGCGGGCGAGCTCATCGGCGACGGGGGACACCCGCAGCAGTTCGCTCACCGCGCGGCTCTGCACCTGATTCAGGGCACTGGGACTGTCTTCGTTGGCGTTCGGCACAACAGAAAAGGGTACGTGGCCCGGACCCCCGCGGGCGCCTCCATTAAACGTGCACCGGCACCTTCCCATGTCTCTGCGGGAACCTCGCCACTGATAGGCGGACATAGTGGGACAGTGGGGTCTCGTTCCCGATCTTGTGGACCGGACCGCGGCACTTACCCTCAGCGCGCATCGTTACCATGCGTGGACGCACATTCCGACGACCACTGACGACGACGAGGGACGGGCGAGCGCGTGGCCGAGGCGGCAGACTTCCAGGGGATGACTCCCTCACCTGCCCGCCGCTGGCTGCGGCGCACCGGGGCGCTGCTGGCAGCGGCTCCCCTGCTGGCCGGCCTCTGCCAGCTGCCCGTGGCGCCGGCCGCGTACGCGGCCGAGTCCAGCGCCGCAGCGGAGGTCTCCGGCTCCCGTACGGTCGATGTCTCCCTGGACACGCTGAGTCCTCGCGTGCCCTCCGACGGTGACACGCTGACCGTCTCCGGCAGGATCGTCAACAAGGGCAAGCAGACGATCACTGACGCGCACGTCGGTCTTCGGGTAGGCCCGACGATGAACGGCCGCTCGGCGATCGACACCGCCGCGCAGAGCAACCCGTACGCGGGTACGGACGTCGGCGGCAAGTACGTCGCGAAGTTCTCCAAGCTGGCACCGGGCGTCCCGCAGACCTTCAGCATCTCCGTCCCCGTCGACAAGCTGCCCCTCAGCTCCGACGGCGTCTACCAGCTCGGTGTCACGCTCACCGGCCGGACGGCCGCCGCGGCGTACGACCAGATCCTCGGCATCGAGCGGACCTTCCTGCCGTGGCAGCCCGACGAGGCGGACAAGAAGACCCGGACCACATACCTCTGGCCGCTCATCTCCACCCCACACATGACGGCCGAGACGGGCTCGAACGAGCAGCAGACCCCCGTCTTCAAGGACGACGACCTGGCTGCTGAGCTCGCCCCCGGCGGGCGCCTGCAGCAGCTCCTCGCACTCGGCAAGAACCTCGACGTCACATGGGTCGTCGACCCGGATCTGCTGGCTTCCGTCGACGCGATGACCCGCAGCTACCGCGTCCAGGTGAACGGCTCCAGCAGCACGACCACGGCGGGCACGCACCAGGCGGTGGCCAAGCAGTGGCTCTCCGAGCTGGAGAAGACGGTCGAGAACGAGGAAGTCGTCGCCCTTCCCTTCGCCGACCCGGATCTGGCGTCGCTGGCCCACAACGGAAAGACCGCCACCGGGTCGCTCAGCCGACTCAAGGACGCCACCACAGTGGCCGCGACGACGGTGGAGTCGATCCTCCACGTGACGCCCAGCACGGAGTACGCCTGGCCCGCGAACGGCGCGATCGACCCCTCGATCGTCAAGGTCGCCACCTCGGCCGGCGCCGATACGGTGATCTCCCGCAGCGACAGCCTGCAGGAGGCCGGAAGCCTGCCGTACACGCCGTCCGCAGCGCGTCCGATCGGCGGCGGCACCACCGCGGTGGTCGCGGACGCCCGTCTGTCGACGGCGTTCCAGGGCGACATGGCGGTGGCGGGCAACGCCACGCTCGCCGTGCAGAAGTTCCTCGCCCAGAGCCTGATGTTCTCGCTCCAGGTCCCGGACAAGCAGCGCAGCGTCGTGGTCGCCCCGCAGCGCATGCCGACGTCCAGCCAGGCCCAGGCGATGGCACAGGCACTGACGGCGCTCCAGGACGGAACCTGGTCGCAGTCGGCGGACCTGTCCGCGGCCACCAAGACCAAGCCGGACGCAGGCGCCACCACGCGGGTCCCGTCGGCGGGGTCGTACCCCTCCTCGCTGCGCAAGCAGGAGCTGCCGCAAGCGGCCTTCGATCAGATCGAGCGCACGCAGGACGCCCTCGACAGCTTCCAGGTGATCCTCGCCGACAAATCCCGTGTGGCCACCCCCTTCGGACGGGCCATGGACCGGTCGGTGTCCACGTCCTGGCGCGGCCGCAGCACCGATGCGACGCTCTACCGCGACGGCGTGGAGGCGTATCTCACCCGGCTCACCGAGAGCGTCGGACTGATCGAGAAGTCCGAGGCGAAGCTGTCGGGCCGCAGCGCCACGATCCCCGTGACGGTGCAGAACAACCTCGTCCAGGGTGTCGACCACCTCACTCTGCGCCTGACCTCGACCCAGCCGAGCCGCCTCAGCATCGGCGACGGCGCCTACGACGAACAGCCTGTCTCGGTCTCGGGCGGACACAGCCAGTCGGTGAAGTTCACCACCAA
This sequence comes from Streptomyces sp. NPDC058697, assembly GCF_042715345.1. Lineage (NCBI taxonomy): Bacteria > Bacillati > Actinomycetota > Actinomycetes > Kitasatosporales > Streptomycetaceae > Streptomyces > Streptomyces sp. NPDC058697. The sequence goes on from NZ_JBHXSU010000009.1 coordinate 237,619, forward strand.
CGCCCACGCCAACGGCCGGGTGGGAGTCGTCGCCCAGCTGTTCACGGAGGACGGCCGGCCGTACGGTCCCGAAGTCCCCTTCGATGTGAAGGTCACCGAGATCACCGCCACGGTGATGCTGGTCATCGCCGGTGGTGTCCTGCTGCTCGTGCTCGCCGGGTTCCGGATGTACACCCAGCGCAAGCGCGCGGCCGCCCGCCAGGCCACGGAGGAATCCGAGAACGCCCAGGCGGACGGCGAGGACGAGGACGCTCCCGAAGCATCCGACGCCGAGTCGAGGGCACACGGGCCGGAGCACCCGAGTGACCCTGCACCGGACACCGCAGCCGAAATCACGGACCCGTCCGGCACTGGTGAGAGAGTGGACCGTTGAGCGATGTCGCGGCCGGTGGGCCCGGGGACGATGAGGTGGGGTAAACCATGAACGCGCCGTACGACGGTGACCGCGGTCAGGGCGCGGGCGGCTCCGGCCACCCCGACGACCCGCCGCAGGGCCCGCCGGAGCCCGGCGAGGTGCCTCAGCAACCCGCACCCGACGTGTACCTCCAGGATGCCTACGCCCAGGATCCCTACCGGGCGCAGGATCTCGCCGCTCAGGACCCTGTCACCGAGGCCCTCTACGACCGCGCCGCGCATCCCCCGCCGCCGCCGGGCACCTACCAGCCGCAGCCCCCGCTCTACGCTCAGCCGCCCCAGTCCCCGTACGCCCCCGACCCGCGCGTGTGGGCCCAGACCCCGGCTCCCGAGCCGGAGGGCCCCACGCAGTACCTGCCGTACGGCGACGACCCCCGTACCACCCAGTTCGTGGGCGTCGACGACCTGGTGACCCAGGCCGGCGAGCATCGGCACGAGCCGGACGCCTTCGCTCATCTCTTCCGGGACCAGCAGCAGGGCGGCGCATACCCGCCCGCGGGGGGTCCGCCCAGCGTGCCCTCTCCGACGCCGGAGCCCGCTCCGGCTGCCGAGCCGCCCTCGGCACCCCCGCCCACACCTGCGCCGGCGGCCGCGAAGAAGTCCGGTGGCCGGGCGTCCGGACTGCTGAAGTCCAGTGCGCTCATGGCGGCGGGCACCATGGTGTCCCGCCTCACCGGCTTCATCCGCTCCGCGCTGATCGTCGCGGCGCTGGGTGTCGGCCTCCTAGGTGACACCTTCCAGGTCGCCTACCAGCTGCCGACGATGATCTACATCCTGACCGTCGGCGGCGGCCTCAACTCCGTCTTCGTACCGCAGCTGGTGCGCGCCATGAAGGACGACGAGGACGGTGGAGAGGCATTCGCCAACCGGCTGCTGACCCTCGTCGTGGTGGTTCTCGGCGCACTCACCGCGCTCGCGGTACTCGCCGCTCCGTTCCTGGTCCGTGTGCTGTCGACGCCGGTCGCCAGAGACGCGGCGGCCAACGACGTCGCTGTCACCTTCGCCCGCTACTTCCTGCCCACGATCTTCTTCATGGGCATCCACGTGGTGATGGGCCAGATCCTGAACGCCCGCGGAAAGTTCGGCGCGATGATGTGGACCCCGGTCCTCAACAACGTCGTCATCATCGTGACGCTCGGCCTGTTCATCTGGGTGTACGGCACCGCGGAGAACTCCGGCATGGAAGCCGCGACCATTCCGCCGGAGGGCGAGCGGCTTCTCGGCATCGGCGTCCTGCTCGGCCTCGTCGTGCAGGCCCTCGCGATGATCCCCTACCTCCGCGAGACCGGTTTCCGGCTGCGGCTGCGCTTCGACTGGAAGGGCCACGGCCTCGGCAAGGCCGCGATGCTCGCCAAGTGGACCGTGCTCTTCGTCCTCGCCAACCAGGCGGGCGCGATCGTCGTGACCCAGTTGTCCACCGCGGCGGGCAAGGACTCCCCGGTCGACGGCACCGGCTTCGCGGCCTACGCCAACGCCCAGCTCATCTGGGGCCTTCCGCAGGCCATCATCACGGTCTCCCTGATGGCCGCCCTGCTGCCTCGGCTCTCGCGTTCGGCCCATGAGGGCGACAGCGGCGCGGTCCGCGACGACATCTCACAAGGTCTGCGTACGACCGCCGTGGCGATCGTGCCGATCTCCTTCGGCTTCGTCGCGCTCGGCATCCCGATGTGCACGCTGATGTTCGGCTCCTCCGGGACCAGCGAAGCGACGAACATGGGCTACATGCTGATGGCCTTCGGCCTGGGCCTGATCCCGTACTCCGTGCAGTACGTCGTGCTGCGCGCCTTCTACGCGTACGAGGACACCCGGACCCCCTTCTACAACACGGTCATCGTGGCCGCCGTCAACGCCGGTGCCTCGGCGCTCTGTTTCTTCCTGCTTCCCCCGCGTTGGGCGGTGGCGGGCATGGCCGCGTCGTACGGTCTTGCCTACGCGATCGGCGTCGGGGTCGCGTGGAGCCGGCTGCGCAAGCGGCTGGGCGGCGACCTGGACGGTGGGCGGGTCCTGCGCACCTACGCACGGCTCGGTATCGCGTCGGTGCCGGCCGCACTGCTCAGTGGTGCGGCCTGCTACGGAATCGGCCACACACTGGGACAGGGCGTCGGCGGCTCGTTCGCCTCCCTGCTCGGCGGTGGTGTCGTACTGCTCGGTGTCTTCTACGTCGCGGCGCGGCGGATGCGCATCGAGGAGCTGAACGGAATGGTCGGCATGGTCCGCGGGCGCCTTGGGCGCTGAGACGGGGGCAGGCGCACAACCATCGTGCGCGACCGCGTGTCGTGCATAGGGGCGGACTGTGGGCACAATTGGCTTTGGCGTCGGACAGCGCGCAATGGATGGGGAGGCAGGAACGACGGTGGCGGAACGGAGCACGGCTGCCGTCGACGTGGCAGACAACAGCGGCGACGAGCCGCTGACCGCGAAGGCGGACCAGTCCACGGCCGACGGGGTGGCCCAGAACCGGGAGCGGGACACGGACAGCTCGGAGAGCGAAGAGGAACAGGGGAGCGGGGGGAACGAGAGCCCTGGCAGGACCTCGCCGCCCGAGCTGCACAGCGGTCACAAACTCGCCAGACGCTACCGCCTGGAAGAGTGCGTCACCCGTCTGGACGGTTTCAGCAGTTGGCGTGCGGTGGATGAGAAACTCCGCCGCGCCGTCGGTGTGCACTTGCTGCCCGCCGACCATCCACGAGCGCGATCCGTCCTCGCGGCGGCCCGTTCCTCCGCGCTCCTGGGCGATCCCCGGTTCGTCCAGGTCCTGGACGCGGTCGAGGAGAACGACCTCGTCTATGTGGTGCACGAGTGGCTGCCGGATGCCACGGAGCTGACGGCGCTCCTGGCCGCCGGCCCGCTGGAGGTGCACGAGGCGTACCAGATGGTCAGCCAGGTCTCCCAGGCGATGGCCGCCGCGCACCGTGAGGGGCTGGCCCATCTGAAGCTGACCCCTGGCGCCGTGCTGCGCACCTCGTCCGGGCAGTGGCGCATCCGCGGCCTCGCCGTGAACGCGGCGCTGCGCGGCATCAGTTCCGACACTCCGCAGCGCACCGACACGGAGGCGATCGGCGCGCTGCTGTACGCCACGCTCACCCAGCGCTGGCCGTACGAGGACGACGCCTACGGCCTCTCCGGACTGCCCAAGGGCGTGGGCCTCATCGCTCCCGACCAGGTACGCGCAGGTGTGCACCGGGGCCTTTCGGAGCTCGCGATGCGCGCGCTCGTCAACGACGGCGCGACCGCTTCCCGCCAGGAGCCTCCGTGCACCACGCCGGAGGAACTGGTGAAGGCGGTCGGCGAGATGCCTCGCATCCGGCCGCCGGAGCCGACGTTCACCGCACCGCCGGACTACCAGCGCACGACGTACCAGCAGGGCAACTACGGCCGCCCTTCGTCCCACCCGGGGGCCACCCAGCCGGTACCGACTCCCCTTCCTCCGCTGCAGACCCGTACCGGCAAGGCCCTCAAGTGGGCGGTGTCCGCCCTTCTGATCGCCGCGCTCGGTCTCGGCAGCTGGCAGCTCGCGGACGCGCTCATGGACCGCGGGAAGTCCGACGATACGGGCAACACCAAGACGACTGACGGCAACGACAAGAGCGGCGACAAGACGAAGCCGGTCAAGCCGATCACCATCGAGGGTGCCGAGGAGTACGTCGCGAAGGGTTCTGCCCAGGCGGCGGGCGACGTGGCCAAGACCTACGACGGCGACAGCTCGACGTACTGGCGGAGCAAGAGCTTCCTAGACGGTCCGGAGATGAACCCGGCATTCAAGCCCGGCGTCGGCATCGTCTACGACCTCGGCTCGAAGCAGGGGATCTCGGCCGCTTCGATAGGTCTGAGGTTCGGCGGCAACCACACGACGGTCTCGCTGTACGCGACGGATTCCATGAGCTCCACGACGTCGCTGAGCTCCATGCAGAAGATCGGGACCCTGACCACGAGCGGGACCACCGCGAAGGTGAAGGCCGACAAGAAAGTGAAGACCCAGTACGTGCTGGTGTGGTTCACTGCGCTGCCGTACGCACCCGGTGACCAGTTCAGCGATGCCGGGTACAAGCAGGCCATCACCGATGTGAAGTTCACCGGCTGAGCATCCACCGGAGGGGGAGGGGGTTCGATGGCGGACGGCGCCGGATTCAGCGAAGTGAGCGATCAGGACCTCCTCGCCCGTCATGTGGAGGGCGATCCCGATGCCTTCGGCGAGATCGTGCGGCGTCACCGTGATCGGCTCTGGGCGGTGGCGCTGCGGACGCTGGGCGACCGCGAGGAAGCCGCTGACGCCGTCCAGGACGCCCTCGTCTCCGCCTATCGGGCCGCCCACACCTTCCGCGGCCAGTCGGCCGTCACAACGTGGCTCCACCGGATCACGGTGAACGCCTGCCTGGACCGTGCGCGCAAGGCGGCTTCCAGGAAGACGTCCCCCGTGGACGACACGGAACGGCTCGAACAGCTCTTGGAGCCGCACGAGTCGGCCTCCGCTCCGGCCGAGCGCAACGATCTGCACCGTGAGCTGTTGGAGGCGCTGGGCACTCTGCCTCCCGACCAGCGCGCAGCCCTCGTCCTGGTGGACATGCAGGGCTACCCCGTGGCGGAGGCGGCCAGCCTGCTCGATGTGCCGACCGGCACGGTCAAGAGCCGCTGCGCGCGTGGCAGAGCCAGACTTCTCCCACTGCTCAAACACCTGCGTACGGACAGCGGGAGCGACAGAGCGAGCAAGAAGTCGGGTGAGGGACGGAACCGCACGCAGGGGGCATCCGTCCCACCCGCAGCGGGAGAACACGATGGACCAAGCGATTCAGCTGCTGTGAAGGGCGGAGGTGGGCGAGCGTGACATCCACGACCGACACGGCCGGGCACCCGGACGTCGAGGAGATCTCCGACCTCACCGAAGGTCTGCTCCCCCCTACCCGTACGGCGGACGTGCGGCGGCATCTGGACGACTGCGCGCTCTGCGCCGACGTGTACGACTCGCTGGAGGAGATCCGCGGCCTGCTCGGCACGCTGCCGGGCCCGCTCCGCATGCCCGACGATGTCGCGGGACGTATCGACGCCGCTCTCGCCGCTGAAGCCCTGCTGAATGCCACGGTTCCCGATGACGACACCACAGGCGCCCTCGCCTCCGTCGGCGCTTCACGCCCCCTGCCCGATCAGGGCGACGACGACGGCACGCATGTTTCACGTGAAACATCGACCGCGCCAGACCGTCCCGCGGGGCGCCCTCGCGCCGCCACCGGACCGGGCCGCACCAACCGCCCGCGTCGTACACGCCGAAGGACAGCGGTCCTCAGCGCAATGTTCACGGCCGCCGCGCTGAGCCTCGGCGGTCTGCTGTTCCAGTCGCTGGGCAACAACGCCTCGGACAATGACTCCCCGTCGGCCTCCCCCAATCAGAGCGACTCCGCGAATACCTTCGCTGAGGGCAAGCTCAAGGGCCAGGTCGCGGATCTTCTGAGCAAGGCCGACAAGAAGAAGGACGGCGGCCCTCGCACCTCCAACCCGTACGGCACCCACTCCACTGAGGGGCCGCACATCCTCAACACACCCTCGGCCTCGGTTCCCGGGTGCGTGACACAGGGAATCGGTCGAGACGCGGAACCGCTCGCCTTCAAGGAAGGCTCCTACGAGGGCAAGGAGGCGTATCTCGTGGTGCTGCCCGACGTCTCCGACACCACACGCGTCACGGCCTACGTCGTGGACTCCGCCTGTGTGGACAAGCCGTCGATCTCCGCCGGCAAGGTTCTGCTGGAGCACACCTACGCGCGGAGCTGAGCCGGCCCGGCTCCACCGCAGACCGTCCTGAGCATCTCTGCGCCACCCCTGGCGTCCCCGCGCGGTGACTCGTCTTCGTGTGCCCGGACACAGTGGGAATGCGCGCCCCTTAGGATCCGTTGGGTGGGGTGAGAGTTCTGAGAGAGGCTCCCACCAGTCGTACGAAGCAGTCTCCAGAGACGAGGAATCAATCCGTGAGCGACGTCCGTAACGTGATCATCATCGGGTCCGGGCCCGCCGGCTACACGGCGGCGCTCTACACCGCGCGCGCGTCGCTTAAGCCGCTGGTGTTCGAGGGCGCCGTCACCGCAGGCGGTGCGCTGATGAACACCACTGAGGTGGAGAACTTCCCCGGCTTCCAGGACGGCGTCATGGGCCCCGAGCTCATGGACAACATGCGTGCGCAGGCCGAGCGCTTCGGTGCCGAGCTGGTACCGGACGACATTGTCGCGGTCGACCTCAGCGGTGAGATCAAGACCGTCACGGACACTGCAGGCACCGTGCACCAGGCGAAGACGATCATCGTCACCACGGGCTCGCAGCACCGCAAGCTGGGTCTGCCCAAGGAGGACGCCCTCTCCGGACGCGGCGTCTCCTGGTGCGCGACCTGTGACGGCTTCTTCTTCAAGGACCAGGACATCGCCGTGATCGGCGGCGGCGACACCGCCATGGAGGAAGCGACCTTCCTCTCCCGGTTCGCCAAGTCCGTGACGATCGTCCACCGCCGCGACACCCTGCGCGCCTCCAAGGCGATGCAGGACCGTGCCTTCGCCGACCCGAAGATCAAGTTCGTCTGGGACAGCGAGGTCGCCGAGATCCAGGGCGACCAGAAGCTCTCCGGTCTGCAGCTGCGGAACCTCAAGACCGGCGAGACGTCCGAGTTGCCTGTCACCGGCCTGTTCATCGCGATCGGCCACGACCCGCGCACCGAGCTCTTCAAGGGCCAGCTCGACCTGGACGGGGAGGGCTACCTGAAGGTCGAGGCACCCTCGACCCGGACCAACCTGACGGGTGTCTTCGGCGCGGGCGATGTCGTCGACCACACCTACCGCCAGGCGATCACCGCGGCCGGCACCGGCTGCTCCGCCGCCCTCGACGCCGAGCGCTTCCTCTCCGCCCTCGCGGACGGCGAGGCCGCTGCGGAGCCCGAGAAGACCGCTGTCTGACCCCCATCCCGCCCCACCGCACCAACCAGTTAAGGAGCCCGCCGTGGCCGGCACCCTCAAGCACGTGACCGACGATTCCTTCGAGCAGGACGTTCTGAAGAGCGACAAGCCCGTCCTGGTGGACTTCTGGGCTGCCTGGTGCGGCCCGTGCCGCCAGATCGCTCCGTCCCTCGAGGCGATCGCCGCCGAGTACGGCGACAAGATCGAGGTCGTCAAGCTCAACATCGACGAGAACCCGGGTACGGCTGCCAAGTACGGCGTCATGTCCATCCCGACCCTGAACGTCTACCAGGGTGGCGAGGTCGCCAAGACCATCGTCGGTGCCAAGCCGAAGGCCGCGATCGTGCGGGACCTCGAGGACTTCATCGCCGAGTAGTTCGACATGCCGCCCGCTGCAGGCGGCGATGTTTCACGTGAAACACAGATGGGCCAACCCGGACGGGTTGGCCCATCTGCATGTGTGGCGGACGACCCAGGCGCCTCACCGACAGAACCGAGAGCGCCCTATAGCGGACGCAGCACCGGCTCCTTCTGTACCGCCCCCAGCAACCGGTCGAGCGCCAACTCCACGTCTTCCTTCCAGGAGAGCGTCGTACGCAGCTCCAGGCGCAGTCGCGGGTACGTCGGGTGCGGCCGGACCGTCTTGAATCCCACGGCCAGGAGATGGTCGGCGGGCAGCACGCAGGCCGGCTCCTTCCAGCGGGCGTCCCCGAAAGCCTCGATCGCCTTGAAGCCCCGCCGGAGCAGATCCTTGGCGACCGTCTGCACCATCACACGTCCAAGTCCCTGCCCCTGAAAGCCCGGCGTGATGAAGGCGGTCATCAGCTGGACCGCGTCAGGGGAGACCGGGCTCGTGGGGAAGGCCGTCGCCCGCGGCACATAGGCGGGCGGCGCGTAGAGCACGAAGCCCGCCGGTACGTCATCGACGTACACGACCCGGCCGCAGGATCCCCATTCGAGCAGAACTGCGGAGATCCACGCCTCTTTCTCCAGCTCGGGAGTTCCTGCCTTTACCGCTGCCTGGCCGCTGACTGGGTCCAGTTCCCAGAAGACACACGCGCGACAGCGCTTGGGAAGGTCCTGAAGGTTGTCCAGCGTGAGCGGTGCGAGCCGGCGCCCCATGAAGGCAGTTCCTCACTTTCCTCGCCCGCAGCGTCGCGAGCGGCTGTCAGAGCGCTCCGTTCCCTGAGCAGGCTGCCGACGAATCCGCCGACCGCGCCGAGCCCCAGGCCCGCGCTCACCAGTCCGGTCCGGCTCACCGTTCGCATGGCCCCTCGCCTCCCCACAGAAGGTGCTGCCAGGTGAATGCGCCATACCCGAACGCATCGTATCCACGATGCGATTCCATCGATACCGCCTGAAAGCAAAGAGCGGGCCGTGTCCGGTGTATACCGGACACGGCCCGCTCTCCGGGTCGGGCAGTCAATATCGACCGGCCGACCGGAGCCTCAGGCTTCCGGCTCCTCGGCGTCGTCGTCCAGGAGGCTCTTCTGCAGAACCGGTCCCTCGCCCGGGGCGAGCGAGCCGAGGATCCGCTCAAGGTCGTCCATCGAGGCGAACTCGACGGTGATCTTGCCCTTCTTCTGGCCGAGGTCGACTTTCACCCGAGTCTCGAAGCGGTCCGAGAGACGGGTCGCAAGGTCGCTCAGCGCCGGGGAGAGCCTTGTGCCGGCTCGCGGCCCTTTGGAGCGTGCGGCCGACTGCGGCCGCGAGCCCATGAGCGTGACGATCTCCTCCACCGCTCGCACCGAGAGCCCCTCGGCCACGATCCGGTGGGCCAGGCGGTCCTGCTCCTCCGAGTCGTCCACGGAGAGCAGGGCTCGCGCGTGTCCGGCGGAGAGCACCCCGGCGGCCACGCGGCGCTGAACCGACGGCGACAGCTTCAGCAGACGCAAGGTGTTGGAGACCTGAGGGCGCGAACGGCCGATCCGGTCGGCCAACTGGTCGTGCGTGCAGTTGAAGTCCTTGAGGAGCTGGTCGTAGGCGGCAGCCTCTTCCAGCGGGTTCAGCTGAGCACGGTGCAGGTTCTCCAGGAGCGCGTCCAGGAGAAGCTTCTCGTCGTCCGTGGCCCGCACGATCGCCGGGATGGCGTCGAGCCCCGCCTCACGACAGGCCCGCCAGCGCCGCTCGCCCATGATGAGCTCGTAGCGCGCCGGACCCATCTGCCGTACGACGACCGGCTGGAGAAGGCCGACCTCCTTGATGGAGGTGACGAGCTCCGCGAGAGCGTCCTCGTCGAAGACCTCACGGGGCTGGCGCGGGTTCGCGGTGATGGAGTCGAGAGGCAGCTCGGCGAAGTACGCGCCGACGGGCGCCGACGGAGCCTCGCCGAATACGCTCGCCGACGGCTCCTCTGTTTCATGTGAAACATGGGCCGACGGCAGTGCGGCCACCTTGGCTGCCGCCACCCCACGCTCTGCGGTGAGCACGGGCACGGCTCCCGGCGATGTGGACGCTCCGCCCACCGCGGGTGGTGCCGCCTTCTCTCCTGTCGGTGCAGCCGGGATCAGTGCGCCGAGACCACGGCCCAACCCCCTCCGTCGCTCGCTCACTGGATCCCCTCCACCATGTTCTGTTCGTTGTGTGCGCCCATGTGGGCATGCTGCGCGTCGTACGCCACTCCGACTCCGCGCAGCGCGATCTCTCGTGCCGCCTCAAGGTAGGAGAGGGCTCCGCTCGACCCCGGGTCATAGGTCAGTACCGTCTGACCGTAACTGGGGGCCTCGGAGATACGGACCGAGCGCGGAATGCTCGTCCGTAGCACCTCGTCGCCGAAGTGGCTGCGCACCTCGTCGGCGACCTGGGACGCGAGGCGGGTCCGGCCGTCGTACATGGTGAGCAGGATCGTCGATACATGCAGGTTGGGGTTGAGGTGCCCCCGCACCAGATCGACGTTGCGCAGCAGCTGGCCCAGGCCCTCCAGCGCGTAGTACTCGCACTGAATCGGGATGAGTACCTCGGCACCGGCTACGAGAGCGTTGACCGTCAGGAGGCCCAGCGAGGGCGGGCAGTCGATGAGGATGTAGTCCAGCGGCTGCTCGTACGCCTGGATCGCCCGTTCCAGTCGGCTCTCTCGTGCCACCAGGGACACCAGCTCGATCTCCGCACCGGCGAGATCGATCGTGGCAGGTGCACAGAAGAGACCCTCGACATCAGGTACTGGCTGAACAACCTCGGAGAGTGGCTTGCTGTCGATCAGCACGTCGTAGATCGAAGGAACTTCGGCGTGATGATCAATGCCCAGCGCGGTGGAGGCATTGCCCTGAGGATCGAGGTCGACCACCAGGACGCGCCCACCGTGCAGAGCGAGCGAAGCGGCGAGATTGACCGTGGTCGTGGTCTTGCCCACCCCGCCCTTCTGGTTGGCGACCACCATCACGCGGGTTTGGTCAGGCCGTGGCAGGCCCTCGCCGGCGCGGCCAAGAGCCTCTACCGCCAGTTGGGCAGCACGACCGATGGGAGTGTCGTCCATCGGGGGCGGTGTTTCACGTGAAACATCCTCCCCCATCGACTCGGTACGGGGACCGGGGACCGGATCGGTCATCGGTCCCGCGATGTTGGCGTCGGACCGCAAGGATTCACTCTCCTCGACTTCAGGCTCGCAATGAACAGAGCCTCCCATGTCTTCGGGGTCGTGAACCAGCGAGGCCCGTGGTTCTGTGGAGAAATCCACCTCTGTGGACAACTCCGTGCCCTCTCCGGGGGACGCATGGCCGCCAGGAGAGGGTCTTTTTCTGAAGGATCCCAGAGATCCAAGAGGATTTCGGTCGCGGGGTTCGGCCGCGGCGCGGCCGCGACTGATGATGCCGTGCAGCAGTGAGCGACGTTTCACGTGAAACACGATGCACAGCGCGTGCGACCGCGACCGCGCGACACTCCGGCATGCGTAGGTTTGGCAGCTTGTGTGGAGTACGTCTCGTCGTCAGGACGGATCAGTCAACGAGCCTCCGACCCGACAACACACATCCCGAATGAGTCGCTTTCCTGTCGCTTTCCCCAAGGACTCGGTCAGCGACGCCTTCGGGTCCGCCCCGTCCGTGCCGCCTTCGCCCGCTTGGCCGCGAAGCGCACGCCGCCCGGGCTCTCCCCGACCTCGACGCGTACCACCGTGGCGAGAGGATCCACCACACCTTCACCGACGTGAAGCACGGAGATGTCCACGGCACCCAGCTTGCTCAGGGCGGCCCCGGCGTTCTTGACCTCTTCCTCCGCGGTGTCGCCCTTGAGGAGGAGCATCTCGCCGTACGAACGCAGGAGTGGCACTCCCCAGGCCGCGAGGCGGTCCAGCGGCGCCACGGCCCGCGCCGTCACCACATGGACCGGAGACAGCGTGCCAAGGACCTCCTCGGCGCGCCCACGGACGACGGTGACGTGGTCGAGGCCGAGCAGCTCGACAACCTCGGTGAGAAAGTTCGTCCGGCGCAACAGGGGCTCAAGGAGCGTGATCTTCAGATCCGGGCGGACGAGGGCGAGCGGGATACCCGGCAGTCCGGCACCGGAACCGACATCGCACACCGTCACGCCCTCGGGAACGACCTCCGAGAGCACCGCACAGTTCAACATGTGCCGTTCCCAGAGGCGAGGCACTTCACGGGGGCCGATCAGCCCCCGCTGCACTCCCGCGTCCGCCAGCAGCTCCGCGTAACGAACCGCGTCTGAGAAGCGATCGCCGAATACCGCCCGGGCCTGCTCGGGCGCAGGGGGAAGCTCCGCTGCCTCCGTCACGGGGAACCGTCCTTCCGTACCGCTTGAGCGCACTGCGCGCTGACTACCAGGACTATGAGGAACCATCGGGGACTATCAGGCTGACAAAGTTCGGCCCCGCCTGCGAACACAGACGGGGCCGGAGAACGACGTGCTGGATCAGGCGGGGAGCACGACGACGAAGCGCTGCGGCTCCTCGCCCTCGGACTCACTGCGCAGGCCCGCGGCCTTGACCGCGTCGTGCACCACCTTGCGCTCGAAGGGGGTCATCGCCTTCATCTTCACGGGCTCACCGGAACTCCTGACCTCGGCCGCGGCCTTCGCGCCCAGCTCGGAGAGTTCCTCGCGCTTCTTGGCGCGGTAACCCGCGATGTCCAGCATCAGCCGGCTGCGGTCCCCGGTCTCCCGGTGCACGGCCAGCCGCGTGAGCTCCTGGAGAGCCTCCAGAACCTCACCGTCGCGGCCGACCAGCTTCTGCAGGTCACGGCCGCTGGAGTCGCTGATGATCGAGACCGCCGCGCGATCGGCCTCGACATCCATGTCGATGTCGCCGTCGAGATCGGCGATGTCCAGCAGACCCTCGAGGTAGTCGGCCGCGATCTCGCCCTCCTGCTCCAGGCGGGTCAGGGTGTCGCCACCCTCAGGGGCAGCGGAGGTGGTGCCTTCCGTCACGGGATGGACTCCTTCTTACTTCTTGGACGGGGACTTGGGCCGCTGCGGGCCCTTGCGCTGTCCGGACTGGGCCTTGCTGCGGGTACCACCGGACGCGGACTTGCCGCCCGCCGGCTTGGGACCGGGCTTGGCGTCCTCGGGTTCGTCGGACTTGCTGAGCGAGGTCTTCGGCGCGGGCTCGTCCGCCGCCTTGTGGCCGCTCTGGGCAGTACCCGACTGACGCTGGGACTTGCTCTGGCGCTTGGGCTGCTGGCGCTTGGGAGCGGCGCCGCCCGTCGCCGGGGTGCCGTCCTCGGTCTCGACCACCGTCGAGGCCTCGCTCTTCACCACCGTGCCGTCGGCCTGGGCCGCCAGGCCCGCCTTGGTCAGTCCGTTGATGAACTTGCGCTCGACATCGTTGCGGTCGCGGCCCTTGGCCACGATGGCCTTGACGATGGCCTTCTCACCGCGGCCGCGCGTCTTGCCGTTGTGCGTGACGCGCTTGTGCAGCCGCTCCAGGTAGGAGGCCTGAGCCTTGGAACCCGGCGTCGGGTTGTTGTGGATGACATACATCTGCTGGCCCATGGTCCACACGTTGGTGGTCAGCCAGTAGACGAGGACACCGACGGGGAAGTTGATACCGAAGACGGCGAACATGATCGGGAAGACGTACATCAGCATCTTCTGCTGCTGCATGAACGGCGTCTTCACCGTCGTGTCGACGTTCTTCGTCATCAGCTGGCGCTGCGTGTAGAACTGCGAGAACGACATCAGGACGATCATGATCGCCGTGACGACGCGCACGTCGGTGATCGAGGAGCCCAGTGCCTGGACCTTGGCATCGCTGTCCGTGAACTTCGCGGCCAGCGGAGCGCCGAAGATGTGCGCCTTCTGCGCGCTCTCCAGCAGCCGGTCGTTGATCACGCCGATGGTGTCGTTCGACGCGATGCTGTTGAGCACGTGGTACAGGGCGAAGAAGAACGGGGACTGCGCCAGGATGGGAAGGCACGAGGAGAGCGGGTTGGTGCCCGTCTCCTTGTACAGCTTCATCATCTCTTCGGACTGGCGCTGCTTGTCGTTCTTGTAGCGCTCCTGGATCTTCTTCATCTCGGGCTGCAGCGTCTGCATCGCCCGAGTGGCCTTGATCTGCTTCACGAAGAGCGGGATCAGGCAGATACGGATCAGGATCACCAGGGACACGATGGACAAGCCCCAGGCCCAGCCCGTGTCGGGGCCGAAGATGGCGCCGTACACCGAGTGGAACTGGACGATGACCCAGGAAACGGGTGTCGTGATGAAGCTGAAAATACTGGCAATCGTGTCCACTAATCAGGCTCCTTGAGCATGGGACGGGGTCTCGGCGGCCGGGCTCGAGGGATGGTTGGACATACCGTGCCCCTCGGTGGCCGGTTCGGCGGCGGAGGTCCCGCCCTTGCGTGCACGCCAGGCGTTACGCAGCATTTCGTGCCACCGCGGACGCTTGCGCGGCGGGACATGGTCCACACCGCCCAGCGACCACGGATTGCACCGCAGGATGCGCCAGGCGGTGAGTGCCGTTCCCTTGATCGCACCGTGACGGTCGATGGCTTGGTACCCGTAGTGGGAACACGACGGGTAGTACTTGCACACCGGCCCGAGCAACGGGCTGATGGTCCACTGGTACAGCTTGATGAGAGCCAGCAGCGGGTACTTCATCGCGCGCCCCCTCCCAGTAGCCGCTCCAGGGCGGCGTCCAGGTCTCGGGCCAGCTGTGCATGGTCGGCGTCACCCGCACCGGGCAGCGCTCGTACGACTACCAGGCTACCGGGGGTCAGCAGAGCCACTCGGTCACGCATCAGATGGCGAAGCCGGCGCTTCACCTTGTTGCGTACGACGGCCCCGCCCACTGCTTTGCTGACAACGAAACCCGCACGCGTCGGGGGAGCGCTCTCCCCAGGCGCGTGCGGGTCCGTTGCACCGCTACGTAGATGAACGACGAGAAGCGGGCGTCCGGCCCGGCGTCCTCGGCGTACCGCGGTCGCGAAGTCCTCGCGCCGCCTCAGCCGATGCTCGGTAGGCAGCACGTCATGACCTGTTGGTGATCAGGCGGACAGGCTGGCGCGACCCTTGCCACGACGGTTCGCGAGAATCGCTCGGCCGGCGCGGGTGCGCATCCGCAGGCGGAAGCCGTGGGTCTTGGCGCGACGACGGTTGTTCGGCTGGAAGGTGCGCTTGCTCACTCGGGGGCTCCAGAAGAAATCGGTAGTTTCGGGGTGCCGTCTTGGCTGTCACCGTGCGCCCACGAGTAGCTCGCTTACGCCCGAGTGCACCGCTTCCCGATCACTCTTCGCGATCTGTGCCCATCGGAGGCAGGCGGCAGCAGCCATCGACAACTCGACCTGGTTACGGTACGCGCGGCTACGCCATCCGGTCAAACCAGCGCTGCCCGGGAGACACTATCCACAGCCTGGGGACAACAACTTGAACCGCATGGGTCGCCCTGACTACCGTGGCTGGACTCCGGTTCGTTCCCTTCTCCCTGCTCCATCTGATTCGTGCCGCCCGCCCCACCCTGAGTTCCAACCCAATCCGTCCCAGGAATCACACGTTCGTGGGACCCGTGAGAGAGCGTGCCCTGTGGCTGACGTACCTGCCGATCTTGCCGCAGTGTGGCCACGAGTATTGGAGCAACTTCTCGGTGAGGGGCGTGGGCAGGGTGTCGAGACGAAGGACGAGCACTGGATCAAGCGCTGCCAGCCGCTGGCACTCGTAGCGGACACCGCGCTGCTCGCGGTACCCAACGAGTTCGCGAAGGGCGTCCTGGAAGGACGCCTCGCGCCGATCGTCAGCGAGACCCTGAGCCGCGAGTGCGGCCGCCCGATCCGTATCGCGATCACTGTTGACGACTCGGTCGGCGAGACCCCGGCCCCGCCGGCGCCGCCCGCCCAGTCGCAGCAGCGCTACGAGGAGCCCGAGCGGCCCCCCGCGCAGGACCGTGACGGATACCGGGGATACGGCCGCCACCGTGCGAACGACCACATGGACGACCACCCGCAGGGCCGCCCCGACCAGCAGCCGCCCCGCGGGGACCAGCTCCCGACCGCCCGTCCCGCGTACCCCGACTATCAGCGCCCCGATCCCGGCGCCTGGCCGCGGCCCTCTCAGGACGACTACGGCTGGCAGCAGCAGCGGCTCGGCTTCCCGGACCGGGACCCGTACGCGTCGCCCTCTCAGGACTACCGGCAGCAGCCGCCGGACCGCTCTCCCTACGAACAGCAGCGGTCCGACTACGAACAGCAGCGGCCCGGGTACGACCAGCCGCGCTCCGACTACGACCAGCGCCCGGACCGCCGCGACCGCCGGCCCGAGCCGCCGTCGCATTCCGGGACCGGGCATGTCCACCGCGGCGGACCCGTCGGCTCCAATCTGCCCGCCTCCAGTGGTGCCCCGGGGCCGCTGGCCGCGCAGCCGGCGCCCGCGGCCGGTCCCGGAGAGCCCACCGCGCGCCTCAACCCGAAGTACCTCTTCGACACCTTCGTCATCGGCGCCTCGAACCGCTTCGCGCACGCCGCCGCGGTCGCCGTCGCCGAGGCACCCGCGAAGGCGTACAACCCCCTCTTCATCTACGGGGAGTCGGGACTCGGCAAGACGCACCTGCTGCACGCAATCGGGCACTACGCGCGCAGCCTCTACCCGGGCACGCGCGTGCGGTATGTGAGCTCCGAGGAGTTCACCAACGAGTTCATCAACTCCATCCGCGACGGCAAGGGCGACAGCTTCCGCAAGCGGTACCGCGAGATGGACATCCTGCTCGTCGACGACATCCAGTTCCTGGCGGACAAGGAGTCGACGCAGGAGGAGTTCTTCCACACCTTCAACACGCTCCACAACGCGAACAAGCAGATCGTGCTCTCCAGCGACCGGCCGCCCAAGCAGTTGGTCACCCTGGAGGACCGGCTGCGGAACCGTTTCGAGTGGGGCCTGATCACCGACGTCCAGCCGCCCGAGCTGGAGACCCGTATCGCCATCCTCCGTAAGAAGGCGGTGCAGGAGCAGCTCAACGCCCCGCCCGAGGTGCTGGAGTTCATCGCGTCCCGGATCTCGCGGAACATCCGTGAGCTGGAGGGCGCGCTGATCCGGGTGACGGCGTTCGCGTCTCTCAACCGGCAACCGGTGGACCTCGGCCTGACGGAGATCGTCCTCAAGGACCTGATCCCGGGCGGCGAGGACTCGGCCCCGGAGATCACGGCGACGGCCATCATGGCGGCGACCGCCGACTACTTCGGTCTCACGGTGGACGACCTGTGCGGCTCCTCGCGCAGCCGCGTGCTGGTGACGGCTCGCCAGATCGCGATGTACCTGTGCCGCGAGCTCACCGACCTCTCGCTGCCGAAGATCGGGGCGCAGTTCGGTGGCCGCGACCACACGACCGTCATGCACGCCGACCGGAAGATCCGCGCGCTGATGGCCGAGCGCCGCTCCATCTACAACCAGGTCACCGAACTCACGAACCGCATCAAGAACGGCTGACAGCAGCGGCGGTACGTCGCTGAGGGCGCCCCGGGACACGTTCCCGAGGGCGCCTTCCGTCGTTCCGGCACACCCGCAAAGCCCTTCCGGCACGCGCCAGACGCCGTTCCCGCACGCGCCCGATGGCGATCCGGCATGTGTCGACGTCGTCCCCAGCCCGCCTCCGAGGGGGGGTCTTCGTCGCTCACACGCCTCCTGAGGACCCTCGTTCTGCCCTCGTTCTGCCTTCTCTCGGCCCTCATCCGCCCTCGTACGACGGCTCCCGGCCGCACCCGGAGTCGCTCCGCCGACACCCGAAGACCATCCGTTGTTCGAATACGGGCCCTGGTTACGGCCGCCCTCCACAGATTCGGGGACTTTCTCGCGTCCACACCCTGGGGACTGGGAAGTTGTCCAGATCGTGTCCACAGGGTGTGCTGCTGAAAGAACATCGGGCCAGGTCAGCCGGTTGTGGATTCGTGGACGAACGATCTCCACAGACTGTGGACGACGAGATGATCCACAGGGTGTGCAGAAAGTTGTCCACCGGCGGCCCACAGGCTGGGGGCGGTTGTCCCCAGCGATCCCCGGCTTCTCCACACCGCTGTCCACTGTTCGGCAACGCGACGCGCTTCCTCACCGTGTCGAGTGAAAGGCGTCACACGAAGGTGCCGGGTTGGGCTGTGGGGAACGTGGGTAAATCTGGGGACGGCGCTGGGGAGAAGTGGCCCCCGCCTGTGCATCGGGTGTGCAGAACTTTTCCCCGTCCACAGAAGACGCCTGTTTTCCACCGCCTCCGCCCACAGGGCCAGTGGACAAAAAACCGCCCCTGAGCTGCGAATACGGGGTTATCCACGGTATCCACAGCCCCTACTACTACTCCCAACTAGAGAGAGTCTGGGAATCGATTCGAAGTGGGGGCTGTGCACAACTCGCGCTCGGAGCCTCAGCTGCCGCTCGGAACGACTTGACCCCGAGGGGCACCGACTGTCAGTGCGGTGCGTCAGACTGTTCCCCGGTGTCCTTCCCATGACCGGGCTGAGCGACACCGAGTCAGACGACGAGGCAGCAGGGCGAGAGCGCCGGCAACAGACGGAGGCGGCAACGGTGAAGATCCGGGTGGAACGCGACGTACTCGCGGAGGCAGTGGCCTGGGCGGCACGCAGCCTCCCGGCCCGTCCGCCGGCGCCTGTGCTCGCCGGCCTTCTGCTGAAGGCCGAAGAGGGCGCGCTGAGCCTCTCCAGCTTCGACTACGAGGTTTCGGCACGGGTCTCCGTGGACGCCGAGATCGACGAGGAAGGCACGGTGCTCGTCTCCGGCCGCCTGCTCGCCGACATCTGCCGCGCTCTCCCCAACCGGCCGGTGGAGATTTCCACAGACGGTGTACGGGCGACCGTGGTCTGCGGGTCCTCGCGCTTCACGCTCCACACACTGCCTGTGGAGGAGTACCCGGCACTGCCGCAGATGCCGTCGGCGACCGGCACCGTCCCCGGTGAGGTCTTCGCCTCCGCCGCCGCCCAGGTGGCCATCGCCGCGGGCCGCGACGACACGCTGCCCGTCCTCACCGGTGTGCGCATCGAGATCGAGGGCGACACGGTCACGCTGGCGTCCACCGACCGCTACCGCTTCGCCGTCCGCGAGTTCCTGTGGAAGCCGGAGAACCCCGAGGCGTCCGCGGTGGCCCTGGTGCCCGCCAAGACGCTCCTGGACACCGCCAAGGCCCTCACAAGCGGCGACAGCGTCATCCTGGCGCTGTCCGGCTCCGGCGCCGGCGAGGGTCTGATCGGTTTCGAGGGCGCGGGACGGCGCACGACCACGCGTCTGCTGGAGGGCGACCTCCCGAAGTACCGCTCGCTGTTCCCGACGGAGTTCAACTCCATCGCCGTGATCGAGACCGCCCCCTTCGTGGAGGCCGTCAAGCGCGTCGCCCTGGTCGCCGAGCGGAACACCCCGGTGCGGCTCTCCTTCGAGCAGGGCGTGCTGATCCTGGAGGCCGGTTCCAGCGACGACGCACAGGCTGTGGAAAGGGTCGACGCCCAGCTGGAGGGCGACGACGTCTCGATCGCCTTCAACCCCACGTTCCTGCTCGACGGCCTGAGCGCCATCGACTCCCCGGTGGCGCAGCTCTCCTTCACGACGTCCACCAAGCCGGCGCTCCTCAGCGGCAAGCCCGCCTTGGACGCGGAGGCGGACGAGGCGTACAAGTACCTGATCATGCCGGTGCGGCTCAGCGGCTGACGAAGGCCGCAGGTGGGGGCGTACGTCTGAGCGGCTATGCCCACAGGTGTGCAGGAGCGTCCGGGTTTAGGCTCGGACGCAGGTACGAAAGTGCCCTCCTGCCACATCGCTAGTGAAGGAACAACCTGATGGAGCTCGGTCTCGTCGGCCTCGGCAAGATGGGCGGCAACATGCGCGAGCGCATCCGCCGCGCAGGCCACACCGTCATCGGATACGACCGCAATCCGGACGTCGCCGATGTCCACAGCCTCGAAGAGCTTGTGGGCAAGCTCAAGGGTCCGCGTGTGGTGTGGGTGATGGTCCCGGCCGGTGCGGCGACCCAGTCGACGATCGACGAGCTCGCCGAGCTCCTGGAGCCCGGTGACGTCGTCGTGGACGGCGGCAACTCCCGCTGGACGGACGACGAGAAGCACGCCGGGGAGCTGGCGGCCAAGGGCATCGGCTTCGTCGACTGCGGCGTCTCGGGCGGCGTCTGGGGCCTGCAGAACGGCTATGCGCTGATGTACGGCGGCGACGCCGAGAACATCGCCAAGGTCCAGCCTGTCCTCGACGCCCTCAAGCCCGAGGGGGACGCCGGCGTCGGCGCCGTCCACGCGGGCAAGGTGGGCGCGGGCCACTTCTCGAAGATGGTCCACAACGGCATCGAGTACGCGATGATGCAGGCCTACGCCGAGGGCTGGGAGCTCCTAGAGAAGGTCGACTCGGTCACCGACGTGCGCGAGGTCTTCCGCTCCTGGCAGGAGGGCACCGTCATCCGCTCCTGGCTGCTCGACCTCGCGGTCAACGCGCTGGACGAGGACGAGCACCTGGAGAAGCTGCGCGGCTACGCACAGGACTCCGGCGAGGGCCGGTGGACCGTGGAAGCCGCCATCGACCACGCGGTGCCGCTGCCCGCGATCACCGCGTCGCTGTTCGCGCGGTTCTCGTCCCGGCAGGACGACTCCCCGCAGATGAAGATGGTCGCGGCGCTGCGGAACCAGTTCGGCGGCCACGCGGTCGAGAAGAAGTGAACCCGCCGAAGCGAGGTCGAAGTGAATCGGCCGGGTAGCCGGAAGAAGTAGTCCACAGGTCCGCACCGCGGATCCACAGCCCTGGGGGAGGTCGGCGAACGACCATGCACGTCACGCATCTGTCGCTGGCCGACTTCCGCTCGTACGCCCGGGTCGAGGTCCCGCTCGACCCGGGCGTCACCGCGTTCGTGGGGCCCAACGGACAGGGCAAGACCAACCTCGTCGAGGCGGTCGGCTATCTCGCCACCCTCGGCAGCCACCGCGTCTCGTCGGACGCGCCCCTCGTACGGATGGGCGCCGACCGGGCGATCATCCGGGCCAACGTCCGGCAGGGCGAGCGTCAGCAGCTCGTCGAGCTGGAGCTGAACCCGGGCAAGGCCAATCGCGCCCGCATCAACAGGTCCTCGCAGGTCAGACCCCGTGACGTACTCGGCATCGTACGGACCGTGCTGTTCGCGCCCGAGGACCTCGCGCTGGTCAAGGGCGATCCGGGCGAGCGCCGGCGCTTCCTCGACGAGCTGATCACCGCGCGCTCCCCGCGCATGGCCGGCGTGCGCTCGGACTACGACCGCGTCCTCAGGCAGCGCAACACCCTCCTGAAGTCGGCCGCGCTGGCCCGTCGCCACGGCGGCCGCACGATGGACCTGTCCACGCTCGACGTCTGGGACCAGCACCTCGCGCGCGTGGGTGCCGAGCTGCTCGCCCAGCGCCTCGACCTGGTCGCCGCGATCCAGCCACTGGCGGACAAGGCGTACGAGCAGCTGGCGCCGGGCGGCGGTCCCGTGACCCTGGAGTACAGGCCCTCCTCGCCCGAGATCACCGGCCACGCCCGCGAGGAGCTGTACGAGCAGCTGATGGCCGCGATGGTGGAGACGCGCAAGTCCGAGATCGAGCGGGGCGTCACCCTGGTCGGACCACATCGTGACGAACTACTGCTCAAACTTGGCGAGCTGCCCGCGAAGGGATACGCGTCACACGGCGAGTCCTGGTCGTACGCGCTGTCGCTGCGCCTGGCCTCGTACGACCTGCTGCGGGCCGAGGGCAACGAGCCGGTGCTGGTCCTCGACGACGTGTTCGCCGAGCTGGACACCCGTCGCCGCGAACGCCTCGCCGAGCTGGTCGCCCCGGGCGAGCAGGTGCTGGTGACGGCCGCGGTCGACGACGACGTACCGGGCGTACTGACAGGGACACGGTTCACCGTGTCCGGGGGCACGGTGAAGCGCGTATGAGCGAGAACACACCGGAGCCGAAGCCAGAGCCGACGAAGGGTCCGGAACCCTCCGGCGTCGACCTCGCGCGCGTGGCCCTGCGCGCCGCGAAGGAGCAGGCACGCGCGCGTGGGGACGCGGCGCGGCAGAAGAAGCAGGCGCGGCGCGGCGGTCTGCGCTCGGGCGCGCATGCCGACGGGCGTGACCCGATGGCGCTCGGCTCCGCCATCAACCGGCTCATCACCGAGCGCGGCTGGGAGGCCCCGGCGGCCGTCGGCGGTGTCATGGGCCGCTGGCCGCAGATCGTCGGCGACGACCTGGCCAACCACTGCGTACCGGAGAAGTACGACGAGGACGAGCGCGTGCTGATCGTGCGGTGCGACTCGACGGCCTGGGCGACCAACCTGAGGCTGCTCGCTCCGCAGCTGGTCGCACGCCTGAACGAGGACCTCGGGCACGGCACCGTGAAGCTGATCAAGGTCCTCGGCCCCGGGGGTCCCGTCCAGCGTTTCGGCCCCTTGCGCGCCCCTGGCAGCACGGGCCCCGGTGACACCTACGGGTGAGCCAGACCGGACGGTATGCCGTTCGTAGCGGGGGGTTGACACCTCGAAGCGCTGAGTGCCGCTCTGCGCCTCTTTGAGCCCGGGTCCGCATATGGGGAGTCGGTGGAGACCGGTTCAGGGCGGCACATGCGGACTCAGGTACCGGCAAACCCCCATCACTGTCGGCGCTACCGGTAGACTGGAGGCTAATCCCGCCCCACTTGTGGGACGCACCGAGCAACGCTGACTAAGGCTTACCAACGCAACACGCCGCAGCCGCTCCGGCCACCCGCCGGGAGCTTGGCTTGTGCTGTGCCAGAAAGGGCGCTTCGTGGCCGATTCCGGCAACCCCAACGAGAACATCCCGTCCACCGACGCCGGCGCGAACGGCGGGGCCACCACCTCGAACGGCGAGGTCACGGCCTCGTACGACGCCAGCGCCATCACCGTCCTCGAGGGTCTGGACGCGGTCCGCAAGCGACCCGGCATGTACATCGGCTCGACCGGTGAGCGTGGTCTTCATCACCTCGTGTACGAGGTGGTCGACAACTCCGTCGACGAGGCGCTGGCCGGGCACGCGGACACGATCGACGTCACGATCCTCGCCGACGGCGGTGTGCGCGTCGTCGACAACGGCCGCGGCATCCCGGTGGGCATCGTCCCGTCCGAGGGCAAGCCCGCCGTCGAGGTCGTCCTGACCGTGCTGCACGCGGGCGGAAAGTTCGGTGGCGGCGGCTACGCGGTCTCCGGCGGTCTGCACGGCGTGGGCGTCTCCGTCGTGAACGCGCTGTCCACGAAGGTGGCCGTTGAGGTCAGGACCGACGGGCACCGCTGGACGCAGGACTACAAGCTGGGCGTCCCGACCGCCCCGCTCGCCCAGCACGAGGCCATCGAGGAGACCGGCACCTCGGTCACCTTCTGGGCCGACGGGGACATCTTCGAGACCACCGACTACTCCTTCGAGACGCTCTCGCGGCGCTTCCAGGAGATGGCGTTCCTCAACAAGGGTTTGACGATCAAACTCACTGATGAGCGCGACTCGGCGAAGGCCGTGACCGGTGCGGACGAGGCGGGTGCGGACGAGAACGACGAGGTCAAGACCGTCACGTACCACTACGAGGGCGGCATCGTCGACTTCGTGAAGTACCTCAACTCCCGCAAGGGCGAGGTCATCCACCCCACGGTGATCGACATCGAGGCCGAGGACAAGGAGCGCATGCTCTCCCTCGAGGTCGCGATGCAGTGGAACGGCGGATACAGCGAGGGTGTGTACTCCTTCGCCAACACCATCCACACCCACGAGGGCGGTACGCACGAGGAGGGCTTCCGTGCGGCGCTCACCGGTCTCATCAACCGGTACGCGCGCGACAAGAAGCTGCTCCGCGAGAAGGACGACAACCTCACGGGCGACGACATCCGCGAGGGTCTGACGGCGATCATCTCGATCAAGCTGGGCGAGCCGCAGTTCGAGGGCCAGACCAAGACCAAGCTGGGCAACACGGAGGCGAAGACCTTCGTCCAGAAGGTCGTCCACGAGCACATCAGCGACTGGCTGGACCGCAACCCGAACGAGGCCGCGGACATCATCCGCAAGTCCATCCAGGCGGCCACCGCGCGCGTGGCGGCCCGCAAGGCCCGTGACCTCACCCGTCGCAAGGGGCTCCTGGAGACGGCGTCCCTGCCGGGCAAGCTGAGCGACTGCCAGTCGAACGACCCCACCAAGTGCGAGATCTTCATCGTCGAGGGTGACTCCGCCGGCGGCTCGGCCAAGTCCGGCCGGAACCCGGAGTACCAGGCGATCCTCCCGATCCGCGGCAAGATCCTGAACGTGGAGAAGGCGCGGATCGACAAGATCCTGCAGAACCAGGAGATCCAGGCGCTGATCTCGGCGTTCGGCACCGGGGTCCACGAGGACTTCGACATCGCGCGGCTGCGCTATCACAAGATCATCCTGATGGCGGACGCCGACGTCGACGGCCAGCACATCAACACCCTGCTGCTGACCTTCCTGTTCCGCTTCATGCGGCCGCTGGTCGAGGCCGGACACGTGTTCCTGTCGCGTCCGCCGCTGTACAAGATCAAGTGGGGCCGGGACGACTTCGAGTACGCGTACTCGGACCGTGAGCGCGACGCCCTGATCGAGCTCGGCCGCCAGTCGGGCAAGCGCGTCAGGGAGGACTCGATCCAGCGCTTCAAGGGCCTCGGCGAGATGAACGCCGAGGAGCTGCGCATCACGACGATGGACCAGGAGCACCGCGTTCTCGGTCAGGTCACGCTCGACGACGCCGCCCAGGCCGACGACCTGTTCTCGGTCCTGATGGGCGAGGACGTCGAGGCACGCCGCGCGTTCATCCAGCGCAATGCCAAGGACGTCCGCTTCCTCGACATCTGAGTCGGTCTCAGCTGACCGCGTCAGAAAGGATCTTCACCAGCAATGACCGACGAGACACCTCTTCCTCCCAACGGTCCGATCGTCCCCGAAGAGGGCGAGATCGCCCTGCGCGTCGAGCCCGTCGGGCTCGAGACCGAGATGCAGCGCTCGTACCTCGACTACGCGATGTCCGTCATCGTGTCGCGCGCGCTGCCCGACGTACGGGACGGTCTCAAGCCCGTCCACCGCCGCGTCCTGTACGCCATGTACGACGGCGGCTACCGGCCCGAGAAGGGCTTCTACAAGTGCGCCCGCGTCGTCGGCGACGTCATGGGCACCTACCACCCGCACGGCGACTCCTCGATCTACGACGCGCTGGTCCGCCTCGCGCAGCCGTGGTCGATGCGGATGCCGCTGGTGGACTCCAACGGCAACTTCGGCTCTCCCGGCAACGACCCGGCCGCCGCCATGCGGTACACCGAGTGCAAGCTGAAGCCGCTGTCCATGGAGATGGTCCGTGACATCGACGAGGAGACCGTCGACTTCACGGACAACTACGACGGCCGCAACCAGGAGCCGACGGTTCTGCCGGCGCGCTTCCCGAACCTGCTGATCAACGGCTCGGCGGGCATCGCGGTCGGCATGGCGACGAACATCCCGCCGCACAACCTGCGCGAGGTCGCGTCCGGCGCCCAGTGGTACCTGGAGAACCCGGAGGCCTCGCACGAGGAGCTTCTGGACGCCCTGATCGAGCGCATCAAGGGCCCCGATTTCCCGAGCGGCGCCCTTGTGGTGGGCCGTAAGGGCATCGAGGAGGCGTACCGCACGGGCCGTGGCTCCATCACGATGCGCGCGGTCGTCGACGTCGAGGAGATCCAGAACCGCCAGTGCCTGGTGGTCACCGAACTCCCCTACCAGGTCAACCCCGACAACCTCGCGCAGAAGATCGCCGACCTGGTGAAGGACGGCAAGGTCGGCGGCATCGCGGACGTCCGCGACGAGACCTCGTCCCGTACGGGCCAGCGCCTCGTCATCGTCCTGAAGCGGGACGCGGTCGCCAAGGTCGTGCTGAACAACCTCTACAAGCACACCGACCTGCAGACGAACTTCGGCGCGAACATGCTGGCGCTGGTCGACGGCGTGCCGCGCACGCTGTCGCTCGACGCGTTCATCCGCCACTGGGTGACACACCAGGTCGAGGTCATCGTCCGGCGTACGCGCTTCCGGCTGCGCAAGGCCGAGGAGCGCGCGCACATCCTGCGTGGCCTCCTGAAGGCCCTGGACGCCATCGACGAGGTCATCGCACTGATCCGGCGCAGTGACACCGTGGAGATCGCGCGAGAGGGCCTCATGGGCCTCCTGGAGATCGACGAGATCCAGGCCAACGCGATCCTCGAGATGCAGCTGCGCCGGCTGGCCGCTCTGGAGCGCCAGAAGATCGTCTCCGAGCACGACGAACTCCAGGCGAAGATCCGCGAGTACAACGAGATCCTGGCCTCGCCCGTGCGCCAGCGCGGCATCATCAGCGAGGAACTGGCCGCGATCGTCGAGAAGTTCGGCGACGACCGCCGGTCCAAGCTGGTCCCCTTCGACGGCGACATGTCCATGGAGGACCTGATCGCCGAAGAGGACATCGTCGTCACCATCTCGCGCGGCGGCTACGTCAAGCGCACCAAGACGGACGACTACCGCTCCCAGAAGCGCGGCGGCAAGGGCGTACGCGGCACGAAGCTCAAGGAAGACGACATCGTCGACCACTTCTTCGTGTCGACGACGCACCACTGGCTGCTGTTCTTCACCAACAAGGGCCGCGTCTACCGCGCGAAGGCGTACGAACTCCCGGACGCCGGACGTGACGCGCGTGGACAGCACGTCGCCAACCTGCTGGCATTCCAGCCGGACGAGGCGATCGCCGAGATCCTCGCGATCCGCGACTACGAGGCGGCGCCCTATCTGGTGCTGGCCACGAAGGGCGGACTTGTGAAGAAGACGCCCTTGAAGGATTACGATTCACCGCGTTCGGGCGGCGTCATCGCGATCAACCTCCGTGAAACGGAGGACGGTTCTGACGACGAACTGATCGGTGCCGAGCTCGTTTCGGCAGAGGATGATCTGCTTCTGATCAGCAGGAAGGCTCAATCGATCAGGTTCACGGCGACGGCTGACGCATTGCGTCCCATGGGCCGTGCGACCTCGGGCGTGAAGGGCATGAGCTTCCGTGAGGGAGACCGGCTGCTCTCGATGAATGTTGTTCGACCCGGTACGTTCGTGTTCACTGCCACAGACGGCGGGTACGCGAAGCGGACCGCTGTTGACGAGTACCGCGTCCAGGGTCGCGGTGGCCTGGGTATCAAGGCCGCCAAGATCGTCGAGGACCGCGGTTCGCTCGTCGGCGCGCTGGTGGTCGAGGGGACCGACGAGATCCTCGCCATCACGCTGTCGGGCGGTGTGATTCGTACGCGAGTCAACGAGGTCAGGGAGACGGGCCGTGACACCATGGGCGTCCAACTGATCAACCTGGGCAAGCGCGATGCCGTCGTCGGTATCGCTCGAAACGCCGAGGCCGGTCGCGAGGCCGAGGAAGTCGACGGCGCGGTCGACGACTCGGACGAGGTCGAAACGGTCGCCGGTACGGACGAGGGCGAGCCGTCCTCGGACGAGTAGCGCGAGGAGTGAGTCATCGTGAGCGGAGCCACGGGCGCCGGTTCTACCGGTACGGAAAAGGACGGCGGCCGTGGCCCCGCCACGGAGGCGACTGACTCCCATGACTCTCATGGATCCCAGGGGGGAACTGTGACGGACACCAGAGGCCCGCAGACGCCGCAGTACGCGGCGGGCGCGGCCCCAGGCTCGCCGGTGCCTCCGGGCCCGGCGCCTTCTCCGGGGCCGGGACCAGCCCCGGGCCCGGCGGCTCCGGTGGGCCACACGCCTCCCGCGGGCCAGCCTGCTCCCGTGGGCGCGGCACCGCCGCCTCCGGGATCGCCGCTGCCGGGGGAACGGCAGCCGCAGCAGACCTCTCAGCCGTACCACCCGCCGCAGGCGTACCCGGCACAGCAGGTGGCCACCGGCGCTGTCCGCAGGCCGCGCACCGGGGCCCGTACGACCCCGCGCACGCGCAAGGCGCGTCTGCGGGTGGCCAAGGCCGACCCGTGGTCGGTGATGAAGGTCAGCTTCCTGCTCTCCATCGCGCTCGGCATCTGCACGATCGTCGCGGCCGCGGTCCTGTGGATGGTCATGGACGCCATGGGCGTCTTCTCCACGGTGGGCGGCACGATCTCCGAGGCCACCGGCTCGAACGAGTCCAACGGCTTCGACCTGCAGTCCTTCCTGTCGCTGCCGCGTGTGCTCATCTTCACGTCAATCATCGCGGTCATCGACGTCGTCCTCGCCACCGCGCTCGCCACCCTCGGAGCGTTCATCTACAACCTCTCCGCGGGCTTCGTCGGCGGTATCGAGCTGACGCTCGCAGAGGACGAGTAAAACGTTGTCGTAACCGCTTCCTGCTTGGAGCGCATCCCTTGTCGGGGATGCGCTCTCACGCTGTCCGGGGATGCGTTGTCACGCCGTCCGGGCAGGCTGGAGCGGGCCTCGGATACCGATTTTGGGACTGACCCCGTCGTGCGCTAATCTTCAGAGGTCAGCGCGCGGGACATACACCGCAGAGCGCGGCGGGGCTATAGCTCAGTTGGTTAGAGCGCATCCCTGATAAGGATGAGGCCACAGGTTCAAATCCTGTTAGCCCCACATTGCGAAGACCCCCAACCAGTCCTGGTTGGGGGTCTTGTCGTGTGCCCGGTGTGTACGCAAGTTCGCCCCGGACGTGAGGTGTGTGAAAGGTAATCGAGCGACGTAGAACGAGGTCTACGTAGAGGCTGATTTACGTGAAGAGGGTCTACGTAGGGGCCTGTTCGTCGGCGCTCGGCCTACGTCCGGTCGGTGCAGGGGGCGGCGGAGTCCGCCGCGGGCTCCTCCTCGTCGGAGGTCTCGTCCGTGTCCGCCGGCCCGCGGTGGCGGCAGCTCGGCGAGGAGCCGTGGGCCTCGGCGCGGATGCGTTGCTTCATGGTGGGGGGCAGGGAGCGGGCGTACGCCCACGCCCAGGCGGCCGTCGTCGGGAGCGTCACGGTCGCGGTGCTGTTGCGCGGGCTCTCCGGCTGCTGTACCGGTGTGGCCGCGCTCGCCGTCGTGACGAGTCCGAGCGTCGTGCACAGTGCGATGAAGGCGGTGATGACCGCGGTCCACAGCTTCATGACCCAGATCTTGGCCATGGCCCCTCACTTTCGGGTTGGGCGATTTGCGTACTTTCCTCATGATGTGTATGGCGGCCCTGAAGTGGTGGACCTGTGCTCGTGGCGCGTCGATCTTCCGATGAACACCACCCGGATGGACCCAAGAAGCCAGAAAAGCGATGAAGAGCAGCAAAAAGTCACAGTGTGTGGTGACAGCTCACGCTCCGAAGGGAGCGCTGTCGTCCGGTTCTACTGCTGTGTGCCGTGCGGGAGTTGGCGGCCGACGCAGGTCACCGTTGGGTATCGGCCGGTGTGTATAGTCGGGCGGCAGAAGTCCCCTACGCCAAGGAAAGACGAGGTCGCGCGGTGAAGAAGCTTCTCCTGGTCGCACTGGCCGCCATCGGCGGGCTCCTCGTGTACCGCCAGATCCAGGCGGATCGCGCCGAGCAGGATCTGTGGACGGAGGCGACCGACTCCGTGCCCACGGGTTCGTGAGTATCGACGACAGTCTCAGTACAGACCCCGGCCGCCTCGCGGTCGGGGTTTTGTGTTGCCGGGGGCAGGGCCTGGACGGTGCGTTGTGGACCTCAAGCGTCGTGGACGTCACAGGAAGCGCTTGCGTGGCTGAACAAGGGGTGGCGCGGCGGCCTGAGGGGCAGGATGGTCGAGGCTTCACGGACGTCCGGGACAGCGTCGGGACAGCGCCGACACCGGTCCGCGGACGCCCGGTGAGTGACGATCCGGTGCTACGGCGAGGGGTGGCGCGTGATGAGGCGGCGCACGGGACGGTGGCGCGGCCGTACGGTCCTGGCCGCGGCGGCGGCGCTGTTCTCGGCCGTGGCCTCGGCGGGACAGGCGACGGCGGCCGGCACTCCCCCTCCGTACCGCTTCGCCGCGGGCGCCGAGCAGGTCGAGGGTGCGACGGCACTTGCTGATGCCGTGCGGCTGACACCCGGCACGACCTATCGGAGCTCCGTCGGCGACAAGGGGAAGCTCTACTACGGGCTGCCGCTCGATGCCGTGTCCACGGCCTATGTGTCGGTCACCGCCGTCCCCAAGGCGGGAACGAAGGCCGTGTACTCGGACGGCATCAAGGTGTCCCTGCAGGACCCCAACGGCAACAAGTGCTTCTCCGGGGATGCCGGTGCCGCCAGGTTCGGGCCCACCGAGAGCCCGCGGCCGATCACCGCCTGGGCCTCGCGCAGGGCCGGCCCCGGCGCGTACACCTGCAAGAACGCGGGGAAGTACGCCGTGCTCGTGGAGCGCATCAGCGGTGCGGGATCCTCGCCGGACGACTGGGAGCTGGAGCTTCGGTACGTGTCGGAGCCCGCGCTGAAGAAGGCCGCCTCGACGACCGCCCCCGAGGTGTGGGACTCCGCCTCGCCGCAGGCGGTCGACGGCCTCGCGAGGACTCGTAGGGGTGGTACGAGCTTCAACGAGGCGCGTTCCCTGGAACAGGGCGTCTGGAAGGACGCGATCCAGGCCGGGCAGACCCTCTTCTACCGCGTTCCCGTCGACTGGGGGCAACAGCTCTACGCCACCGCCGAACTCGGCCCCGCGAGCGGTGACGGGTTCCTGGGCAACGCCCTCGGCCTGTCGCTCTACAACCCGGTGCGGGCCTTCGTGGACGACGCGGGCACCGGATACGACGGCAGGGCGAAGTCGGCCACGCTGGAGCCGCTGCCTCCCGTCGCCTACGAGAACCGGTACGACGTCGACGACCAGGTGAGCGGAATGCGGTTCGCGGGCTGGTACCACCTGGCCGTGCACCTCAGTGCGGAGATGGCCGGCAAGTTCGGCGACGGGCCGTTCGACCTGACTCTGCGTGTGCGGGTGAGCGGTACGGCCGGGGCACCGGCGGTGTACGACGGAACCGCCGTGCCGCCCGACGTGTTCGACGTGACCGCGGGGGACAAGGCCGAGGCGTCGAACGGCGCCGCGGCGGCCGGCGGCGACGGGGGACCGGACGGGAACACCGCGATGAAGGCGGTGGCCGTGGGCGGGATCGGCGGGGGGACCGTGCTCGTGCTGGGGCTCGCCGTCTGGACCGTGGTCGCACGGAGGCGGGCGGCGGCCGGGTCGGGGGTGGCCGGAGGCGGGGGGCCCGGAGAGGGGACCGTGCCTGTGCCGTCTGTTGGGGGTCCGGATGCGCGGTCGCGGGAGTACGGGCCGCCGCGAGCCTGGTAGTCGACGTGGTCGACGTGGTCGACGTGGTCGACGTAGTCCACGGGTGGTTCCCGGTCTCCCGGTCCGGCTGCGACGGGGGCTTCCCGGTGCGGCTCGGATCTGCGTCAGTGCCGCATCGGCTCAGATCTGTGTCAGGGCCCAGAACCCGACCGCGAAACAGGCCAGCGCGAGCAGGAGCACCGGAACCGTCACCATCGCGGGCGGCCCCGGCCGCCGCTGCGCCCGCTTGGCGCGATGCCGCGCAACGGGCTGCGGCTGAGGTGGAACCCGAATGTCTTGAGCGGTGTATGAAGCAGTAGAGGCGAATTCGCGCGGCTGGGGCGGCGACACGGGGGTCGTGGCCGGGGGGTGAGCGGCCGAGGGGTGCGGAGCCTGGGGGGAGAGCACGTGAGTGGGTTCGTACGGCAGCGACGGGGAGTGTGGGGAGTACGCGGGGTTCGGGAGCGCGAGCGACGTGGGGGGAGTGGGTGGCTGCTCGGGCTGTGGTTGTGCCTGTGCCTGAGGGTGGGGTTGTGGCTGAGAGGGGGGCCCTGGTTCGTGCCGCTGTGCGGGGGAGGTACTGGTCCGGGGCGGAGGCGGGGGCGGCAGCGGGAAGCCTCCGGTGTCCGACACCACGGGGGACTGCGGGGGGACGGGCGCGGTAGAGGGCGGTGGTGGTACGTC
Organism: Streptomyces sp. NPDC058697; assembly: GCF_042715345.1. Classification (NCBI taxonomy): domain Bacteria; kingdom Bacillati; phylum Actinomycetota; class Actinomycetes; order Kitasatosporales; family Streptomycetaceae; genus Streptomyces; species Streptomyces sp. NPDC058697. The sequence goes on from NZ_JBHXSU010000009.1 coordinate 269,247, forward strand.
GCCGGGGGTGGGACTGGGCGATACGGCGCCGGTGTGGGGGTGGGGAGGAACAGCGCCTGGGGGAGGCATCGGAGGGACGGCACCCGTGCGCGTCTGGGGCCACGCCGTATCTGTGTGGGCGTCCGGAGATACGCCATCGGGGCGGGCCTCGGGAGAGGCGCCCGCCTGTGGGGGTGCGGCTCCTGCGGGGGTCCCGGACGGAGCGGTGCCCGGGGATTGCGCCGCACGGCCCTCCGTGGCTGTCCGAGCGCCCCGAGACGCGGCACCGGAGTGCTGCGACGGCGTCGTGGTGCCCGGGCCCTGCCGCTGAGGCGCGGTGTCGTGGGCCTGGGCGCCCCCGGACGCGGCAGTGGTCGTCAGAGGGCCCTGCGGGCCGAACTCGGCTGGAAGCGGGCCGAGTTGGTCGAAGATCTCGATCAGCTCGTCGTCGGGGCCGGGCTCAGGGAGGAGCTCCCTGGCCGCGGCGAGCGCCTTGCGCGCCCCCGTGGCGGTGCGGAACCGCGCCTGGGGGTCCGGTTGGAGCAGAGAGGCTACGATCTGCCACAGCGGCTCGGGAATGCCCTTCGGGGCGCCCGGTGTGCCGTGGGTTGTGAAGTGGTCGACCAGCGCCTTGGCATCGGGCTTGGCTCCCTCCAGGAGATAGAGGGCGACCAGGCCCACCGCGAAGAGGTCGGCGGGGAAGTCGGGCTCCGCGCCGAGCAGCTGCTCGGGCGCGAAGTAACCGGGCGTCCCCACCACGTAGTTGGTCTCCGTCAGGCGGGGTTCGCCCAGCCGCATCGAGATGCCGAAGTCGGACAGCCGCAGCCGCGGACGGCCCGTTCCGGTCGCCTCCAGGAGGATGTTGGCGGGCTTGATGTCTCGGTGCACGACCCCCTCCGCGTGCACCGCGGCGAGCCCTGCCAGCAGCTGGTCGAGCAGGGTGCAGACGAACGCCGGCGGCAGGGGACCGTAGTCCCCGATGAGGTGGACCAGAGAACCGCCGCCAACGAGGTCCATGGTGAAAAGGACCTTGTCGTCGTCGGCGGCCCAGCTGGCGGGCGCGAGCACATTGGGGTGGTCGATCCGCAGCGCCTGCTCCCGCACGAAGCGCAGCAGCGAGTGCGCGTCGCTCTGCTGGAGCACCTTGGCGGCCACATACCGGCGCCGCCGGTGGTCCCAGGCGCGCCAGACGGCACCGACTCCCCCGCGTCCGATCGGGTCGACCAGTTCGTACCGGCCGGCGAAGACCTCACCCATGGTCGTGCGTCGCTCCCCCTTCGGCGGTCGGTACGGCTGCCCTTCCGAGGTGCCCGGCTGCCTGCCCTCCGGTGAACGGCAGGCCCAACGGGACTGCGGCTACTGGTTGTTCGGCGGCCGGGCGATGTGCTCAGCTCTGGTGGGACTGGTAGTGGGCGACCGCGTCCGAGGTGCGGCCGGCTCCGTACACCCGGAGGAACTCTGCCAGTTCCGGGTGGGTCGGGGCGAGAGTGTCGGCCGCCTCGATGATGTCCCCCGCGGCAGCAACCGAACGCAGCAATGACTGGATCTCGCGCACCACACGCTTGACCGTGGGCGCACCCCCCGAACTCGTCGTCGACTGCGTGGTGTTGCTGAGCACCGAGCCCCCTTGCGACTTCTTGATCTCATCCATGCGCTCGGTGGCCTCGGCAGCGCTCACACTGCCGTCCGCCACCTGCCCCGCGAGGTCCTGCAGCAGTTGTACGCGCTGGACCACGGCAGGGTTCCCGATCTTGGCGCGCTGGCCGCTCATCAGCTGCGACAGCATGGGCGCCGACAGGCCGAGCACTCCGGCGAGGCGTGCCTGATTGAGCCCCAGATCGTCTATGAGCCTACGGAAGAGCGCCCCCAACGGCTCCCCGTACCAGTTCCGCTGCAGCTCCCGGGCTCTTGCGGTTGCTTCCTGCTGTGCGGCGTCCATTCGCGTCTCCCCATCGCTTCCCCAAGTACCGTGGTTCGCTGTCGCGAACCACGTCGAGCATCTTACGGAGAGTGGTCGTGCGCGGGGAGCCCCAATCTTTTTGCGGGATACCCGGGGTGACCCGGTACTCTGGTCTGCGGCGCTGCTCAGAAGGGGATCCTTCTGGCAGATGCCTCCCTTCCGGGGCCTTAGCTCAGTTGGTAGAGCGCTGTCTTTGCATGGCAGATGTCAGGGGTTCGACTCCCCTAGGCTCCACGTCGATGAACCCCCTTTGATCTGCGTAATCGCAGGTCAGAGGGGGTTTTCTTGTGTTGTGGGGTGTGTGGGCGGGGAGGTGAGGACCTGTGCCTCGGGGGTCTTCTGGGGTGTCCCGGCCGTCCCGCGGTGGCGGCATTGACACCGCCTGCCCCTGCCCGTCGAGCCATGCGGCGGGCCCGTCCTTCAGGGGCGGTTCCACGCCGGGACGGGCTCATCAACGGGTGCGGGGCGGCTGGGAATTGCCCGTCTGTCCTGTAATGACGTGGCCTCGTCAAGCCCGTCGGTGCTTCTCCCCTTGAGTGCCGGAGCGCCACAGGGGGTGTGTGCGGTGACGTGTGTCACAGGGTGAGGGCGGCGATGTTTGCGATTGTTTGCGCAAAGAGGTGCCCGATTTCGGGGCGCCGCGGTCGCCGCGCAGGTGGCCGACGTGGCGTGAGGGCCGCGCGTAGAAGTCGTGAAGGCTTGCGTGAGCTGCTGTGAACGAAAATGCGTAATCAGAACGCTGCGCTCCGTTAAGAAAGTCTGTGCGGGTGTTGCACACCTGGCCCGTTGCAAACGTCATCGTGAACGGAGGGCGTAAAACAGGCGCCCTCCCGAGGCCGCCAGAAACGCCACGAGGCCTCGCCTTCTGTAAGGAGAGGCAAAACCGCACGTGAATCTGGACGTTGCCGACGATGTGATCCTGGCGGTGCTCGCCCTGCGGGTGTTCGGCCGTGACGTGCTCGGTCTGCTGCGCCGCGTGGCCGCGGCCGGAGTCCGGGCAGGCATCAGCGAGATGCGCCGCGAGAGCGGTACGGAGGGACAGACGTGAGCCAGGAACTTCCCCGAGCCACGACCGGCGCCCGGCCGATACGGAAACTGCCGCTGGATTTCGAGGCATTCCACCGGATGTACCGGCCGATCTACGTCCACTGGGCGGAGATCCGGCTGGGCAGCAGGGCCGATGCCGAGGAGGCCGTCGACGCGGCCTTCGAGAAATTACTCAGGGCCTGGTCCACTGTCCTGACCAAGGAGAACCCGACCGCGTACGCCTGGCGCGTGCTGCGGCACACCACCATCGACTTCTCCAGAGCCCGGGACCGCCGTCCTGCTCTCATGGGCGAGGCCGCCTTCGAAACGGTGGCGCTCAGTCAGGCGGTGGACCCCATAGGCCAGTTCGAGGAGAGCCTCAGTCTCTACGAGGCGATCGGACAGCTGCCGCCACGTCAGATGGACGTCATGCTCCTGCAGTTCGGCCAGGGCTTCACCGTGGAGGAGGTGGCGGCCGCGCTCGGGATCACCCCGGCCGGCGTACGCTCCACCGTCCGCCACGCCAGGCGACGGCTGGAGCACGCGTACGGGGTCAAGAGGCGACTTGAGGTCACGCGGCATGAGAGCGCCGCACAGGGCGACGGCGACGGCGAATGCGACGGCTTCGTGCGGAGCGAGAGCGAGGAAGGGCATGCCGATGACATTGCACATTGACGAGCTGCTCGCCCGCGCCAGGCTGCGCCGCGAGCCCTACACCGCGGCCGACATCGAAGCGGCCGCCGCCCGCCTGGCCGCCCGAGCGGCGGCGCGGTGGGAGGCACCCGGGGAACGCCGCTGCCCCACGGGCCACACGTACAACGCCTCCGGGCCGGCCGACGCGGACCCGGTCGGTGAGAACTTCCTCGGCAAGAACCCGGGCGAGAGGGCTGCGTCCGACGAGACCCCGTCCGACGAGACCCCGTCCGGGGCCCCGGACGGCGAGCGCTCCCCAGGTAGAGGACAGGACCGTGACGGGGCGGTAGACGAAAGCTCCGCCGCCGACGATCTCCAGACGCTCTGCGAGACCGTGATCACCCACACCGGAGCCCTCACCGACCTCCGGATCTTTCTCGCCCGGGCACTGCCCGAACCGTCCGGGGCCCGCGTGCTGGGATGCATGCTGCAGCTCTCCGAGCGCGAGGAGTCCGCCCGTTTCTGGTGGCAGTACGCCGCCGGGGCCGGTGACCCCGCCGCCAGCTACTGCCTCTACCTGCACCACCGGGCCCTGGGCGAACAGGGAGCAGCCGACTGGTGGCACACCCAGCACACCCAGACCGATGCCGTCGCCGACGCGGAGGCCGGACCCGAGGGCGGGATCACCACCACGCTGCGCATCCTCCGTGCGCTCAAGCCGGACGGCTCGCCCGTGCCGGAACCGGTCAACGCCGTCCTGCACTACGTGCCCGCGGCCGTCGCCTATGTGGACGACGACCTGGATCTTCCCCTCCCCGACCCCGACTTCACCGACCGCGTCAGAGCTCTCACGGCCCTCACGGCCACGGCCTCCGCGTCGTCGGTTCCGACCACACCGGTGGTCGGTCCTGCTGCGGAAGCCTCCCGCCGCACACGCAAGCGCAAGCCTCTGCCGGAACGCAGGCGCCCGCGCCGAACAGCGCCTGGCTCGACATAGAGTTCGGCTCCACGTAGAGCCCGGCTCCACCTGGGGTCGGCTCGACGTACGGACGGTTTCACGTGAAACGGGAACGGGGCTGGTTCCACGTGAAACATCGTGGGGGCGGGAGGCACCGGGCCTCCCGCCCCCACGATGTGATGCCCTACGGCGTGATGTCCTACCGCCGCGTCAGCCGCGGTCCTTGTGCTCCGCAGCCTCGGCCTCGGCCTGCTTGGCCTGGACCTCGGGGTCGAGCTCGTCCTGACCGCTGCCGTCGACCGAGGTCAGGTGGCCGCCCTCCGGGACCTCCGTGGCGGCGGGCGGTTCGACCAGCCAGTCGGGGTTGGCCTGCTTGTCCCACCACTTCCAGGCGGCGAAGGCACCACCGGCCAGGATGCCCAGCACGGCGAGGCCCTTGGCGAGGCGGCCGACCCTGGCCCGCCGCTCCTGCTTACGGACCAGCTTCTCGACCTGCTTGGCCGAGACCTGACCGCGCAATGCGGCCAGCGCCGCCACACTGCGGGACGTGGCCTCCTCGCGAACAGGGCCGGCGGCGACCCTGGCCTGCTCGATCCTCGGCCGGGAGTAGTCCGCCGCCTGCCGCGCGGCCTTGCGGGTGCGGACCGCTGCCTCGTGGGCGGCCTGGTCGACCTTCGGCGGCACATGTGTCCGCGCCTGCTCAAGACGCGGGGCGAGATGGGCGTCGTACTGCGTGCGTGCCTGTTCAGCGGCCTGGAGAGCTGCGGCCGACACCTTCGGCGCGAGCTTGACGCGTGCTTCGTGCGCATACTGCGTGGCGCGGTCCCTGGTCGTGTCGGCGTAGGGCGCCACCACTTCCGCGGCGTGCCGCACGCTGTCCTTTGCCGACTCGGCCGCTGCGCGCACGCTGTCCTTGCGGGTCACGGGATCCTCCTCCTCGGTGGCGTACATGGGGGCTTGGGGCCATCCCCCAGCAAGTCACAGTTCACCTTTCCACCCTTATCCGGATCATGCCTGCCGGAGAGCTCCGGGGCATGCGAGGGCGGGCATCCGGGTCATGAGAGACGACTCCGGGCGTACTCGGGGCAATAGCTGATCAATACGGTGCAACGGGAGCTTGCCACGACAATGTCACGGATCCCCGGACTGCGCGCCGCTTTGGTACGAAGCGGTTGTCGCGCTCCCGAGCGGCGGTGACGGAAGACGAGGGGCGCGGTCCGTGCGAGGATCGGGGAGTCACAAAGGACAACGGAAGGCAGATCGTGGCTGAGCAGCTTTACGCCACCCTGAAGACCAATCACGGCGACATCGAAGTGCGGCTCCTGCCGAACCACGCGCCCAAGACGGTCCGGAACTTCGTCGAGCTCGCCAAGGGCGAGCGTGAGTGGACCAACCCGGCCACGGGTGCGAAGTCCACGGACAAGCTCTACGACGGCACGGTCTTCCACCGGGTGATCAGCGGATTCATGATCCAGGGCGGTGACCCGCTGGGCAACGGCACCGGCGGTCCCGGCTACGAGTTCGAGGACGAGTTCCACCCCGACCTCGGCTTCGACAAGCCGTACCTGCTGGCCATGGCGAACGCCGGCCCGGGCACCAACGGCTCCCAGTTCTTCATCACCGTCTCCCCTACGGCCTGGCTGACCCGCAAGCACACCATCTTCGGTGAGGTGAGCGACGGGGCCAGCCAGAAGGTCGTGGACGCCATCGCCTCCGCGCAGACCAACCCGCGCACCGACCGCCCGGTCAGCGACGTGGTCATCGAGTCGGTCGTCATCGAGACCCGCTGAACCCGAGGCCCCCGCAGGAACCGAGACCCCTCGGAGGAACCGAGAGAGGTCTCCCGCAGGGAACCAAACGCCCCGCCCATCCGTAAGGATGAGCGGGGCGGTGCGTTGCGTACCAAATGCGTACAGAGGATGAGGGGATCCCGATGGACCAGGCGCCAGGCAGCCCGCAGGAACCACAGGGTGCCGCGAGCCTGCCCACCTGTTACCGGCACCCGGACCGGGAGACCGGCGTCCGCTGTACGCGCTGCGAGCGCCCCATCTGCCCCGAGTGCATGATCAGCGCCTCGGTCGGCTTCCAGTGCCCGGAATGCGTGCGCAACGGTTCCGGCACGGGCCACGCCCCCAACGCCGCCCAGCCCCGCACTCTCGCCGGCGGCACGGTCACCTCGGATCCCCGGCTGATCACCAAGATCCTTGTCGGGCTCAATCTCGCCGTCTTCCTGGTCCAGCTCTCCGTGGGCGACCGCTTCACCGACAGCTTCGACCTCATCGGCCGGGCCTTTGTGCCGATCCTCGGAAGCGTCGAGGGCGTCGCGGAGGGGCAGTGGTACCGGCTGGTCACGTCGATGTTCCTGCACGCCAGCTATATCCACATCGCCTTCAACATGTTCAGCCTGTGGTGGATCGGCGGCCCCCTGGAGGCGGCCCTCGGCCGTGCCCGCTACCTCGCCGTGTACGGGGCGTCCGGCCTCGCCGGTAGTGCGCTCACGTATCTGCTCGCCGAACCGAACCAGCCGTCGCTGGGCGCCTCCGGCGCGATCTTCGGTCTGTTCGGCGCGACCGCCGTCCTCATGCGGCGGCTCAACTACGACCTGCGTCCGGTGATCGCCTTGCTGGTGATCAACCTGATCTTCACCTTCAGCCCAGCGTTCAACATCGCCTGGCAGGCCCACATCGGCGGCCTCGTCGGCGGTGTGGTGATCGGCTACGCCATGGTGCACGCGCCCCGCGAGCGGCGGTCCCTGATCCAGTACGGCGTGTGTGCGCTGGTGCTGATCGCGGTTGTGGTCATGACACTGGTGAGGACCGGCCAGCTCACCTGAGCCGAACCACCCAGCTCATCTGAGCCGAAGAGTCCGGCCCACCCGAGCCGAGCCGCTCAGCCCGTCCGAGAGTCAAGTCCGACCCGCCTGAGAATCCCGCGGGAGCCCACGTTGTCCACAGACCGTGGCGGATCTTGTGCATGCTGTGTAGGAACAAGTGTGCCCCCTGTCCCTGACCTGGGTTTCCCCAGGCGGGACAGGGGGCGAACGCACTTGCGGATACCGGTAGGCCAGTCACACCGGCGTCAACACCGGATGGGTTATCCACAGATCTTCAGACCTATCCACACTGTGGAAACCCTTGTGGATAACTCAGTGGACAACTTGGGCCACGGCTTGCGGACACAGGTTGGAGAAGCCCTGGTACAGGCTCCCGACACCTTATGGCCGCGTTACTTCCACTGCGTGGAAACGCCGAATCCCGCCGCGATGAAGCCGAAGCCCACCACGATGTTCCAGTTGCCCAACGCGTCGATCGGCAGCGAACCGTCCGTCACGTAGAACACGACGATCCAGGCGAGGCCGATGAGGAACATGGCCAGCATGACCGGGGCGACCCAGGCACGACTGTTCAGCTTGATGTTGGTCGCCTGCTTCGCCGGGGGCGGCGTGTAGTCGGCCTTCTTGCGGATACGTGACTTCGGCACGAGGGTCTCTCCTGTCGATGCGCTGCGTGGCCGCGCAGGGAACGTGGGCTGGCTCCGGGGCAGCGTACAAGGGGACTCTTAGCGCTCCCCCGGGCGTCCGTTAGCGTAGTGCTTCCGCGGCGCCGAAGGAGATAAGGGTACGTTGAGCAATTCTGCCGACTCTCCCCAGCCAGGTACCAGTGCTGGCACAATCCGGCGTTTCCGGCCGGTACGGGTGCTGACCGTGGCCGTGTTCGCCCTGGCCGGGCTGATCTTCTTCACCAGCTTCAACACGGCCAAGGGCACCAATATCCGCACAGATGCCTCGCTGCTGAAGCTCTCCGACCTGATTCAGGAGCGCAGCCACAAGAACGGGCAGCTCGACGAGAGCAACGGATCGCTGCGGGAGGACGTCGAGTCGCTGGCGGAGCGGGACAACGGCAGTACGAAGGCGGAGGAGGCCAGACTCGCCGCCCTGGAGAAGAACGCGGGCACCCAGAAGCTCAAGGGCGAGGCCCTCACGGTCACCCTCGACGACGCGCCCCCGAACGCCACCGCCAAGCTCCCCGGCTACCCCGAGCCGCAGCCCGACTACCTGGTCATCCACCAGCAGGACCTCCAGGCCGTGGTGAACGCCCTGTGGCAGGGCGGCGCCGAGGGCATCAAGGTCATGGACCAGCGGCTGATCTCCACCTCCGCCGTCCGCTGTGTGGGAAACACCCTGATCCTCCAGGGCCGCGTCTATTCGCCCCCATACAAGATCCAGGCGGTCGGTGACCCGGAGAAGCTCCAGAAGGCCCTCTCGGCGTCCAAGGCGATCCAGAACTACATGGTGTATGTCAACGTCTACGGGCTCGGCTGGAAAGTCGACGAGGACGGGACCGTGACTCTTCCCGGCTACTCGGGCACAGTGGATCTCCACTACGCGAAGCCTGTGGAGTAGCAGCCCGTGGGGTAAGAGGCCATGGAGTAGTGGAGCCGCTGCCGCTGGGGGACCTTGTGTCGGTGCGAGTGGTCGTCAGGACGTTCAGCGAGCTGTGCATCACCGTCGGCACCGTGATCGTGCTCTTCGTGGTATACGTGCTGTTCTGGACGGGTGTGAAGGCCGACACCGCGATGGACGACCAGATCGCGCAGCTCCAGGAGCAGTGGTCGAAGGGTTCCGTGGCCGCCGGGCCCAAGGAGCCGAGGTCCACGGCGACGGGCGCCCCCGGGTCGAACCCCGACGCGAGCCCCGAGGAGCCCGCCCCGTACAAGGACGGCAAGCCCTTCGCTGTGATGTACATCCCTCGGCTTGGTTTCACGTGGAACAAGCCCGTGCTCGAAGGCACGAAGACGGGCACCCTCAAGAAGGGTCTCGGCCACTACGCGAGCACCGCGCAGCTCGGGCAGCCGGGGAACTTCGCCGTCGCCGGCCACCGGCGCACGTACGGGGACCCGTTCAAGGATTTCCCCAGGCTGCGGCCGGGTGACTCGGTGGTGCTGACCGACGGGACGACCTGGTTCACGTACCGCATCGACACAAAGCCCTACAAAACATTGCCCAGTGACATTGCGGTCATTGACCCCGTACCGAAGAAGTCGGGGTACACGCGTGCGGGCCGCTATCTGACGCTGACGACCTGTGAGCCGGAATGGGGTCACAGCCACCGGCTGATCGTATGGGCACATCTTGACTCGACCCAGCCTGTGGAGGCTGGGAAACCGGGGGCCCTACGCCGTTAGTCTGGTCTGGTACGGCGTGAGTCCGGTGCCGTGGCGCGACGGAAGGGACGGCATGTACGGCTTTATCTGGCGGCATCTGCCGGGGAACACGTGGATCAAGGCACTGATCTCCCTGGTGCTGGTCCTCGCGGCGGTCTACGTGCTCTTCCAGTACGTCTTCCCGTGGGCCGAACCGCTGCTGCCCTTCAACGATGTGACGGTGGACAACCAGTGAGCGCGCGGATTCTCGTCGTCGACAACTACGACAGCTTCGTCTTCAACCTGGTCCAGTACCTGTACCAGCTGGGTGCCCAGTGCGAGGTCCTGCGCAACGACGAGGTGTCGGCCCTGCACGCACAGGACGGCTTCGACGGCGTACTGCTCTCGCCCGGCCCCGGCACCCCCGAAGAGGCCGGCGTCTGCGTCGACATGGTCCGGCACTGCGCCGAGACCGGCATCCCCGTCTTCGGGGTCTGCCTGGGGATGCAGTCGATGCAGGTGGCGTACGGCGGCGTGGTGGACCGCGCGCCCGAGCTGCTGCACGGCAAGACCTCGCTCGTCGAGCACGAGGGCAGGGGGGTGTTCGCGGGGCTTCCGTCGCCCTTCACCGCCACCCGCTACCACTCGCTGGCCGCCGAGCCGAAGACCGTCCCTGTCGAGCTGGAGGTCACGGCCCGTACGCACGACGGGATCATCATGGGGCTCAGGCACCGTGAACTCCTGGTCGAGGGTGTGCAGTTCCACCCCGAGTCCGTGCTGACCGAGCACGGTCACCGCATGCTGGCCAACTGGCTGGTGGAGTGCGGAGACCAGGGAGCCGTCGCCAGATCGGTCGGGCTCGCCCCGGTGGTGGGCAGGGCCACGGCGTGACCGCCCTGCGCCCCGAGCGCGACAGTGCCGCCCCGTACGGCGAGGACGCCTTGTACGGGGCCGCTGAGGCGTTTGAGGCGCCGGGTGCCTTCGAGGGGGCGCCGGCCTTCGAGCCGGCCCGCGACTTCGGGGCACCGAACGCCGATGCCCGGCCGAGCGGAGCGATGCGGGCCGCCGTCGACGGGCTGGCCGACCCGCTCAGCGACCCCCTGCCGGGGCAGCGGCCGCCCGCGGCGCCCGAGCAGGAGTGGTACGACCCCCAGGGGTATCCGCGGGATTGGAGCGCCGGGCAGACCGCCTCCTCGTACCCGGAGCCGGGTCGCCGCGCGCAGGCGGAGCCCGCACACGGGTACGCCGAACCGGGACAGCCGCCGTCGTATGCCGGGCCGCAACAGCAACAGCAACCGCAGCAGCAGCAACCGCAGCAGCCGTACGAGCCCCAGAGGTCGTACGAGCCGCAGCCCCCGTACGGGGAGGAGCGGCGACCGTCCTATGGAGGGGCGCCGCAGACCTCGTACGACGGGACGTACGCCCAGCCGGACCCGCTGAGTCCGACGAGCCCGGCGAGTTCCCAGGCTCCGGCGTACTCCGCTCCGTACGAGCAGCCGCCCCTTGTCGACGACGAGACGGTCGGGCTGCGTATAGCCGATGTCGTCGAGTCCATACCGGGGATTCCGACGCCCGCCGGGCCCGCTGGGCGCGCCGTACCGCCCTCAGGAGCCTCAGGTGGCGCTGGAGTCCCGGGTGGCGGTCGTGCGGCCCGTCGCAAGGCCTCCAGGCGCCATGGGCGGCATGGTGGGGCCGGTGGGGCACAGGAGGGGCAGGAGGAGGCCCAGGAGAGCCGGGCGGCGGCCGGAGCGCCCCTCTCACGCATGGAGGCGCGGCGTGCGGCGCGGGCACGGAAGCCGGGTGCGGCCGTGATGGCCAGCCGGGCGATCGGCGAGGTGTTCATCACCACCGGCGTGCTGATGCTGCTGTTCGTGACGTACCAGCTGTGGTGGACGAACGTCCGGGCGCACGCGCAGGCGGGCAACGAGGCGAGCAGCCTCCAGGACGACTGGGCCAACGGCAAGGGGAACCCGGGGGTGTTCGAGCCGGGCCAGGGCTTCGCCCTCCTGCACATCCCGAAGCTCGATGTGGTCGTGCCGATAGCCGAGGGCACCGACAAGAAGCGGGTGCTGGACCGCGGCATGGTCGGTCACTATGCCGAGGAGGGCGTGAAGACGGCGATGCCGGACGCCAAGACGGGCAACTTCGGTCTTGCCGGGCACCGCAACACCCATGGTGAACCGTTCCGGTACATCAACCGCCTGAAGCCGGGCGACCCGATCGTCGTGGAGACGCAGGACAAGTACTTCGTGTACAAGATGGCGTCGATCCTGCCGGTGACGTCGCCGAGCAACACGTCCGTGCTGGACGCGGTCCCCAAGGCGGGGGGCTTCACCAAGGCGGGCCGCTACATCACTCTCACCACCTGCACCCCGGAATTCACCAGCAAGTACCGGATGATCGTCTGGGGCACGATGGTCGAGGAACGACCACGCGACAAGGGCAAACCGAACGCGCTGGTCGACTGAGACACCCGGGCGGCCGGCGACCCCACGCTTCACGGCATCCCAAGCTTCAGAACAACCCAGCTTGAGAACATCCCAGCTTCAGAACCTCCCGAGCTTCACGACATTCCAAGATTCCTGAGAGACCAGACGGGGCAATGCAGTGGCAGCGACGACCGACCACGAAGAGCACACGGACGCCCGGGCGTCCTCGCCGCGGCGCCGCGGCGGCGGCCCGATCGCGGCGGCCGTCAGCGTCTTCGGTGAACTCCTCATCACGGCGGGTCTGGTCCTCGGCCTGTTCGTCGCCTACTCGCTGTGGTGGACGAACGTCGTGGCGGACCGTGAGGCCGACAAGCAGGGCGACAAGGTGCGCGACCACTGGGCGGAGGACCGCGGCCCGGTCGGTCTGGACACCAAGGACGGCATCGGCTTCCTGCACGTCCCGGCGATGAGCAGCGGCGAGGTGCTGGTCAAGAAGGGCACCTCCACGAAGTCCCTCAACAACGGCATCGCCGGCTACTACACCGACCCCGTCAAGTCCGCCCTTCCGCAGGACAAGAAGGGCAACTTCTCGCTGGCGGCCCACCGCGACGGTCACGGTGCCAAGTTCCACAACATCGACAAGCTCAAGAAGGGCGACGCGATCGTCTTCGAGACCAAGGACGACTGGTACGTCTACAAGGTCTACGCGACCCTTCCCGAGACGTCGAAGTTCAACGTCAAGGTCCTCGCGCCCGTCCCCAAGGAATCGGGCAGGCAGAAGGCCGGCCGCTACATCACGCTCACGACCTGCACGCCCGTCTACACGTCCCGCTACCGGTACGTCGTGTGGGGCGAGCTGGACCGTGTGGAGAAGGTCAACGACGAGCGGACCCCGCCGACGGAGCTGCGCTGAGCGCTCCGCGGTATGCGCGGTGACGACCCGCGAGCCCCCTGCGTGCCTGCCGCACCCGCGAGGCAGAGCCGCACCCCGTAGGGACACAGCCCCGCACCCCGTGGGGGCGCGATCCCGCACCGGACCTCGCAAGGGCCATGCAAATGGGGGCCTGTACTGCTCGACCGAGCAGTACAGGCCCCCATTGACGTTGACCAGCGACCAGCGGTCCGCGTCCGGTCGCCCGGGTCAGTCCTCCTCGCGGAAGGCCGCCCCGTTGGAGCCCGAGATGAGGCCGCCGTTGCCGTTGCCGCCGTTGTTCTGCTGCCCGGCGTCGATCGTTCCGAGGTTGACCCTGTCGCCGGCCTTCACCTGCTGGCCCTCCTGCGGGTTGCTCGCGAGGACGATGGAGTTGTCGTCCTGCGACCCCTGGACGTTGCCGAGCTGAAGGTTGTTCTGCGCGAGAACCTGCTTGGCCTGGGCGAGGGTCATCTGGGTCACCTTCGGCATGGCGAACTCCTGTTCCTCCGCCGCCTTGCCGATCTGGATGTTCACCGTGGAGCCCGGGTCGGCCGGGGAGTTGGCCGTGGGCGATGTGGCGACGACCTTGCCGACGAGGTTGGCGTCGTCGGTCTCCACGTCGGTGCAGTTGCCCGTGAGGTCGTTCTGCTCCATCCGCGCCTTGGCGTCGTCACAGCTCAGGCCGCTCACGTCCGGAACGGTGGTCTGTTCCTTCTCCTTGGCGACGGTGAGGGTGATCGTGGAGCCCTTCTCCACCTCGTCGCCCGCCGTCGGGTCCTGTTCGAGGACCGTGCCGGGCGTCTCGCTGGACTCCTTGGACTCCGTCTTGACCGTGAAGCCGTACTTGTCGTCCTCGAGCTTCTCCGTGGCCTCGTCGACCGGGTCGTCGATGACGTTCGGTACCGCGACCTTCGGCGCCCCCGTCGACACGGTCAGCGTGATCGTGTCGCCCTTCTTGACCTGTGTCTCCGCCTTCGGGTTCTGGGCGCAGACACTGTCCTTCGGGGTGTTCTCGCAGGGCTTGGAGTCGATCTTCAGCTCCAGCTCGCGGTTGGTCGCCATCTTCTCGGCCTCGGACTGGGTCCGGTTCACGAAGTTCGGCGCCGGGAACGCGTCGTCGCCCGACCCGCCCTGCCCGGTGAAGGCCCACTTGCCGATGAGGATCGCGCCGACCAGCACGAGCACACCCGCCACGACCAGCAGAATCGTCGAGGTGTTGTTCTTCTTCTGCTGGCGTCGGCGCCCGGCACGGTCGTCGTAGCCGAAGCCGCCGTCGTCCGGGTTCATCGGAGGCAGCATGGACGTGGCCTGCGAGTCCGCGGAGCGCAGAGCGGTGGTGGGCCGGTCGTCCGGGTAGCCGCCGTAGCCCACGGAGCCCATGGCCGCCGTCGCCGCGACGGGCTGGCCGTCGAGGCAGGCCTCGATGTCCACGCGCATCTCGTCGGCGGACTGGTAGCGGTAGTCCGGGTCCTTGGTGAGCGCCTTCAGGACGATGGCGTCCATCTCGGGCGTGATCTCGGGGTCGAAGACGCTGGGCGCCTGCGGCTCCTCACGCACGTGCTGGTACGCGACCGCGACCGGGGAGTCCCCGATGAACGGCGGGCGGACCGTCAGGAGCTCGTACAGCAGACAGCCCGCGGAGTACAGGTCGGAGCGGGCGTCGACCTGCTCGCCCTTCGCCTGCTCCGGTGACAGGTACTGCGCGGTTCCTATGACCGCCGCGGTCTGCGTCATCGTCATGCCGGAGTCGCCCATGGCGCGGGCGATGCCGAAGTCCATGACCTTGACCTGGCCGTTGCGCGTCAGCATGACGTTCGCCGGCTTGATGTCGCGGTGGACGATTCCGTTGCGGTGCGAGTACTCGAGCGCCTGGAGGATGCCGATGGTCATCTCCATGGCGCGCTCGGGCAGCAGCTTGCGCCCGGAGTGCAGCAGCTCTCTCAGCGTGGACCCGTCGACGTACTCCATCACGATGTACGGGATGGAGATGCCCTCGATGTAGTCCTCACCCGTGTCGTACACGGCGACGATCGCGGGATGGTTGAGCGAGGCGGCCGACTGGGCCTCCCGGCGGAACCGGGCCTGGAATGACGGATCGCGCGCGAGGTCCGCTCGCAGCGTCTTCACCGCCACCGTGCGGCCGAGCCGGGTGTCATGGGCGAGATGTACCTCCGCCATGCCACCACGGCCGAGCACGTGGCCCAGCTCGTACCGGCCGCCGAGGCGACGCGGCTCTTCCATAGCTACCTACCAGCCCTCTCCGACGGTCCTGACCACACCACGTGTGGTCCGGCGGTGTGCTGTCCGGGCATACCGTACCCGGCTCGCCTTGACTGACCTGGCCACAACCGTCACCCGATACAGGACCGGTATCGCAACGTGCACCGATGTGAAGGGGACGTGAGCGGGGTCACTTCTTGCTGTCGATGACTGCCTTCATCACGTCCTTCGCAATCGGTGCCGCGAGACCGCCGCCGGAGATGTCGTCACGGTTGGCACTTTCGTCCTCGACGACCACGGCGACGGCGACCGGCGAGCTGCCGTCCTCGAGCTTCGCGTACGAGATGAACCAGGCGTACGGGTTCTCGCTGTTGTCGACACCACGCTGGGCGGTACCGGTCTTGCCGCCGACGGTGACGCCGTCCTCGTTGATCTGGCCCTTGGTGCCGGTGCCCTCCTTGACGACCGTCTCCATCATCGACTGAAGGATCTGGGCGTTCTTCTCGGACAGCGGCTCGCTCATCTCGGAGGGCTCGGTCTGCTCGATGACATCGAGGCCGGGCGCCTGGAGCTTGTCGACCATGTACGGCTTCATGAGCGTGCCGTCGTTGGCGATGGCCGAGGCCACCATGGCCATCTGCAGCGGCGTCGTGGCCGTCTCGAACTGGCCGATCGAGCTGAGCGCGGTCTGCGGCCTGTCCATCTTCTCGGGGAAGTTGGAGGCGCTGGAGCGGATCGGGATGAACTGCTCCTCGTTGAAGCCGAACTTCTTGGCCGTCTCCAGCATGTCCTCCTTGCCGACGTCGACGCCCAGCTTGCCGAAGACGGTGTTGCAGGAGACGCGCAGCGCCTCGCGCAGCGTCGCGTTCTTGCAGGGGATGTTCCCCTCGTTCTTCAGCTCGGTGGTGCTGTCCGGCAGGGTGTACGGCAGTGGCGAGTCGGTCTTCTCATCGGCGCTGTCGACGATGCCGTGCTCCAGCGCCGCCGCGGCCGTGACCACCTTGAAGGTCGACCCGGGCGGGTAGATCTCGCGCAGCGCCCGGTTCTGCATCGGGTCGTCGGGGTTGTTCTTCTTCTGCAGCTTGGTCCAGGCCTTGCCGTCGACCTTGGTGGAGTTCCCGGCGAACGACGACGGGTCGTACGAGGGAGTGGAGGCCAGCGCCAGGATCGCGCCGGTCTCGGGGTCGATCGCGGCGACGGCACCCTTGCCCTGCTTCAGCAGACCGCTGTACGCGGCCTTCTGCGCGGCGGCGTTGAGCGTGGTGACGACGTTGCCGCCTTCCTGCTTCTTGCCGGTGATCATGTCGAGGGTGCGGCGGAAGAAGAGCCGGTCGTCGTTGCCGGTGAGGATGCCGTCCTCGATGCTCTCCAGCTGCGTGGCACCGAAGGCCTGCGAGGCGTAGCCCGTGACGGGGGCCCACATCGCGCCGTCCTTGTAGGTGCGCTTGTACTCGAAGTCGTTGAAGTCGTCGCCGCTGGTCTTCGTGGACCCGGTGATCGGGTTGCCGTCGACGATGATGTCGCCGCGCGGTGTGGCATAGCGCGCTATGGCGACGCGGCGGTTCTTCGTGTCCTTCTTCAGCGAGTCTGCCTGGACGTACTGGATCCAGTTGTCGCGGATGAGCAGCGCGAGGACGAGGAGTCCGCAGAAGATCGCGATCCGGCGCAGGGGCTTGTTCACGGTCGGACCACCTGGGTCATCTCGGCGTCGGGGTTGGGAGCGGGGGCCGGCGCGGGGCGGCGGGCGGTGTCGCTGATCCTGATCAGGATGCCGATGAGGGCCCAGTTGGCGATGACGGAGGAACCTCCGTATGCCAGGAAGGGCATCGTCATACCGGTCAGCGGGATCAGGCCCATGACGCCGCCGGCGACGACGAAGACCTGAAGGGCGAAGGCGCCGGACAGGCCGACGGCGAGGAGCTTGCCGAAGGGGTCACGGGCCGCGAGCGCCGTACGGACGCCGCGCTCCACGATCAGGCCGTACATCAGCAGGATGGCCATCACACCGGCCAGGCCCAGCTCCTCGCCGAAGGTGGCGAGGATGAAGTCGGAGTTGGCGGCGAAGCCGATGAGGTCGGAGTTTCCCTGGCCGAGTCCTGTGCCGAGGGTGCCACCGGAGCCGAAGGCCCACAGGGCCTGCATCGACTGCTCGGTGTGGCCCAGGACGCCCTGCTGGCTCAGCTCGTACTCGCGCATCGGGTCGAGCCAGGCCTGGACGCGCTGCTGGACGTGCGACTCGAAGGAGGCGACACCGACGGCGCCGGCCGCGGACATCAGCAGACCGAACACGATCCAGCTGGTCCGCTCGGTGGCCACGTACAGCATGATCACGAACATGCCGAAGAACAGCAGCGAGGTACCCAGGTCGGTCTCGAAGATCAGGATCAGGATGGAGAGCGCCCAGATGACGACGATCGGGCCGAGGTCCCGCCCGCGCGGCAGGTAGAGCCCCATGAAGCGGCGGCTGGCCAGGGCCAGGGCGTCGCGTTTCACCATGAGATAGCCGGCGAAGAAGACCGCCAGGGCGATTTTCGCGAACTCACCGGGCTGGATGGTGCCGAGGCCGGGAATCTTGATCCAGATCCTCGCGCCGAAGACGTTCACGCCGAGGCCCGGGACCAGCGGGAGGAGCAGCAGGATCACCGCGGCGACCATGGAGATGTAGGTGTAGCGCTGCAGGACGCGGTGGTCCTTGAGGAAGATCAGCACGACCACGAACAGGGCGACACCCAGCGCGGAGTTCAGCAGCTGGCGGGGGGCCGCCTCGAAGAAGTTGGGGCTCTGCTGCAGCCGCTGCGACTGGTCCAGGCGCCACACCACCACCAGCCCGATGCCGTTGAGCAGCGTGGCCAGCGGCAGCAGCAGCGGGTCCGCGTACGGGGCGAACTTCCGCACGACGAGATGGCCGACGCCCGCGAGCAGGCCGAGGCCGAGGCCGTAGCTCAGCAGCCCGGGCGGCACCGAGTCGTTCATGGCCAGGCCGACGTTGGCGTAGGCGAACACCGGGATGACCACGGCGAACACCAGCAGCGCGAGCTCGGTGTTGCGCCGGCTCGGTGCTCCGATCGAGCCGATCGTGGACGTGTGGTGCGTCGACGGGTTGGAAGTGCTGCTCATCGTGTGACAGGGCCCCTCACGGCTGCTTACTGCTTACCGCACAGCGAGACCAGCTTCTGCTCTTCGTCGGAGAGGCTGGGGCCGGGTGTGGGAGTGGGTGCGGTCGTGGACTTGGACGGGTCGGGCGATGTTGTACCTGACCCCGACGGGGTCGGCGTAGGTGTCGCCTTGGACGCGGCAGAGGTCCGTGTGGTTCCAGTGACACCGCCGGCCTCGCCCTCACCGGTCTTCGCGTTCTCCTTGCTGTCCGCCTCGCGGCGCTCGGCGTCCTTCTTGCACGCGGACGCCTGGGTGGCCAGCTCCTCGACCTTCGAGC
Organism: Streptomyces sp. NPDC058697; assembly: GCF_042715345.1. NCBI lineage: Bacteria > Bacillati > Actinomycetota > Actinomycetes > Kitasatosporales > Streptomycetaceae > Streptomyces > Streptomyces sp. NPDC058697. Next base: position 287,940 of record NZ_JBHXSU010000009.1, read on the forward strand.
GGGCGTCGGTCAGACCGCCCTCGGCGATCGTGGCCTTGACCTGCTTCTGCTGGTACGGCGGCAGGTACTTGAGTTCGATCTCGGGGTGATCCTTCTCCACCTTCGAGAGCGAGACCCAGGCCAGGTCCTGGCTGATCCCCTGGTACAGCGCGACGTGCTCGTCGTTGGCGCCGACGTAGTACTGAGTCTGCGTCCAGCGGTAGCCGCCGTACAGTCCGCCGCCGACGACGCCGAGCGCGAGCGCGATGTAGAGAGATCTCTTCAGCCACTTCCGCCCGGAGCGCGGCTTGACGAAGTCGTCGTCCGAGTAGCCGCCGAAACCGCCGGTGGGTACGTAGCCGGTGGTGTCGCCGCTGCCGGGCGGGCCGAACTCTCCGCCGCCGCCCTGCCCGGGCACCTGCCGGCCGAGGCTGGAGGCGCGGCCGGCGGGCGTCTGCATGGCGCCGTTGTCGTGCAGTTGGTGCTGGTTCTCGGCGACCGCGCCCACGACGACGGGGGTGTCGGAGAGCTGCCCCGCGAGGGTGTCCCCGCCGTCGATGTCGAGGACGTCGGCCACGATGACCGTGATGTTGTCGGGGCCGCCGCCGCGCAGCGCGAGCTCGATGAGCTGCTGCACGGTCTCCTGCGGGCCCTGGTAGCTGGCGAGGGTGTCCTCCATCGTCTGATGGGAGACGACTCCGGACAGCCCGTCGGAACAGATCAGGTACCGGTCGCCGGCGCGGACCTCACGGATGGAGAGGTCCGGCTCGACATGGTCGCCACTGCCCAGCGCGCGCATCAGCAGGGAGCGCTGCGGGTGGGTGGTGGCCTCTTCCTCCGTGATGCGGCCCTCGTCGACGAGGCGCTGCACCCATGTGTGGTCCTGCGTGATCTGCGTCAGCACGCCGTCCCGCAGCAGATACGCGCGGGAGTCACCGACGTGTACGAGGCCGAGCCGCTGCCCGGTCCACAGGAGCGCGGTGAGGGTCGTCCCCATGCCTTCGAGCTGGGGGTCCTCCTCGACCATCATCCTGAGCTGGTCGTTGGCGCGCTGAACGGCCGTCCCGAGCGAGGTGAGGATGTCGGAGCCCGGCACGTCGTCGTCGAGCGCGACGATGGTGGAGATGACCTCGGAGGAGGCCACCTCGCCGGCGGCCTGGCCGCCCATTCCGTCCGCGATCGCGAGCAGCCGAGGACCGGCGTAACCGGAGTCCTCGTTGCCCTCGCGGATCATGCCTTTGTGCGATCCGGCGGCGAAGCGCAGTGACAGACTCATGCGCACCTCGCCCGTCGGCTCCGGGTACATCCGCACGGTGCCCACCCTCCGGTCGGGAGCGCGCCGGGGTCCGTCGTGTGGACCGCCGCTGCCCGCTCGCTCCGCTCGCGCTCATTCATGACGTAGCACTACTTCCGCAGCTCGATGACGGTCTTGCCGATGCGGATCGGCGCGCCCAGCGGGATCGGCGTGGGAGTCGTCAGTCGGTTCCGGTCGAGATACGTGCCGTTGGTGGACCCGAGGTCTTCGACGATCCACTGGCCGTCACGGTCCGGGTAGATCCTGGCATGCCTGCTGGACGCGTAGTCGTCGTCCAGCACGATGGTGCTGTCGTGTGCACGTCCCAGGGTGATGGTCTGCCCCTGCAGGGCGACCGTCGTGCCCGTGAGGATGCCCTCGGAGACGACCAGCTTGGTGGGGGCGCCACGGCGCTGACGGCCGCCGCCGCTCGGTGGTGCCGCCTGCTGGCGCTGCTGCGGCGGCGCGGCTTGGCGCGCGGCCTGCTGCGGTCGGTTGGCGTCCCTGCGCGAGCCGCGCTGTGTGACGCGCGTTCCGAACAGGTCGCTGCGGATGACCTGCACGGCCACGATCACGAACAGCCACAGTACGGCCAGGAAACCCAGCCGCATGACCGTGAGGGTCAGCTCTGACATTGCCCCCGCTTCACCCTTCGGCTTGCCGGTAAATGATGGTGGTGCTGCCCACGACGATCCGCGAGCCGTCGCGGAGCGTAGCGCGGGTGGTGTGCTGCCCGTCCACCACGATGCCGTTGGTGGACCCGAGATCCTGGACAGTCGAGGGCGTTCCGGTCCGGATCTCACAGTGCCGGCGCGAGACGCCGGGGTCGTCGATCCGCACGTCGGCTTCGGTGCTGCGGCCCAGCACCAGCGTCGGGCGGGAGATCTGATGGCGGGTGCCGTTGATCTCGATCCAGTGCCGCGTACGTCCACCCGGCTGTGGGGCCGCGGCGGGCCGCTGGCCCGCGGGTGCGGCGCCCGGACGGCCGCCGGGGGGCGGCGCGGCAGGCATGGGAGGAGCGGCCGCGGGCGGATAGCCGTAGCCGCCTGCCTGGCCGCGGGCCGCCGCCGGGGGCGGGCCCGCGGGTGCGCGCTCGGGAGTGGCCTGCTGGTTGGCGGAGGAGGCGAGCGTACGGCTGCGGACCCGGTACAGGCCCGTGTCCAGGTCGTCCGCCTTCTCCAGATGGACCTTGATGGTGCCCATGAAGGTGTAGCGCTGCTGCTTGGCGTAGTCGCGCACCATGCCGGCGAGCTCGTCACCGAGCTGGCCGGAGTAGGGGCTGAGCCGCTCGAAGTCGGGCGTGCTCAGCTCCACGATGAAGTCGTTCGGGACGACGGTCCGGTCGCGGTTCCAGATCGTGGCGTTGTTGTCGCACTCGCGCTGGAGCGCTCCTGCGATCTCCACGGGCTGGACCTCGGACTTGAACACCTTGGCGAAGGTGCCGTTGACCAGACCTTCGAGACGTTGCTCGAACTTCTTCAGGACTCCCATGGGGCACCTCCTCCTTCGTCGTTGCCCTGGTACTGCTTACTGATCGTATCCACGCGCCGGGAAATCGGCTGGTTCCCCCTGTCGGCCCGGTCGACAGAAGTCGACGCCCACTGAAGTCCCCTCCCGAAGTTCCCTCGGAAGCCCCTCTTCGAACTCCCCCCGGGCACTCCGTATGAGAAGGATCGTAGAGGTGGCGTCCCCACAGTGTCCCGCACCCGACTGTGGACCCTGGCCCCCTCCTGGGGAGATGGCCTGGACCGGTACGAGGTTGATACGTGAACCGGTTCTCGTTGATACGTGGAGGGTGGGGACGAAGGGATCCGGGGTGCCGTCCGAGGCGGTCCCGCAGGTGATGCGGGGGTGAAGCGGGGCTGATGGAGGGCCGACGCGGAGGTCCGCTGCCCTACCTCCGGCCCTCGGAAACGGATGTGAATCCACCCCATCCAGCGTGCTAATCTTCTGCATGTCGGCAGGCGCTCACCCACTCGGTGAGAGACGGACGACACACCCAATGCGCGGGTGGCGGAATAGGCAGACGCGCTGGATTCAGGTTCCAGTGCCCGCAAGGGCGTGGGGGTTCAACTCCCCCCTCGCGCACCACAGGAGACCGGGTCTCCACCAGAACGAAAGTTCCGGTGGGGGCCCGTTCTTCGTTCCCCGACTCAGGCCCGGCCGGACTGCCCACCCCGGCCGCCGACAGAGCAGGGCAGGCCCCTGGCGGTGAGGTATCTCACGGCCGGGGGTCTGCTTTGTGTGAGGCTGATTTCTTCGCCGGGCAGGACCGCCCAGCGTGACGGTCCGGCTATGTGGTGGGAGTGGGCTCTGTGAAGGTGATTCTCTTTGGGGCGACCGGGATGGTCGGGCAAGGGGTTTTGCGGGAGTGTCTGCGGGACGCGGGTGTGGAGCGTGTGCTCGTGGTCGGGCGGACGGCGGTGGGGGTCTCGCATCCGAAGCTGAGTGAGGTCGTGCGGGCCGATCTCACCGATCTCGGCGGGCTCGATGACGAGCTCTCCGGGTACGACGCCTGCTTCTTCTGCCTCGGGGTTTCGTCGGCGGGTATGAAGGAGGACGCGTACCGGAAGGTCACGTACGACCTCACGCTCGAGGTGGCGCGTTCGCTGGGCCGCTGGAATCCGGGGCTGACCTTCTGTTACGTGTCCGGGCAGGGGACCGACGGCTCCGCGCAGGGGCGTGTGATGTGGGCGCGGGTCAAGGGGGAGACGGAGAACGCGCTGCTCGCCCTGGACGGTGTGGAGGGGTACATGTTCCGGCCGGGGCTCATCCAGCCGCTGCACGGAATCCGGTCGAAGACCCGGGTGTACCGGGCGATCTACGCGTTGACCGGGCCGCTGCTGCCCGTCCTTCGGAAGCTGGCGCCCCGGCGGATCACGACGACCGAACAGGTGGGCCTGGCGATGATCGCGGTGGCCCGGGACGGGGCGGCCGAGCGGGTGCTGGAGACGGACGGGATCAACCGGGCAGCGGCTGCGGCAGCGGGCGCGGGCGCGTAGGGGCGACTTCCGTCGTGATGGGACCCCAGGGGTCGTGATGCGGCCCGTGATGCCGCCCCAGGGGGAAACCCAGGGGGAAACCCAGGGGGAAACGGGTCTCCTAGGGGTGCCCATCAGTGAAAGTGCCCTCTCCGTAGAGGGGGAAAACGGTCGTGCGGCGCGGCTCGGGCGCAGTGGGCGCCGCACGACCGGGGTGCGTGGTCACGTGGTCGTGCTCACGCCGTGAAGCGTCAGGCCGCCTTGGACGTGAGCTGGTCGGCGAGGGTCCTGGCCTTGTCGGCAGCCTCCTGCAGGGCCTTGGCGCGGGAGGCCTCGAAGAGCGGGACCAGCTCGGACATCGCCGGGTTGTGCGGGGCCATCGTGAGCTCCGGAACGATGAATTCGAGGTCCAGGGCGAGCATGTCCTTGAGGACGGCCTCCAGGTAGTTCTGCACGTACTCGTAGCCCGCGCGCGGGGTGCCCGGCGCGTAGGAGCCGCCGCGGCTGGCCACGACGGTGACCGGGGTGCCCTTGGCGGACGGGGTCTCGCCCGCGGTACGGCCGTAGAGGACCACGTTGTCCAGCCACGCCTTGAGGGTCGACGGGATCGAGTAGTTGTACATGGGCGCGCCGATCAGCACGGCGTCCGCCCGCTCCAGCTCCTCGATGAACCTCACACGCTCGGCGAAGGCCGCGGCCTGCTCCGGGGAGTGCTCCGCCGGATCGGCGAAGCCGGCGCTGTGGGCAAGGGCGGTGATGTGCGGCACGGGATTCACGGAGAGGTCGCGGTAGATCACCGTGCCCTCGGGGTGCTGCTCCTCCCAGGTCGTGCGGAAGGCGTCCGTGACGGCGCGGGACGCCGAGGCGGGACCCGGGAAGACGGACGAGTCCAGGTGCAGCAGGGTGGCCATGAGTTCTCCAGTGAGGGTGGTTCGGCGATGTGGTTCGACGGAGCGCTGTCCGACGGGTGCGCCGAGAGGGCTCGACGCTGTTGGCAGTCCGGGCGCGGTGCGGCCCGTCGCCATGGACTGCGTTTCTGTTCGTAACTATGAATAACACAGTCACTTACTTTTTTTCATCCCCTCACGGGAGACCAGTACCCTGAAGGCATGGCGGTCCAGGAAAACCACGACGCCGCGTCGTGCAGGCGCGTGGACAACGGCATCACCCAGGTCTTCCAGGTGCTCGGAAAGCGCTGGACGGGCCCGATCGTGGCCGTGCTCCTGCCCGCCCCCGTGCACTTCGCCGACCTGCGCCGTGCCATCCCCGGCATCAGCGAGCGCATGCTCTCCGACCGGCTCACCGAGCTGGCGACGGTCGGGCTGGTCGTGCGCGAGGTCGACGACGGGCCGCCGCTGCGGGTCTCCTACCGGCTGACGGAGGCGGGGGCGGCGTTGGAGCCCGCGCTGGGGGAGCTGGGCGCGTGGGCGAAGACATATCTGGCCGAGGACGGTCGCTGCCAGGAGCAGTTCCGGAAGTAGCGCCGGCACCGCCCGCGAGCTGTCTTCGGCGCTGATCCGGCGCTGAGCTGGGGTGTTTTCCACAGGCGTGGAGTTGTCCACAGGGGCTCACAAGGATCGCCGCCCGGCGGTACGGTCGTCTCGAAATCGATGTTCGTGATTGATGTTCGTGCGCGGGGGAGGCGGTTCGAGTGAGCGAGACCGGTGGTGTGGTGGCCGGGGCGGCAAGGGTTCCGGCGGTGCCCGGGTTCGCGCGGCGGCCCGGGGAGGGCCCGGCCAAGGCGCAGGGTTCGCCCAAGGAGGAAGGCAAGGCGCTGCGAGGCAGCGTCCCGCGCAGTGCGCACTCCTCCATCGACACCAACGGCGACCGCCCGGACGCGGTGACCGCGGTCGACGCGTCCAACCACGGCCGGATCCCCGGGCTCACGCCGATGCGGGTCGGCCGGATGGCGGCTACCCCCTTCGCCTTCCTGCGCGGTTCGGCCGGACTCATGGCCTACGACCTCGCGCGTACGCCGCTGACCGGCATCGGCGCCCAGATCTGCGGCGACGCGCACGCCGCGAACTTCGGTCTGTACGGGGACGCGCGCGGCGGACTCGTCATGGACCTGAACGACTTCGACGAAACCGTCCACGGCCCGTGGGAGTGGGACCTCAAGCGGCTCACGACCTCGCTCGTGCTCGCCGCCCGGGAGGCGGGGGCGGACGAGGACACGTGTCGCAAGGCCGCGCACTTCGCGACCGGTTCGTACCGGCGCACCATGCGGCTGCTCGCCAGGCTCCCGGTCCTGGACGCGTGGAACGCCATCGCGGACGAGGAGCTGGTCTCGCACACCGACGCCCACGACCTGCTCGGCACGCTGGAGCGGGTCTCGGAGAAGGCCCGTGGCAACACCAGCGGGCGGTTCGCGGCCAAGTCGACGGAGGTCGTGGAGGGCGGCGGGCGCCGCTTCGTCGACGCCCCGCCGGTGCTGCGACGCGTGCCGGACGAAGAGGCCGCCGGGGTTGCGCGGTCGCTGGAAGAGTATCTGGCCTCGCTCTCCGAGGACCGTCTGCCGCTCCTCGCGCGGTACGCGGTGCACGACGTGGCGTTCCGCGTGGTCGGCACGGGCAGCGTGGGCACGCGCTCGTACGTGGTGCTGCTCCTCGACCACCGCGGTGAGGCCCTCGTCCTCCAGGTGAAGGAGGTCCGCCCGTCCGTGCTGGTGCCGCATCTGGCGACGGCCGGCCTCGCGGTGCCCGAGGTCGAGCACGAGGGCCGCCGGGTCGTCCTCGGCCAGAAGCGGATGCAGGTCGTCAGCGACATTCTCCTCGGCTGGACGTCGGTCGAGGGGCGGCCCTTCCAGGTGCGGCAGTTCCGCAACCGCAAGGGCAGCGTCGATCCCGCGGCGCTGGCCGCCGACCAGATTGACGACTACGCCCGGATGACGGGAGCCCTGCTGGCAAGGGCGCACTCGCACAGCGCCGATCCACGGCTCATCGCGGGGTACTGCGGCAAGAGCGAGGAACTGGACGAGGCGGTCGCCACCTTCTCGGTCGCCTACGCGGACCGGACCGAGGCCGACCACGCGGAGCTGGTGGCGGCCGTGCGGGCGGGGCGGATCGTGGGAGAGCTGGGGGTCTGAACGCCGGCAGGGCTGCGCGCCGGGAGCCGGGAGCCGGGAGCTGTGCGCCAGGAGCTGGGGGCGGAAGCTGGGGGTCGGCAAGCCTGAGGCTGGGAGCTCGCTGGCTGGTGGTTGGCCGGGTGCGGGTTGGTGGGGGCTGGTCGCGCAGTTCCCCGCGCCCCTTTCGGGGCGGGGCTGGGAACTGGGAGCTGGGAACTGCGGAGCCGAGAAGCTGGGGATTTCGGCGGTGACCGGCTGAGGGTGGGAGTCGGCGGCAGGGGTGAAAGCCCTTGTCCCAGGCGGGTTCGGGTGGCCGGTGCAGCCGTGGCCTAGGCTGGGCGGGTGACGACCCCGGAAGCTGAGCAGTCCCCGTCCGAGCAGCCGTCCGAGCCCCCTGCGGAGCCGGTCGCCGGTGAGCCGCGCGCCGATGAGCCCGGCGGCGACCAGGCACACGTCGAGGAGGTGCCGTCCTCCGAGCCGTCCGTCGAGGTGGATGCCGAGCCGTCTGCCGTGCCGTCTGTCGAGGCGGGTGCCGAATCGGGTGCCCGGGCATCGACGGGGGCGGTCGGAGGCGACGAGGCGGCGGAGGGCGGGCCGGCGGGGGATGGTGCCGTCGGTGGGGCCGGTGACGCCGGGGGTGACGAGGCGGAGCGGCCCGAGGCGCGGCTGGAGCGGGCCGTTCGGGCGGCCGAGCAGGCGTTGATCGAGTTCGAGATCGCGGTGGAGACCTTCCGGGTCGAGGTGGAGAACTTCTCCCGGCTGCACCACCAGAAGCTCGGGCCGATGTACTCGCGGCTCGACGAGCTGGACGCGCAGATCGCCGAGGCGCGGGCCGCGAGCACCGGTGACCCGGAGGACGTGCTCAAGGCGCAGGAGGCACGGGCCCGCGTCATGCCGATGCCGGGGATCGAGGAGCTGTTCCACGACTGGCTCGACTCGGACGGGCTGTCCCCGGAGGCCTCGGCCATGCTGACCGATCAGCCCGTGCGGCCGCCGCAGCGGGTCCGGCCGAGCGACGAGGCCCGCAAGCTCTACCGGGAACTGGTCCGCAAGGCACACCCCGACCTGGCTCAGGACGACACGGAGCGCGCGCGGCGCGACGAGTTCATCTCCCGGGTCAACGCGGCGTACGGCCGTGGCGACGAGCCGCTGCTCCGGGAGCTGTCCGAGGAGTGGGCAGCGGGACCCGTGTCCGAGGAGTGGCGCCCGAGCCGTAGCGAGGAGCTCTACGCCCGTCTCGAATGGCTCGCCCAGCGCAAGGAACTGCTCGCCCTCGTCGCCCGCGACCTGGAGGAGAGCGCGATCGGCGCGATGCTCAAGATCGCCCCGGACGACCCCGACCGGCTGCTGGAGGAGATCGCCGAGCAGCTGCTGGCGCAGGTGAGCGAGCGGGAGGCCGAACTGGCGGGCCTGCTCGGCAGCGAGGCCTGACGGCAGCACGGCTGGACGGCTGGACGGCAGGTTTTCTGGTGGTGTCGGCGCTGAGACCGGTGGCGTCGGCCCTGGGACCAGTCGCGTCCGTCCTCGTGCCCCGGGCCGAGCTGCGGAACGGCCCGGTCGGGTAGCGTCGGGGCATGAGTTTCGGAGCTGGTGTGCCCACGGTCGAGGTCTCGGATCTCGCGGACGGTGACTTCCTGCTGGACGTCCGGGAGGACGACGAGTGGCAGGCGGGTCACGCCGAAGGGGCGCTGCACATTCCCATCAGTGACTTCGTCGCACGCTACGGCGAGCTGACCGAGGCGGCGCCGCAGGACGGCAGGGTCCATGTGATCTGCCGCTCCGGAGGTCGTTCGGCCCAGGTCACGATGTACCTGGTCCAGCAGGGCATCGACGCGGTGAACGTCGACGGCGGCATGCAGATCTGGGCGGCCGCGGGCCGTCCTGTGGTGAACACGGAGGGGCAGTCGGGGTTCGTGCTCTAGCCGACCCGGGGCGGCCGGGTTCCCTGGCCGCCCGCCTCTTTCAACGCCCTCGCTGATTCCAGAGCCTCGGGTTCGTCTCAAGCCCCTCGCTCGTCCCAGAAGCCTCAGGTTCGCCCCACGGCCGCGCTCATCCCAAGGGGTGCGCCGCCAGCAGGTCGCCCAGGGTTTCCTCGTGCGCTGCCGCCGGGCCGAGTGAGAGTTCCAGGTGCTTGGCCCAGGCGTGGTACCGGTGCAGGGGGTAGTCGGTGTCCGCGCCGATGCCGCCGTGCAGATGCTGCGCGGTCTGCACGACACGGCGTACGCCCTCGGAGGCCCAGATCTTGGCGACGGCGATGTCACCGGACGCGGGGAGCGCCCCGCCGGCCCTCGAGCTGATCCGCCACGCGGCCTGCCAGAGGGTGGCCTCCATCGCGCGCAGGTCGATGTAGCGGTCGGCGGCCTGCACGGCCACGGCCTGGAACGTGGCGACCGGGAACCCGAACTGCTCCCGCTTGCTGGTGTATTCGCTGGTCATCCCGAGCACTCCTTCGCCCAGCCCCAGCGCCAGCGCGCACGTCCCGGTGGCGAGCAGGTCACGCAGCGACTCCCAGGCTCCGTCGGCGTCGATGACGTCACGGGCGGGAACGCGTACGGAATCCAGCCGGAGTTCGCCGAGCCGCTCGCCCGTTGTCGAGAACTGCTCAGCGAGCAGCACGCCTTCGTGGACGCGGGGGACAACGGCGAGCACGGAGCGGCCCGAGTCGCTGCCCAGCGCGGGTACGAGGACGAAGTCGGCGTTCTGTGCCCAGGGGACGGCCGTCTGCATCCCGTCCAGCACCCACAGGTCGCCCTCCGGCCGTGCGGTCACGGCGAGTTCGGCGCCGTCGTGGCCGGTACGGCCGTTCGCGGCGACCGTCAGGACCAGCTCACCCCGGCCGGCCCGGGCGAGCAGGTCCGCCTTCAACTCCTCGCCGCCGTACGTCTGCACGGTCACCGCGGCCGCGGTGCTCTCCAGCAACGGCACCCTCGCGAGCACCTTCGCGGACTCGCGCAGCACCAGGCAGAGCGCGACGGCGTCCAGGCCCGCGCCCCCGTGACGGGCGTCGAGCAGCAGGCTCAGCAGGTCGGCGTCGGCGAGTTTCGCCCACAGGGCGCGGTCGAAGTCGTCCGCGACGGCGCCGGCGGTGAGCGCGGGACTCGGCACACCGTCCGGCGCGACCCCCGCGAACACCGCCCTCGCCGCCTCCACGGCCGCCTGCTGCTCCTCGGTGAAGGTGAAGTCCACGGCCTTGTCCTTCCGGCGGATCCGTTGATCTGGCGGAGCGTCAAGATAGAACAGGTTCTAGAAGAAGGGAACGGTGCGGGCGGGCCGGGCCGGTTCACATCGTTCACCGGAGGGCTGCCGACCGGCAGGCCTACCGATCGGTCGGTGTGTTCGATTCGGGGAGGAGCGAGGGTCGTAAGGTGTCAACCGCTGTGGATAACCTCGTGGCTTCTGTGACCCATGGGACTGTGCTGGGCGGGCGGGCCTGAGTACCGTGCCGGTGCGACTGTCGCGGGACGGGCGACGGGAATCGGACAGACTTCGGGAACGGGGCGGAATGGACGCGTACGACAAGGGCTCGAACGCCCGGCCCGTGCCGGGCGAGCCCGCGGCGGCCGTCCCCGACAGCCATGAGCCCCCGGACAGCCATGAGCCCTCGGACAGTCAGGCGTCTCCGGACAGTCAGGCGTCCCCGGGCGGGCAGAAGCCCTCCGGCGAGGCTCCCGCCCGCATCCCCCAGCAGTACGGCGACCAGCAACGCGACGGCCGGCAGTACGACAGTCAAGACGGCCGGCAGTGCGACGAGCAGCACGATGAGCACTACGACCAGCAGCACGACGACCCAGCCCTCACCGGTCCGCCGCTCCCCCCTCCCGCCGGTATCGCCGCCCTCTCCCTCCCGTACCAGATCGCCGCGGCGCTCGCGCTCGCCGTCGTCGCGGTCGCCGCCTGTGTGCACGTGGGCATGGTCTTCCTGCATGTGGCGCCGTCGAACACGGTCACCAAGCAGCACGGGCAGGCGATCGACGAGTGGATCTACCCCGAGTTCGAGCAGAACTGGAAGCTCTTCGCGCCCAACCCGCTGCAGCAGAACATCGCGGTCCAGGTCCGCGCCGACGTACGGGCCGCGGACGGTGACATGAGGACGACCGGCTGGTACGACCTCTCCGCGCTGGACGGTGCCGCCATCGACGGCAATCTGCTGCCCAGCCACACCCAGCAGAACGAGCTGCGCCGGGCCTGGGACTTCTTCGTGGCCACGCACGACAACGCGAACCGTCCGAACGGCCTGCGCGGGGCCCTCTCCGAGAAGTACCTGCGCCGCATCGTGGTCCTGCGCCTCGACCGCGAGCAGGCCGGCGGCCGGGGCGCGGTCGTGCAACAGGTCCAGGTCCGCTCCCGTACGACCAATGTGCAGCCGCCGAAGTGGAGCCAGGAGCAGGTGTCCGACAAGCCCATCGTCCGCGAGCTGCCCTGGTGGCCGGTCTCGGAGGCCGACCGGGCGGCCGGGACGCGGCCCGCGGAGTCCACGGGGACGGAGGCGAGCGCCCGATGAGCGATCTGGACCACGGCCCGACGGGCGACCACGACCCCGAGCCCACCCCGCCGGGCAACCATGACCGCGGCCCCGTCCCGACCGGCCCCGTCCCGACCGGCGCCCCGACCGGAGCCCCTGTCGGTGCCCCGACGAACACCCCCGCCTCGACGGGCACCCCGACAAGCACCCCCGACCACCACCAGGCGCGCATCCCCGACCACCACCGGACGAGCAGCCTCGGCCGGGACCGGACGCGCGACCTCGGGCGTGAGCGGCTTGCCGGCCGGATAAGCCGGTTCGACCGGAAGCAGCGCGTCGACCGGACCCTCGCGCAGGCCATCACGCGCGTCACCGGCGAGGCGCTGGGCCCGTACCAGAGCGCAGTGATCCGCATAGGCTTCGCCGGGACCTGGCTGCTGTTCCTGCTGCGGGAGTTCCCGCACCGCGAGGAGCTGTACGGGCCCGACGGCCCCTGGAGCTGGGATCTCGCCCAGCAGCTCATCGCGAGCAACCACGCCTTCACTGCCCTGATGTGGGCCGACGGCCAGGTCTGGTTCGGGATCGTCTACGCGTTCGCCGTACTGTCCAGCCTTCTGCTGATGCTCGGCTGGCGCACCCGGACCATGTCCGTGCTCTTCATGGTCGGCGTGCTCTCCCTGCAGAACCGCAGCATCTTCATGGGGGACGGCGGCGACAACGTCATCCACCTCATGGCGATCTACCTCGTGCTCACGCGCTGCGGACAGGTCTGGTCGCTGGACGAGCGGCGGGAGCGCCGGGCCCGGGACGCACGCGCGCGCGGAGCATGGGTCGGGCCGGACAGGGCCGGTCCCACCCTCTGGACGGTGCTCGGCCTCGTCCTGGCCGCGGCCACGCTCGCGGGGAAGATCGACGGCGGCTTTCTCGGCGGCTGGCGGACGATCTACTGGGGACTCTGGGCCGTACAGGGCCTGTGGTGGCTGTCCGGCCGGTACGGCCGGAGCGTCCAGCCCCGCATCCTCCTCGACGTCGTCGCCAACCTCGTCCACAACGCCGCCCTCTTCGTGATCATGGCCGAGGCGTGTCTGATCTACGCGACCGCCGGCTGGTACAAGATCCAGGGTTCGCGCTGGCAGGACGGCACCGCCGTCTACTACCCCCTCCACCTGGACTACTTCTCCCCCTGGCCGGCGCTCTCCGATCTGCTGTCCGCGAGCGGCGCGCTGATGCTGCTCGTGACGTACGGGACGGTGGTCGTGCAGGTCGCCTTCCCCTTCACGCTGTTCAACCGGCGGGTGAAGAACGTTCTGCTCGCCGCGATGATGACCGAGCACGCCGTGATCGCTGTCGTGCTGGGGCTGCCGTTCTTCTCGCTCGCGATGATCGCCGCCGACGCCGTGTTCCTGCCGACGTCCTTCCTGCGCCGCGTGGGCGGATGGGCGGCACGCGCGCGTGGAGGGCTGTTTTCGCGTCTGGGCCGTACGCGTACGCTCCCGGGGCTCCGCAAGGAACCCCCGCGCACCCCGGAGACGGCCGAGACCGCCGAGACGGCCGAGCACCCGCACGTAGGCTTCACCGCATGACGGACGACCCCCACGACCTCGACGCCGTCGACCCACGCGACCCCGACCCACGCGACCCCGAGCCACGCGAGCCCGAGCCACGAGACCTCGACCTACGCGACCCCGTCAGCGCCTGGCGTCGGCTCGCCGGCACCTCCGTGCTGCTCGACGGTTTCCACGCCCTCAAGCACGCCGTGCGCTTCCGGGCCGAGATCCCGGTGGCGGTCACCGCCGATCGACAGGCCGCGCTCGCCCTCGCCGACGACCTGGCCCCGGACGTACGGGACACGCTGGACGCCCTTCTGACGGAGGTCCCGCAGGCCGCGTACGAAGCCCTCGTCCCGCGCCCGCACCCCACCGCCGTGGCCGCCCTGGCGGTACGGCCCGAGCGTGCCGCCAATCTGCACGTGCTGGCCCGCACGCCCCGCAGCGCACCTGTGGTCGTCCTCGACCAGCCGCGCAACCTCGGCAACGCGGGCGCCGTGATCCGGCTCGCGGCCGGCTTCGGTGCGACGGGTGTCGTCACGACCGGCACGCTCGATCCGTGGCATCCCACGGTGGTGCGCGCCGGGGCGGGCCTGCACTTCGCCACGGCCGTCGAGCGACTGACCGTGGACGAACTGCCCGCCGGGCCGGTGTTCGCCCTCGACCCCGAGGGCGAGGACATCCGGGCGCTGAAGCTCCCGGCCGATGCCGTCCTCGCCTTCGGTTCGGAGCGGAGTGGCTTGTCCGGCGAACTGCGCGCCCGTACGGACCACTTGGTCTCGCTGCCGATGCGGCCTCAGGTCTCCAGCTACAACCTCGCCACCAGCGTGGCGATGACGTTGTTCCACTGGAGTGCCTCGTAGTCGTATCCCTGCGGGTCGGCTGTGGCTGGTCGCGCAGTTCCCCGCGCCCCTTTGGGGCGCCTCCTACGCCTCCCGGCGGACCTCCACCACGCGGAAGCGGTTGGCCACGAACGCTCCGTCGCACAGTGCGGCGTTCGCGGCCGGGTTGCCGCCCGACCCGTGGAAGTCGGAGAACGCGGCGGTCTGGTTGACGTAGACCCCGCCGGTCAGGTTGAGCGAGAGCTGGGCGCACTCCTCCAGGCAGGCTTCCTGGACGGCCTCCTCGACCTCCTCCGAGGTCGTGTACGCGCCGACCGTCATCGCGCCCTTGTTGGCGATGGTCCGCCGCAGCAGTGCCACGGCGTCCGCCGCCGAGTCGACCGCGACCGCGAAGGAGACGGGGCCGAAGCACTCGTTCATGAACGCGGCCTGGTCGTCCGGCTTGGCGCCGTCCAGTTTCACGATCACCGGGGTGCGCACGACCGCGTCCGGGTACTCGGGGTTGGCGATCTCCCGTGAGGCGAGGGCGACTTCGCCGAGACCCGCGGCCGCCTCCAGGCGGGCCTTCACATCAGGGTTCACGATCGCGCCCAGCAGCCCGTTCGCCCGGGCGTCGTCACCGAGGAGTCCGCCGACCGACCTGGCGAGGTCGGCGACCACCTCGTCGTACGTCCTGGGGCCTTCCTCCGTACGGATGCCGTCGCGGGGGATGAGGAGGTTCTGCGGGGTCGTGCACATCTGGCCGCTGTAGAGGGACAAGGAGAAGGCGAGGTTCGACAGCATTCCCTTGTAGTTGTCGGTCGACTCCACGAGCACCGTGTTGACGCCGGCCTTCTCCGTGTAGACCTGCGCCTGGCGGGCGTTGGCCTCCAGCCAGTCGCCGAACGCCGTCGAGCCCGTGTAGTCGATGATCCGGATCTCCGGGCGTGTCGCCAGGGTCTTGGCGATGCCCTCGCCCGCCCGCTCGGCGGCCAGCGCCACCAGGTTCGGGTCGAAGCCGGCCTCGGCGAGCACCTCGCGGGCCACCTGGACGGTGAGCGCGAGCGGCAGCACCGCGCGCGGGTGGGGCTTCACGAGCACCGCGTTGCCCGTGGCCAGGGAGGCGAACAGGCCCGGATAGCCGTTCCACGTCGGGAAAGTGTTGCAGCCGATCACCAGCGCGATTCCGCGCGGCACCGGCGTGAACCGCTTGGTCAGCGCGATCGGGTCGCGCTTGCCCTGGGGCTTCGTCCACTCGGCGTTGTCGGGGGTGCGGACCTGCTCCACGTACGCGTACGCCACCGCCTCCAGGCCGCGGTCCTGCGCGTGCGGGCCGCCCGCCTGGAACGCCATCATGAAGGCCTGGCCGCTGGTGTGCATGACCGCGTGCGCGAACTCGTGGGTGCGGTCGCTGATCCGCTTGAGGATCTCCAGGCACACCACCGCGCGCATCTCCGCGCCGGCGTCGCGCCACGCGCGCTGCCCCGCGCGCATGGCGGGCAGCAGGGTGTCGACGTCCGCGTGCGGGTACGTGATCCCCAGCTCGATTCCGTACGGCGAGACCTCGCCGCCCACCCAGTCGTCGGTGCCTGGCTGGCCGAGGTCGAGGCGGCCGCCCAGGAGGGCGTCGAAGGCGGCCTTGCCCGCCGTCGCGTCCAGGCTTGCGTTCTCCCCGTACGCCTTGGGGTGTTCGGGGTGTGGCGACCAGTACGCGCGTGTGCGGATCGCTTCCAGCGCCTGGTCGAGGGTGGGCCGGTGCTGTGCGATCAGCTGGTGCGCGGTGAGTTCGGCGGCCATGAGGGACCAACTCCTCGTCTCGTGAGCTCTCCGTCGAGCTCACGACCTGGGCAGGAACGGGCGGACAGAGTTAGAGTAACCGAACGATCGGTCGGGACAAGGGGGTCCGCTGAACCTGTGGACAACCCCGTGCGGGAGGATCGCGAGCATGACAGCACTCGACCTCGCCGGCCCTGTGGCCGTCGTCGGTACCGGCACCATGGGCCAGGGCATCGCCCAGGTCGCGCTCGTCGCGGGCCATCCCGTACGGCTGTACGACGCCGTGCCGGGCCGTGCCGGGGCCGCGGCCGACGCGATCGCCGCCCGCCTCGACCGGCTCGTCGAGAAGGACCGGCTGACCGGCGCCGAACGGGACGCCGCCCGCGCGCGCCTGCGCCCCGCGGAGAGCCTCGCCGACCTCGCCGACTCGGGCCTGGTCGTCGAAGCCGTCCTGGAGCGCCTGGACGTCAAACAGCAGCTGCTGCGCGAGCTGGAGGACGTCGTCGACGACGACTGTCTGCTCGCCACCAACACCTCCTCCCTGTCGGTGACCGCGATCGGCGGCGCCCTGCGCAACCCCGGCCGTTTCGTGGGGCTGCACTTCTTCAACCCCGCACCGCTGCTGCCCCTCGTCGAGGTCGTCTCCGGGTTCGCGACCGACGTCACGTCGGCCACGCGCGCGTACGAGATGGCCCGTGCCTGGGGGAAGACCCCGGTCGCCTGCGCCGACACCCCGGGCTTCATCGTCAACCGCATCGCGCGGCCCTTCTACGCCGAGGCCTTCGCGGTCTACGAGGCCCAGGCCGCCGACCCCGCCACGATCGACGCGGTCCTGCGCGAGTCGGGCGGCTTCCGGATGGGCGCCTTCGAACTGACCGACCTCATCGGCCAGGACGTCAACGAGTTCGTCACGCGTTCCGTGTGGGAGGCCTTCTTCCAGGACGTGCGGTTCACGCCCTCGCTGGCCCAGCGCAGGCTCGTCGAGTCGGGCCGCCACGGCCGCAAGTCGGGGCACGGCTGGTACGACTACGGGGACGAGGGCGAGCGTCCCGAGCCGCACACCGCGGAGAAGGCCCAGCCGCCCGCGTACGTGGTCGCCGAGGGCGATCTGGGCCCCGCGTCCGACCTGCTCGCGCTGATCCGCGAGGCGGGCATCCAGGTCCGCGAGGACGAGGAGGACCACGGCACCCGGCTGGTGCTGCCGAGCGGCGGCCAGCTGGCCCTCGCGGACGGCCAGACCGCCGTCGAGTTCCGTGACGTCGTCTACTTCGACCTCGCGCTCGACTATCGGCGGGCGACCCGGATCGCCCTGTCCCACTCGCAGGACACCCAGACCCAGACCCTCGCCGAGGCCACCGGGCTCTTCCAGGCGCTCGGCAAGGACGTCAGCGTCATCGGGGACGTGCCCGGCCTGATCGTCGCCCGCACGGTGGCCCGCGTCGTCGACCTGGCGCACGACGCCGTCGCCAAGGGAGTGGCCACCGAGGAGGACATCGACACGGCGATGCGCCTGGGCGTCAACTACCCCCTGGGGCCCTTCGAATGGAGCCGCAGGCTGGGCAGGAGCTGGGCCTACGACGTCCTGGACGACCTGCACATGCGCGACCCGTCAGGCCGTTACGCGCCGTCCCTCGCGCTCTACCGCCACGCGTACGCCTCCGAGAAGCGGGAGGGCACCCCATGACCACCGCCAAGCGCGACACCTACACCCCGGAGACGCTGCTCTCCGTGGCCGTGCGGGTCTTCAACGAGCGCGGCTACGACGGCACCTCCATGGAGCACCTCTCCAAGGCGGCGGGCATCTCCAAGTCGTCGATCTACCACCACGTCACGGGCAAGGAGGAGCTGCTGCGCCGGGCCGTCAGCCGGGCGCTCGACGGCCTCTTCGGGATCCTCGACGAGGAGCACGCGCGCGTGGGGCGTGCCGTGGAGCGCCTGGAGTACGTCACCCGGCGCATGGTCGAGGTCCTCACCGCCGAGCTGCCGTACGTGACACTGCTGCTGCGCGTGCGCGGCAACACCGACGCCGAGCGGTGGGCCCTGGAGCGGCGCCGGGACTTCGACCACCGGGTGGCCGAGCTCCTGAGGGCCGCGGCCGCCGACGGCGACGTACGCGTCGACGTGGAATTCCGGCTCGCGACACGGCTGGTCTTCGGGATGATCAACTCGATCGTGGAGTGGTACCGCCCCGACGGGCGGGGCATGGGCGAGCGCGAGGTCGCCGACGCGGTGGTGCGGCTGGTCTTCGGGGGGCTCCGGCAGGAGGACTGAGGCACAAGGGGAGCCCCAATCCTCCAAAGGCGCAGGTCACCCCTGCGGCTCCAGGTCCTCCTCCTCGAACACCAGCAGCGTCCGTGTGCTGAGCACCTCGGGGATGGCCTGGAGCCGGGTGAGCACCAGCTCGCGCAGCGCCCTGTTGTCGGGCGTGTGCACCAACAGGAGCACGTCGAAGTCCCCGCCCACCAGCGCGATGTGGGAGGCCCCGGGGAGTGCCGTCAGCTGCTCGCGCACGGTGCGCCAGGAGTTCTGCACGATCTTGAGGGTGATGTACGCCGAGGTGCTGTGCCCCGCGCGCTCATGGTTGACGCGGGCACCGAAGCCGCGGATCACGCCGTCCTCGATGAGGCGGTTGATGCGCGCGTAGGCGTTCGCTCGCGATACATGGACGCGCTCGGCCACGGACCGTATCGAGGCGCGGCCGTCCGCCTGGAGCATCTGGAGGATGTCCTGATCGATGGCGTCCAGCGGGCGCGGCGGCGGCAGGGAGGATCCCGCCTCCGGCCCCTCGGCCATTTGTTCAGGTGCCATGTCCCCCCGCCTCCCTACCATGGACGTACTGCGTCCATCTCAGGCTGTGGAGAACCGTTTGTCCACAGCCTGGAGGTGCCTGTAGCCAAAATGTGCCGACGACCGAACAATCGGTAGGTGAGGCGCGTCACTCTCGGCACGTCTCTCGAAGCCGCCCACGAGGAGGTGCCGACATGACGGTCATGGAGCAGCGAGGCGCATACCGGCCGACCCCGCCGCCCGCCTGGCAGCCCCGCACCGACCCCGCGCCGCTGCTGCCCGACGCGCTGCCCCACCGCGTCCTCGGCACCGAGGCGGCCGAGCGGGTCGACCCGGAGCTCCTGCGCAGGCTGTACGCGCAGCTGGTGCGCGGCCGCCGTTACAACGCGCAGGCCACGGCCCTCACCAAGCAGGGCCGCCTCGCCGTCTACCCCTCCTCCACCGGCCAGGAGGCCTGCGAGGTCGCCGCCGCGCTCGTCCTCGAAGAGCGCGACTGGCTCTTCCCCAGCTACCGCGACACGCTCGCCGCCGTCGCCCGTGGCCTCGACCCCGTCCAGGCGCTGACCCTGCTGCGCGGCGACTGGCACACCGGCTACGACCCGCATGAGCACCGGATCGCGCCCCTGTGCACGCCCCTCGCGACCCAGCTCCCGCACGCCGTGGGCCTCGCGCACGCCGCCCGCCTCAAGGGCGACGACGTGGTCGCGCTCGCCCTGGTCGGCGACGGCGGCACCAGCGAGGGCGACTTCCACGAGGCGCTGAACTTCGCCGCCGTCTGGCAGGCACCGGTCGTCTTCCTCGTACAGAACAACGGCTTCGCGATCTCCGTCCCGCTCGCCAAGCAGACCGCGGCCCCGTCGCTGGCCCACAAGGCCGTCGGCTACGGGATGCCCGGCCGCCTGGTCGACGGCAACGACGCCGCCGCCGTGTACGAGGTCCTCGGCGACGCCGTCGCCCACGCGCGGGCGGGTGGCGGTCCCACGCTCGTGGAGGCGGTCACGTACCGCATGGAGGCGCACACGAACGCAGACGACGACAAGCGCTACCGCGGCGACTCCGAGGTCGAGGCCTGGCGCGCGCACGACCCGATCGCCCTCCTGGAGCACGAGCTGACCGAGCGCGGGCTGCTCGACGAGGCCGGAATGCGCGCCGCGCGCGAGGACGCCGAGGTGATGGCCGCGGACCTGCGCGAGCGCATGAACCAGGATCCCGCGCTCGACCCGATGGACCTCTTCGCACATGTCTACACCCAGCCCACGACGCAACTCCTGGAACAGGAGGCACAGTTGCGGGCCGAGCTGGACGCCGAGGCGCGCCACCACGAGCACGGGACCGAGAACGAGCACGAGTCGGAAGGGGCGGCCCGATGACCACCGTCGCGGTGAAGCCGGCCACCATGGCGCAGGCCCTCGGGCGCGCCCTGCGGGACTCCATGGCCGACGACCCGACCGTGCACGTCATGGGCGAGGACGTCGGCACCCTCGGCGGCGTCTTCCGCGTCACCGACGGGCTCGCCAAGGAGTTCGGCGAGGACCGCGTCACGGACACGCCGCTCGCCGAGGCGGGCATCCTCGGCACGGCCGTCGGCATGGCCATGTACGGGCTCAGGCCGGTCGTGGAGATGCAGTTCGACGCCTTCGCCTACCCGGCCTTCGAGCAGCTGATCTCGCATGTGGCCCGTATGCGCAACCGCACGCGCGGGGCGATGCCGCTTCCCATCACCGTGCGCGTGCCCTACGGGGGCGGTATCGGCGGCGTCGAGCACCACAGCGACTCCTCCGAGGCGTACTACATCGCGACCCCGGGCCTCCATGTCGTCACACCCGCGACGGTCGCCGACGCGTACGGGCTGCTGCGCGCCGCCATCGCCTCCGACGACCCGGTCGTCTTCCTGGAACCCAAGCGCCTGTACTGGTCGAAGGACACCTGGAACCCGGACGAGCCGCAGGCCGTGGACCCGATCGGCCGCGCGGTCGTACGGCGCCACGGCCGCAGCGCCACGCTCATCACCTACGGGCCGTCGGTGCCCGTCTGCCTGGAGGCCGCCGAGGCGGCGCGGGCCGAGGGCTGGGACCTCGAAGTCGTCGACCTGCGCTCCCTGGTGCCGTTCGACGACGAGACGGTCTCCGCGTCCGTACGACGCACCGGGCGGGCCGTGGTCGTGCACGAGTCGGGCGGTTTCGGCGGGCCCGGCGGGGAGATCGCCGCGCGGGTCACCGAGCGGTGCTTCCACTACCTGGAGGCGCCGGTGCTGCGCGTGGCCGGGTTCGACATCCCGTATCCGCCGCCGATGCTGGAGCGCCACCATCTGCCGGGTGTCGACCGGATCCTGGACGCGGTGGCGCGGCTGCAGTGGGAGGCACAGAGCTGATGGCCCAGGTCCTGGAATTCAAGCTGCCCGACCTCGGTGAGGGGCTCACCGAGGCCGAGATCGTCCGCTGGCTCGTCCAGGTCGGTGACGTCGTCGCCGTCGACCAGCCCGTCGTCGAGGTCGAGACGGCCAAGGCGATGGTCGAGGTCCCCTGCCCGTACGGCGGCGTGGTCACGGCCCGCTACGGCGAAGAGGGCACCGAACTGCCCGTCGGCTCCCCGCTGCTGACGGTCGCGGTCGGGGCACCGGCTTCCGGCGCATCGGCTTCCGGCCCACTCGTCTCCGACTCCGAGGACGAGGGCTCCGGGAACGTACTCGTCGGCTACGGCACGCAGGCGCCTCCGGCACGGCGTGGACGGCTGCGGCCGGCGGGGGCCGGGGCGGCTCCGGGGTGGCGGTCACCGGGTTCGGCCGACGGCGGGCCGGGCTCGGGACGGTTTGGCACTGCTGCCGGAGCTGGAGCCGGATCGGCTGGAAGCCGTGGCACTGGGCTCCCGGACGTCGACCGGGCCGTCGCGGCGGCGCCCGCCGCGCCCACGGAGTCCGGCACGGCCCTCCGTCGTCCCGTACGGGACGAGGAGCCGGTCGCGGACAGGACCGGTACCGATGCGGGGCGCCGGGCCGACGGTCCCGTGCCTGTGATCTCCCCGCTCGTGCGCCGGCTGGCCCGGGAGAACGGGCTCGACCTGCGGGAGCTGGCGGGCTCGGGTCCCGAGGGGCTGATCACGCGCGCGGACGTCGAGCACGCGGCGCGGGCCGTCTCGTCCGCCCCGACCGTCGCGCGGCCACCACAGGCCGTGGCGCCCCCAACAGCCCAAACGTCCACACCCACGCACGCGCGTGGCACCCGTATCCCTCTCAAGGGCGTCCGAGGTGCCGTCGCCGACAAGCTCTCCCGGAGCCGGCGCGAGATTCCCGACGCGACCTGCTGGGTCGACGCCGACGCCACGGAACTGATGCACGCGCGCGTGCGGATGAACGAGGCCGGCGGGCCGAAGATCGCCCTCCTCGCGCTCCTCGCCCGTATCTGCACCGCCGCGCTGGCCCGTTTTCCCGAGCTCAACTCGACGGTCGACATGGAAGCCCGGGAGATCGTCCGGCTCGACGCGGTGCACCTCGGGTTCGCCGCGCAGACCGAGCGCGGGCTCGTCGTGCCGGTGGTGAAGGACGCGCACACGCGGGACGCGGAGTCCCTGAGCGCGGAGTTCGCGCGGCTCACCGAGGCGGCCCGGACCGGGACGCTCACACCGGCGGAACTCACCGGCGGGACCTTCACGTTGAACAACTACGGAGTGTTCGGCGTCGACGGCTCCACACCGATCATCAACCACCCCGAGGCGGCCATGCTCGGCGTCGGCCGGATCGTCCCCAAGCCCTGGGTGCACCAGGGCGAGCTGGCGGTGCGGCAGGTCGTGCAGCTCTCGCTCACCTTCGACCACCGGGTGTGCGACGGCGGCACGGCGGGCGGATTCCTCCGGTATGTGGCGGACTGTGTGGAACAGCCCGCGGTCCTGCTGCGGACCCTGTAGCCCCCTCGGCCCGTACGACCTCGTCACCACCCCCGTCCACATGCTGTGCGCGGGGGTGGAAATGATCCATCGGGCGCTCATACTCGGGGGGTGACCGCGTACGAGCGTCCCAGCGCACCCGGTTCCGTCGGCGCACCCGGTTCCTCCAGCGGACTCGGTTCCTCCGACGCACTCGGACCCGGTATGGACGGCCGGGACACGGACGGCCATGACGCCGTCGTGCTCGCCGGCGGCGCCGCCCGCCGCCTCGGCGGGGCGGACAAGCCCGGCGTTCGCGTGGGCGGCCGCGCGCTGCTCGACCGCGTCCTGGCCGCCTGCTCCGGCGCGGCCACCACCGTGGTCGTCGCGGAGCCCCGGCCCACCGCGCGTCCGGTGGAGTGGGCGCGCGAGGACCCGCCCGGCGGGGGCCCGCTGGCCGCCCTCGACGAAGGCCTCCGGCACACCACCGCCGCGTACGTCGTGGTGCTCTCCGCCGACCTGCCGTTCCTGGACGGGGGCACGGTCGAGCGGTTGCTGACCGCTCTTCAGGAGGCAGGCACGGAGGGTGTGTTGCTCACCGACTCCGGCGGGCGCGACCAGCCGCTCGTGGCCGCGTACCGGAGTGCGGCGCTGCGCCGCGAGCTGGCTGCCCTCCGCGCCGAGCACGGCGAACTGACCGGGCTGCCGCTGCGCCGGCTCACCGGTGCGCTCGAACTGACCCGTATCACCGACCCCGTCGCGTCCTTCGACTGCGACACCTGGGACGACATCGCCGCCGCCCGGGCACGTATCAGGGAGCATGGGCACGTGTTGGATGAATGGATCACCGCAGTCAAGGACGAGCTCGGCATCGACCTGGACGTCGACACCGGCACCCTGCTCGACCTCGCCCGCGACGCCGCGCACGGTGTGGCGCGCCCGGCGGCACCGCTGACCACGTTCCTCGTGGGGTACGCGGCCGCGCAGGCCAAGGGGGGCCCCGAGGCGGTCGCGGAGGCCGCCCGCAAGGCGACCGCACTGGCGCTGCGCTGGGCGGCGGAGTCGGAGGCGGAGACCGACGACGGCACCGCACCACCCCCGACGGCCCCGTCCGGCACCAGCACCGGGACCGGCACCGGCACCAGCACCGGCACCACCAGCAGGCCCGGGACCGGCACCGGGGCAGCCGCTCCCGAAGCCCGCCCGGACGCCGGATGACCGCCCGGGGGCAGTACGAGGAGGTCGACCTCGACGATCTCGACGTCGAGGAGGCCCTCGCCCTGGTCAAGGAAGGCGGTGCCCAGGTGCCCGACGGCTCCGGAGCCACTGGAGGTTCTCCCGCCGTGCCCCCGCCGTCACCGAGGGGCGGAAGCCCGGAGCACGGGCAGCACACCGCCGGAACCGCCGCCGGAACCTCCCGGGCCCGCACGGCCGAGCACGGCCACCACAGGGCCACCCCCTGGCCCGAGGCACGCGCCCTCGCCGGGCGGGCCCCCCGCCGGCCGGACGCCCCCGTCTCCGTATCCCTCGACGCCGCGCTGGGCCTCGTACTCGCCGCGCCCCTCGCCGCCCTCACGGACCTTCCGTCGTTCGACACGTCCGCGATGGACGGCTGGGCCGTCGCCGGGCCGGGACCCTGGGACGTCCGGGCCGAGGGGGTCCTCGCCGGCCACGCCGAGCCCGAGCGCCTCACCGACGGCGAGGCCGTCCGTATCGCGACCGGGGCACGGATCCCGCAGGACGTCACCGCGGTGATCCGCAGCGAGCACGGCCGCACCGACGAGAAGGAACGGCTCCACGCCACCCGGGAGGTCGTGCCCGGGCAGGACATCCGTCCCCGGGGCCAGGAGTGCCGCTCCGGCGATCCCCTGCTGCAGCGCGGCACGGTCGTCACCCCGGCCGTGCTCGGGCTCGCCGCGGCCGCCGGATACGACACCGTCTCGGCCCTCCCCCGGCCCCGCGCCGAAGTCCTCGTCCTCGGGGACGAGTTGCTCACCGAGGGCCTGCCCCACGACGGACTGATCCGGGACGCGCTAGGCCCGATGCTGCCGTCCTGGCTGCGCGCGCTCGGCGCGGACGTCATCGCCGTGCGCAGGCTCGGCGACGACGCCGAGGCCCTCCACAAGGCCCTGAAGAACTCCGAAGCCGACCTCGTCGTGACGACCGGCGGCACCGCCGCGGGCCCCGTCGACCATGTGCACCCCACCCTGCGCCGCATCGGCGCCGAACTCCTGGTGGACGGCGTCAAGGTGCGCCCCGGCCATCCCATGCTCCTGGCCCGCACCAAGGAGAACCAGCACCTCGTCGGGCTCCCCGGCAACCCCCTCGCCGCCGTCTCCGGCCTGCTCACGCTCGCCGAACCCCTGCTGCGCACCCTTGCGGGACGCGGGGCCCCGGAGACGTACACGCTGCCCCTGAAGGAGACCGTGCACGGCCACCCGTACGACACCCGGCTGATCCCCGTCGTCCTGCGCGAGGACCGGGCCGTGCCGCTGCACTACAACGGACCGGCCATGCTGCGGGGCATCGCCGTGGCCGACGCGCTCGCGGTCGTGCCGCCCGGCGGGGCGCGCCCCGGCCAGGAGCTGGAGATTCTCGACCTGCCCTGGGCCACGGCCGGGATCGGGGTGTGTTTCACGTGAAACTTCCGGGCCAGGACGCGATCGCCCGTCACGCGGACGAACGCATCGTCACCCGCCGGGTGAAACTGCCTCGCCGACGCGTGGAACATCCGTTGCGGCAGGTCGCCAAACGGGTCACCATCGCACTGCTCGTACTGGTCGGCACCGCCCTCATCGTCTACGCCGACCACGACGGCTACAACGACAACTCGGACGGTTCGGTCGACCTGCTCGACGCCTTCTACTACGCGACCGTCACGCTCTCCACCACCGGATACGGCGACATCACTCCCGTCAGTGACGCCGCCCGGCTCACCAATATCTTCGTGATCACGCCCTTGCGCGTGATGTTTCTGATCATCCTGGTCGGCACCACTCTCGAGGTCCTCACCGAACGCACCCGGGAGGAGTGGCGACTGAACCGCTGGAGGACCGCCTTGAGGGAGCACACCGTTGTCATCGGGTTCGGCACGAAAGGCCGCTCGGCGATACAGACCGTGTGCGCGACGGGGCTGAAGAAGGAGCAGGTCGTGGTCGTCGATCCCAACTCCAGGGTGATCGACGCGGCGACGGCGGACGGCTACGCGGGTGTGGTCGGCGACGCCACCCGCAGTGACGTACTGATCCGCGCCGAGGTCCAGCGGGCCCGGCAGATCATCATCGCGACCCAGCGCGACGACACTGCCGTGCTCGTCACGCTGACGGCCCGGCAGCTCAACCGCGGGGCGAAGATCGTGGCCGCCGTGCGCGAGGAGGAGAACGCGCCGCTGCTCAAGCAGTCCGGCGCCGACGCCGTCATCACCAGCGCCAGCGCGGCCGGCCGCCTCCTCGGTCTCTCCGTGCTCAGCCCCAGCGCGGGCATGGTCATGGAGGACCTCATCCAGCAGGGCAGCGGACTCGACATCGTCGAACGGCCCGTCATAAAGGCCGAGGTGGGCAAGGGCGCCCGCGAGACCGAGGACCTGGTGGTGAGCGTCGTACGAGGGCACCGGGTCCTCGGATACGACGATCCCGCCATCGGGAAGCTGCAGTTGACGGACCGGCTGATCACCATCGTCCGGGTCACCCCGCACACCCAGGTGGCACCGGACATGAGGCCACTGAGGCAGGACTAGGGCGGGGACCGGAGCCAGGACCGG
Source organism: Streptomyces sp. NPDC058697 (assembly GCF_042715345.1). Taxonomy (NCBI): domain Bacteria; kingdom Bacillati; phylum Actinomycetota; class Actinomycetes; order Kitasatosporales; family Streptomycetaceae; genus Streptomyces; species Streptomyces sp. NPDC058697. Next base: position 314,269 of record NZ_JBHXSU010000009.1, read on the forward strand.
AGGCCCGGAGTAGCCTCGCCGACATGCGAGCGATCACTATTCCTGAACCTGGTGGGCCCGAGGCGCTGGTGTGGGACGAGGTCCCGGATCCGGTGCCCGGAGAGGGCGAAGTGCTGGTCGAGGTGGCGGCGAGCGCGGTGAACCGTGCCGATCTGCTGCAGCGGCAGGGGTTCTACGATCCGCCGCCCGGCGCGTCCCCGTACCCCGGTCTCGAATGCTCCGGGCGGATCGCGGCGGTCGGCGCCGGTGTCTCCGGGTGGGCCGTCGGCGACGAGGTGTGTGCGCTGCTCTCCGGCGGCGGGTACGCCGAGAAGGTGGCCGTGCCGGCCGGGCAGCTGCTGCCGGTGCCCGAGGGGGTCGGACTCGACAAGGCGGCCGCGCTGCCCGAGGTGACCTGCACGGTCTGGTCCAACGTCTTCATGATCGCCCATCTCCGCCCCGCCGAGACGCTCCTGGTGCACGGCGGGGCGAGCGGCATCGGCACCATGGCGATCCAGCTGGCCAAGGCCGTCGGCGCGAAGGTCGCCGTCACCGCGGGCAGCAAGGAGAAGCTGGACTTCTGCGCCGAACTCGGCGCGGACGTGCTGATCAACTACCGCGAGCAGGACTTCGTGGAGGAGATCAAGGCCGCCACCGACGGGGCGGGCGCCGACGTCATCCTCGACAACATGGGCGCCAAGTACCTGGACCGCAACGTCCAGGCCCTCGCGGTCAACGGACGGCTCGCGATCATCGGCATGCAGGGCGGCATCAAGGGCGAGCTGAACATCGCCATGCTGCTGGGCAAGCGCGGCGCCGTCACCGCGACCTCGCTGCGCGCCCGTCCCGCCGGGGAGAAGGCGGCGATCGTCGCGGCCGTACGGGAGCACGTCTGGCCGCTGGTCTCCGCGGGGCATGTACGTCCGGTGGTCGACCGCGAGCTGCCGATGAGCGACGCGGCCGCGGCGCACCGGGTGCTGGAGGAGAGCGGGAACATCGGGAAGGTGCTGCTCACGCTCCCTTAGGACTCGACGGCCGGGCAGGGCAGGGCTGGGCTGGGCTGCGGTCCCGCCCCGCCTCAGCCCCGCCGTACGCGCAGTGCGAGGAACGCGAGGCCGAGGCCCAGACCGATGAGGACCAATCCGCTGCCGAGGGGCAGGACCCTCAGGACGGGTTCCGAGGCGCGTACGTGGCGGCCGGCGGCCTGTTCGGCATCGACCGGCGGGTGGGACGTGGGCGCGGTGTTCCCGGGCGTCTCGGGGGCGACAGCGCCCTCCGACTGCTCGCCCTCCGACTGCTCGTCGTCCGCTGGCCCGTCCGGGTGACCGACCCCGGCGTCCTCCTCCTGCGCCTCGTACTGCGCTTCCTCTTCCGCTTCCTCCTCCTGTGTCTCCTCCTCCGTCGGCGCGGGTGACCGGCCCGGCCGCTCGCGTCCCTCCCCGGCCCGGCTGCCGGCCCGTGACTCGCCGGGTGCGGGTTCGTAGGAGGAGATGTGGGGGACGGCGTACGAGATCGGAGCGGGGCCCGCCAGCAGGACCAGCAGCAGGCCGGTCACGTGCAGGGGGCGGAGCCATGGAGCCACGTCGGTGACCCCCTCCTGGTGCGAAGGAACCAAGATCGACGGCACCAGAGTCACACGGGGCGCCCGCACCGGCATCCCGATCGTCCGGGTGCCGATGCGATCACCCTCGGTGACACCCTTGGCGCGCACAGATGTACGGGGTACAGATACCGGTTATGTCGATACGTCACGGTCTGCTGGCGCTTCTGGAGCGTGGGCCGCGCTACGGTTCACGGCTGCGCACCGAGTTCGAGGCGCGCACCGGCTCCACCTGGCCGCTGAACATCGGGCAGGTCTACACGACGCTGGGCCGGCTGGAGCGGGACGGTCTGGTCGTTCAGCAGGGCGCGGACGAGGCCGGACACGTGCTGTACGCGCTGACGGACGCGGGCCGGGCCGAGCTGTGGTCCTGGTTCACGCGTCCCGTGGAGCGCACGAACCTGCCGCGCGACGAGCTGGCGATCAAGCTGGCCATGGCGGTCGGGGCGCCGGGGGCCGACATACGGGCGATCGTGGAGACACAGCGGCGGTATCTGTCGGAGGCGATGCACACGTACACCCGGCTGCGGGCGCAGGCGCTCGCGGAGGGCCCCGGGCACCGGGACGAGGTGGCCCGGCTGCTGGTCCTGGAGCATCTCGTCTTCCGTGCGGAGGCCGAGATGCGGTGGCTCGACCACTGCGAGGCCCGGCTTCTGCGGCTCGCGGAGGCGGCGGCCACGGATCCGCCGCAGCCGCCGGCGCCGCCGGTCTGATGTGCGACGCCGGTGCGGACATGCCGGTGCGTACATGGTGGATCACGCCCGGGAGGGGGCACGAGGGTGATGAGGTGTGCGGGTGCGAGAGAATGGCGGCATGGAGATGCCGAGGAACGAAAGGTCGCCGGAGAACCCCCAGATCCTGGTCGTTGGCCAGGACGGGATGGCTCTCGGCGGCGGAGGAGACGAGGACTCCCGTGAGGTCCCGGTGACGGAGATGGTGGAGCAGCCCGCCAAGGTCATGCGCATCGGGAGCATGATCAAGCAGCTGCTGGAGGAGGTGCGTGCGGCACCTCTGGACGAGGCGAGCCGGGTCCGGCTCAAGGAGATCCACGCCAGCTCGGTCAAGGAGCTGGAGGACGGGCTCGCGCCCGATCTCGTCGAGGAACTGGAGCGGCTGTCCCTGCCGTTCACGGACGACGGCATCCCTTCCGACGCCGAACTGCGGATCGCGCAGGCCCAGTTGGTGGGCTGGCTCGAAGGGCTCTTCCACGGGATCCAGACCACCCTGTTCGCCCAGCAGATGGCGGCCCGCGCCCAGCTGGAGTCGATGCGGCGGGCGCTCCCGCCGGGTGTGGGTGGCGGCGAGGAGGACGACGACCCGCGAGCGGGCGGCCGTGTCGGGGGTCCGTACCTGTAACTGCGGTCCGTACCCGAACCTGCACCCGTAACCCCGACGACTCCCATCACTCCGAACAGCGCGCGGACGAAAGGGGCCCGGCAGAAATGCCGGGCCCCTTCGCGTGTCCGAACGGTCTTGGCGGACCGAGCGTGTCCGAACGGTCTTCGTGTGTCCGAACGGTCAAGGAATCAGGCGGGGTTGCCCGTCGAGACGTAGAGCTGGATCTTGGGCATGCTCTTGGGGTCGACGTCCGCGTCCGCGGCGGGGATCTGGCTCATCACCGTGTCCTGGCCGTAGGCGTTCTCGTCGACCGGCTGGCTCTCGTACTGCCAGCCCGCCGCCTGCAGGCACGCCTTCACCGAGTCCATGTTCTTGAACTTGAAGTCCGGGACCTTGATCTTGTCGGCGTCGTTGTACGACTCCTCGGGCTCCGTGCACTCGGTCTTCTCGATCTTCTTCGTCGTGTCCGGCCCCTTGTGCCCGGCCACCACGGACGCCGACGCGCTGGACTCCGTGCCGCCGCCCTTGTCGTCGTCGCCCCCGCCGCCCATCTGCAGCGCGGCGATCAGCCCGCCGACGGCGGCCAGCGCGACGACGATCGAGCCCACGATCACCGGCATGTTGCTCTTGCGGCCGCCGCCGGAGGCGGGCGCCGAGGGCTGCTGCGGCGTGATCGTGTACGGCGGCGGGGTCGAGTAGCCCTGTTGCGGGGAATACGCGGCGGTCTGGGCCGGCGTCGGGTAGCCGCCCTGCTGCGGATAGCCGTACGAAGCGGCGGGCGTGGACGTGTGCGCCGGGGTCGGCGGGCCGTAGGCGCCCGGCTGGTACGGCGTCTGTACGTTCCCCTGCGGAGCCTGGGCCGACTGGTCGACCGGCGGGAACACCGCGGAGCCGACACCGGCGCCGCTCGACGTCTGGGCGCCCGGCACGATGCTCGGCGGTGCGGCCTGGAACGACTGGGCCACGCGCAGGCACTCGTCACGCATCGACTCGGCGTTCAGGAAACGCTCGTTCGGGTTCTTCTTCAGGGCGCGGGTGATCAGGGCGTCCACGGCCGGCGGCAGCGAGCGGTTGACCGAGGACGCCAGCACGGGCTCCTCCTGGACGTGCGCATACGCTATGGCCAGCGGCGAGTCCGCCTCGAACGGCAGTCGTCCGGTGACCAGCTGGAACAGCATGATGCCGACCGAGTACAGGTCCGAGCGGGCGTCCACGCCCCGGCCGAGGGCCTGCTCCGGGGAGAGGTACTGCGGGGTGCCGACGACCATGCCGGTCTGCGTCATCGACGTGACACCGGACTGCATGGCGCGGGCGATGCCGAAGTCCATCACCTTGACGACGTTCCGCTTCGTCATCATCACGTTGCCCGGCTTGATGTCGCGGTGGACCAGGCCCATCTCGTGGCTGATCTCCAGCGCGGCCAGCACGTCCGCGGTGATCTTCAGGGCCTTGTCGGCGGGCATCGCCCCGTACTGGGTGATGTCCTGGTCGAGGACCGAGCCGAGCGGGCGGCCCTCGACGTACTCCATGACGATGTACGGAGTCGTCATGCCCTCCAGGACGTCCTCGCCGGTGTCGAAGACGGAGACGATGTTCGTGTGGGTGAGCTTGGCCACCGACTGGGCCTCGCGGCGGAAGCGCTCGCGGAAGGCCTGCTCACGGCCGAGCTCGGTGTGCAGTGTCTTGATCGCGACCTGTCGGTCGAGCACCGAGTCGTATGCGAGATGGACCGAGGCCATGCCGCCCTCGCCGAGCAGGTCGCGCAGTTGGTAGCGCCCGCCGGCGACCGAACGCCCCGCGTACCGGTCGTGTGCGCCGTCCTGGCTCATGTCTCTGCGTCCCCCATCGGCGTGCCCCGTCACGCGGGCGGAAGCTGCTGATGTGGCCCCCGCGGCGGTGATCCTTAGTGTCATTCCCGGCCAAGTCTGCCGGAGGGCACTGACACGTCAAGCTCGGTGCCCGTTCCGTGACCGTACGCGAAAGAAGAGTCGCGGAAGCGTTACAGGTGCCGTACGGCCGGTACACAGAATTTGCACCCGCGGACCGGCTGTGGGTTTCATGGCCGGTCCATCCCGGGTCGGCCTCTCCCACGGAGGCTGTAGCGTGGCCCGACGGAGACCGTAACAACCACCGCGCGTACTTCGACCGGTGCGGACAGAAACGACGGCGAGGACTGATGGCACAGCAGCAGCGCGCTCAGGGCCCGTCCGACCCCGAGGCGACTGGCGGCGGTATGTCAGATGCGCCGGAGTTGTGGGGTAACGGCGGGCTGGTCGGCGACGGCCGGTATCGGCTCACCCACAGACTGGGCCGGGGCGGCATGGCCGAGGTGTTCGCCGCCGAGGATGTCCGGCTCGGGCGCACGGTCGCGGTCAAGCTGCTCCGCTCCGACCTGGCGGAAGACCCCGTGTCCAAGGCGCGGTTCACGCGCGAGGCACAGTCGGTCGCCGGGCTCAACCACCATGCGGTGGTGGCGGTCTACGACTCCGGCGAGGACGTGGTCGGCCACCAGGTCGTCCCGTACATCGTGATGGAGCTCGTCGAGGGCCGCACGATCCGTGACCTGCTGCTCAACGCCGAGGCGCCCGGGCCCGAGCAGGCACTCATCATCGTCTCCGGAGTGCTGGAAGCGCTTGCGTATTCGCACCAGCACGGCATCGTGCACCGCGACATCAAGCCCGCGAACGTGATCATCACCAACACCGGTGCGGTCAAGGTGATGGACTTCGGCATCGCGCGCGCCCTGCACGGCGCCCAGTCGACAATGACTCAAACCGGCATGGTCATGGGCACGCCCCAGTACCTCTCGCCGGAGCAGGCGCTCGGCAAGGCGGTCGACCACCGGAGCGACCTGTACGCGACGGGCTGCCTCCTCTACGAACTCCTCGCGCTGCGGCCGCCGTTCACCGGTGAGACCCCTCTGTCGGTGGTCTACCAGCACGTCCAGGACATCCCGGTGCCCCCTTCCGAGGTCTCGGACGCGGCGCCGCCGGAGCTGGACGGCCTGGTCATGCGCTCCCTCGCGAAGGAGCCGGACGACCGGTTCCAGACCGCGGAGGAGATGCGCGGCCTCACCCAGTACGGGCTGCAGATGCTGTACGACCAGGGCGGCCACACCGGGACCTGGAACACCGGTCCCGTGGACATGCACGAGGCCGTGAACACCCCTGCGATGGGCCTCGCGGGCTCCGCCGGGCTGCCGCACCCCGGCGACTCGGGCACCACCCAGATCCCCTCACCGATGCTGCCGCCCGGCCGTGGCGGAGGCGGCGACGACGGGGGCTTCGAGGGGCACGGCAACCGGGGCAGCGGCCGCGGCAAGCTGTGGATCCTGGCGGTCCTCGCGGTGGTCGCCATCGCGGCGGGGGTCGCGCTGGCGCTGCAGGGCGGTGACGGCGACGGCGGCGGGGGCGGCACGAAGGAGTCGCCGACCACCTCGCAGACCGAGAAGGAGACGACACCGAGCGAGAGCACGTCCGACGAGCCCACGGACGAGCCCACGGACCAGGACACCGGCACGGGCGGCGACCCGGACTTCACGCCGTCGTACACAACATCGCCGAGCAGCACCCCATCTGCCTCGAAGAGCGAGCCGACGGATCCGGAGACGACTCCGACGGACGAAGTGACGCCGACGGACGAGGAGACGACTCCGACGGACGATCCGACACCGTCGGGCGAGCCGACGGGCGAAGTCGGTGACGTGGAAGGCGTGACCGGCGGCTGACCCGGCACCTCCGCAACACCCTTCACGCGCGCGTGGAACCCGGAATCGGGCTCCACGCGCGCGTGCCGTTTCACGAGCCCCCCGGCCGAGGCGGTCGAGCCGAGTGATCCGGTCGATGTGGTCGAGCAGGCCCGGCCTCACCCCACGAACGCCTCGCACACCGCGTCGTACTCCCGCGTCCACCACACCGCCAGCGCGGAGGCCGCGGGGAACTGCGGGTCGGCGCGGGTGTCCCCGCGCTCGTAGTGCCAGCGCAGTATCCAGAAGTCGTTGAGCCGCTCCCACCACACGCGGTGCACGGCGGCCGAGAGCTCGGAGGGGGTGGCCCGCGCGGAGCGCCGGTACGCGCGCGCGTAGGCCCGTACCCGCGTCAGGTCGAGCGTGCCGGCGGGGCGTACGAAGAAGATCACCGCGGCGCGCACCGCCTCCTCGGCCTGCGGCTGGACGCCGAGCCGGTCCCAGTCGACGATCGCGGCGGGGGTGTCTCCCCGGTAGAGCACGTTGAAGGGGTGGAAGTCCCCGTGCACCCAGCCCACCGAGCCGCCCTGCGGGGGCCGCCTGTCCGCGTGCCGTTCCAGGAGGGCGCGCCGCTCCAGGAGGCGGTGGCGGGCCAGCTCGTCGAAGGCGTCGGACGGGTGGTGGCGGCGTACGCGGGCGAGCAGGTCGTCGATGAGGGCGAAGGTGTCGGCGGGGTCCGCGCTCTCCGCGCGCTCCTCGGACCGCCGTGGCGGCATCACCCGCTCCAGGGACGCGTGTACGACGCCCAGGAGGGCCCCCAGGCGCCGGCACTGCTCCGTGGTCAGCTGGGCCCCGCTGCGGTGGCGTCCGTCGATCCAGGGGTGCAGGGCGTACGCGTGGCCGCCGACGACCGCGACCGTGCGGCCGTCGGTTCCGGTCAGCGGCGGGGCCACCGGGACGCCGAGGTCGGCGAGGCGCTGGGTCGCGCGGTGCTGGCGGGCGATCGCGGCGGGGTCTGCGGTCTCGGGGTCGAAATGGTGCTTGAGGAAGTACCGGCCGTGGGTGGTGGCGAGGCGGTAGCCGCGGTTGAGCAGCCCCTGGTCGACGGGTTCGCAGGCCAGCGGGGCCCCGGCGGCGTATCGCCGCAGCAGGGCGCCCAGAGGGGGCGCGGAGGAGAGGGCGGGCGAAACAGATGAGCGCGGCACGCGCCAGATGTTAGGGCACCGGAGAGGCCGTTGACCTCGGGCTTGTCACGGACAGTGCCGGTGTGCAAGCTCCAGGCCACCGTCCGTCGAGCGCACGGTGACGAACTCCGGAGTGACCTCCAGGTACACGGGCTCGAAGGGCGCGTCGTCCACGCGGCGCGGGGCCGGGCCGAAGAGCGCGAGCTGTGCGGCGGTGGGCTCGACGGGCTCGCACACGCCGACGACCTGGACGGACCAGTGGCCCTCGCCCGCGCGCGGGGAGCCCAGGTTGTCCGCGCCGTACGCGACGACGCTTCCCGCGCACGCCCGGTGGTGGCCGTACCCCTTGTGGATCCGCAGCAGGACACGGCCGCCCACCACGATGTGGCGGGCCGTGGCCAGGAAGGGCAGCGCGCGCATGCTGGCCGCCAGGCGGCCGTGCTGGACGCGGCCGAGCAGTCCGGCGGCGAGCTGTTCGTCGGTCGGCATGCCTCTCAATGTGCGGCACCGCGGGAGCCGGAGAAAGGGCCGCCCGACCTTCCACGCAGGGACATAAGTCCCGAATAAGGACCTCTGCGGAGCGTCGGTCGGCGTCCCCGGAGCGCTGATCGGCCTCTACGGAGAGCACGGAAAACTCAATACGGCCCTACGTAGAGTGCGTGGAGCGCGTGGAGCGCGGAGAACTCAGCGCTCCTTCTCCGCCTGCATCCGGGCCACATAGGCGGCCGCCTGCGCGCGCCGCTCCATGCCGAGCTTGGACAGCAGACTGGAGACGTAGTTCTTGATCGTCTTCTCGGCCAGATGGAGCCGCTCGCCGATCACGCGATTGGTGAGCCCCTCGCCGATCAGGTCGAGGATCCTGCGCTCCTGGTCGGTGAGGCTCGCGAGCCGGGTGTCGCCCTTGGCGCTGCCTCCGCCGCGCAGCCGCTCCAGGACGCGGGCGGTGGCCTCCGGGTCGAGCAGGGACTTGCCGGCGGCGACGTCACGGACCGCCGAGAGCAGTTCCTCGCCGCGGATCGCCTTGAGGACGTAACCCGAGGCACCCGCCATGATCGCGTCGAAGAGGGCCTCGTCGTCGGCGTAGGACGTCAGCATCAGGCATTTGATGCTTTCGTCCCGGGAGCGGATCTCGCGGCACACCTCGACGCCGCTGCCGTCCGGCAGGCGTACGTCGAGGACGGCGACGTCCGGGTGCGTGGCCGGAATTCGCACCAGCGCGTCGGCCGCCGTACCCGCCTCGCCGACCACTTCGAAGTCGTCCTCCACCGAGAGCAACTCGTGCACACCCCGGCGGACCACCTCATGGTCGTCGAGAAGAAATACAGTGATTTTTCCGTCTTCGCGCACGGAGTCAGTCTCACACACGATCTTTCCGACCGCCCCGGTCGAGCTCTTCCCGTCCCCGGGGTGACCGGGATAACGTGCCGGTGTTCCGGCCCCCTGCAAGGCTGTAACCAGTGCTCTGACCAGCGACTGTTCCGGATCGGCGCGAAGTACTTGGAAGTCCGAGTGGAAAGTACTCGGAAATCCAAGCAAAAACGCAGGTCAGGAGGGGTTTCACAGAAATGTGGAGCACTGGGTAACGTGCTATGTGCAGGGCGCTCGCCGGGGCACCTGTCACGCCTGTTCCCGGCCGAGCACCCACCCCGTGCGCGGGTACGGAGATCAGGCGAGCCGCACTGGTCACCCGGCAACCCCGGGGGCCGGACCGACGGAGGAGCACACGTGACCGTGGAGAGCACTGCCGCGCGCAAGCCGCGACGCAGCGCCGGTACCAAGCGCACCGCTGCGAAGAAGCCGCCGGGCGACCGGCCCGAGCTCGTACAGCTGCTGACGCCCGAGGGCAAGCGCGTCAAGAATGGCGAATATGACGCGTACGTAGCCGACATCACCCCCGAAGAGCTCCGCGGCCTGTACCGCGACATGGTGCTCACCCGCCGCTTCGACGCCGAGGCCACCTCCCTGCAGCGCCAGGGCGAGCTGGGCCTGTGGGCCTCGCTGCTCGGCCAGGAGGCCGCCCAGATCGGCTCCGGACGGGCCACCCGCGAGGACGACTACGTCTTCCCGACCTACCGTGAGCACGGCGTGGCCTGGTGCCGCGGGGTCGACCCGACCAACCTCCTCGGCATGTTCCGCGGCGTGAACAACGGCGGCTGGGACCCGAACAGCAACAACTTCCACCTCTACACGATCGTCATCGGCTCGCAGACGCTGCACGCCACCGGCTACGCCATGGGTGTGGCCAAGGACGGCGCCGACTCGGCCGTGATCGCGTACTTCGGGGACGGCGCCTCCAGCCAGGGCGATGTCGCCGAATCGTTCACCTTCTCCGCGGTGTACAACGCTCCCGTCGTGTTCTTCTGCCAGAACAACCAGTGGGCCATCTCCGAGCCCACCGAGCGCCAGACCCGCGTGCCGCTCTACCAGCGCGCGCAGGGCTACGGCTTCCCGGGTGTCCGCGTCGACGGCAACGACGTCCTCGCCTGCCTCGCCGTGACCAAGTGGGCGCTGGAGCGGGCCCGCCGGGGCGAGGGGCCCACCCTCGTCGAGGCGTACACGTACCGCATGGGCGCCCACACCACCTCCGACGACCCGACCAAGTACCGGGCCGACGAGGAGCGCGAGGCGTGGGAGGCGAAGGACCCGATCCAGCGCATGCGCACGTACCTGGAGGCTTCAAACCACGCGGACGAGGGATTCTTCGCGGAACTCGAAGCCGAGAGCGAGGCGTTGGGAAGGCGAGTGCGCGAAGTGGTCCGCGCCATGCCGGACCCGGACCACTTCGCCATCTTCGAGAACGTGTACGCGGACGGGCACGCGCTCGTCGACGAGGAGCGGGCCCAGTTCGCCGCCTACCAGGCGTCGTTCGCCGATGAAGGGGAGGGCAAGTAGCGATGACCGCGGAAAAGATGGCATTGGCCAAGGCGATCAACGAATCGCTGCGCACGGCCCTCGACGCCGACCCCAAGGTCCTGATCATGGGCGAGGACGTCGGCAAGCTCGGCGGTGTGTTCCGTGTGACCGACGGTCTGCAGAAGGACTTCGGCGAGGAGCGGGTCATCGACACCCCGCTCGCCGAGTCGGGCATCGTCGGCACGGCGATCGGCCTCGCGCTGCGCGGCTACCGCCCGGTGGTGGAGATCCAGTTCGACGGCTTCGTCTTCCCCGCCTACGACCAGATCGTCACGCAGCTCGCGAAGATGCACGCGCGGGCGCTCGGCAAGATCAAGCTCCCCGTCGTGATCCGCATTCCGTACGGCGGCGGCATCGGCGCGGTCGAGCACCACTCCGAGTCCCCGGAGGCTCTGTTCGCGCATGTCGCGGGCCTCAAGGTGGTCTCCCCGTCGAACGCCTCCGACGCGTACTGGATGATGCAGCAGGCCATCCAGAGCGACGACCCGGTGATCTTCTTCGAGCCGAAGCGGCGCTACTGGGACAAGTCCGAGGTGAACCGCGAGGCGATCCCCGGCCCGCTGCACAAGGCCCGCGTGGTGCGCGAGGGCAGCGACCTCACGCTGGCCGCGTACGGCCCGATGGTGAAGGTCTGCCAGGAGGTCGCGGCCGCCGCCCAGGAGGAGGGCAGGTCCCTCGAAGTGGTGGACCTGCGGTCCATGTCCCCCATCGACTTCGACTCCATCCAGGCCTCGGTCGAGAAGACCCGCCGCCTGGTCGTGGTCCACGAGGCACCGGTGTTCCTGGGGACGGGCGCGGAGATCGCGGCCCGGATCACGGAGCGGTGCTTCTACCACCTGGAGGCACCCGTGCTGAGGGTCGGCGGCTATCACGCGCCGTACCCGCCGGCACGGCTGGAGGAGGAGTACCTGCCTGGCCTGGACCGGGTGCTCGACGCCGTCGACCGCTCGCTGGCGTACTGAGGAGAGGGTCGTGACGACGATGACTGAGACTGCCTCGGGACTTCGCGAGTTCAAGATGCCCGATGTGGGCGAGGGTCTGACGGAGGCGGAGATCCTCAAGTGGTACGTCAAGGCCGGTGACACGGTCACCGACGGCCAGGTGGTGTGCGAGGTCGAGACCGCCAAGGCCGCCGTGGAGCTGCCGATCCCCTTCGACGGGGTGGTGCACGAGCTGCGCTTCCCCGAGGGGACGACGGTGGACGTCGGCCAGGTGATCATCGCGGTGGACGTGAACGGCGGAGCGGCTCCGGCGGCGCCGCCGGCCGAGGCACAGGCCCCGGCCGCGTCGGCTCCGGCGACTCCGTTCGCCCCGGCGGCTCCCGCCGAGCGGACCGAAGCCTCTCCGGCGAAGCCCGCGGCTTCCGAGGAGAAGTCCAAGCCCGTGGGCCGCACGCCGGTCCTCGTCGGGTACGGGGTCGCGGAGTCCTCCACGAAGCGCCGCCCCCGCAGGGGAGTACCGGCCCAGCAGCCCGAGGCCGCCGCGGCGAAGGTGGCCGTCCAGAGCGAGCTGAACGGGCACGGGCACGGGCACGCGGCTCCGGCGGCCCGCCCGCTCGCCAAGCCGCCGGTGCGCAAGCTCGCCAAGGACCTCGGCGTCGACCTGGCGACGGTCACGCCGTCCGGTCCCGACGGGATCATCACGCGCGAGGACGTGCACGCGGCGGTCGCCCCGCCGGCTCCCGTGGAGACCCCGGCCACGGCAGCGCCCGCGCCCGCTCCCGTCCGGGCTCCGGCTCCGGCCCCGGTCGTCACGTACGACGGTGCCCGTGAGACCCGTATCCCGGTCAAGGGCGTCCGCAAGGCGACGGCGGCCGCGATGGTCGGCTCGGCGTTCACCGCGCCGCATGTCACCGAGTTCGTCACGGTGGACGTGACGCGCACGATGAAGCTCGTCGAGGAGATCAAGCGGGCCCCAGACACATACGGGCTCCAGGGGCTGCGGGTCAATCCGCTGCTGCTGATCGCCAAGGCCCTGCTGGTCGCCATCAAGCGCCACCCGGAGGTCAACGCCTCGTGGGACGAGGCCAACCAGGAGATCGTCCAGAAGCACTATGTGAACCTGGGCATCGCCGCGGCCACGCCCCGCGGCCTGATCGTCCCGAACATCAAGGACGCCCACGCCAAGACCCTGCCCCAGCTCGCCGAATCGCTCGGAGAGCTGGTCGCCACCGCCCGCGACGGCAAGACGTCACCGGCGGCTATGCAGGGCGGCACGGTGACGATCACGAACGTCGGCGTGTTCGGCGTGGACACGGGTACGCCGATTCTCAATCCCGGCGAATCCGCGATCCTCGCCGTCGGCTCGATCAAGCTCCAGCCGTGGGTCCACAAGGGCAAGGTCAAGCCTCGTCAGGTGACGACGTTGGCGCTGTCCTTCGACCACCGACTGGTCGACGGGGAGCTCGGCTCCAAGGTGCTCGCGGATGTGGCGGCGATCCTGGAGCAGCCCAAGCGACTGATTACTTGGGGGTAGTTGGCCGGCTGGTCGCGCAGTTCCCCGCGCCCCTGAAGGCAAAAGAATGCGCAGTTCCCCGCGCCCCCAGTCTTTTGGGGGCGCGGGGAACTGCGCGATCAGCCACATACGGTCCGCAGACGAACCCCTGTCAGGGACTCGCCTACTTCTTGAAGGCGTAGTCCATCAGCTTCTTCGCGTCGGACTCGCGAGCCGAGATCGACGACGAGGCAAGAACCGTGCCGATCACCGTCTTCCCGTTGCGGGTCGCGGCGAAGACCAGGCAGTACTTGGCCTCGGGGCCGGAGCCGGTCTTCACGCCGAGGGCGCCGCTGTAGCTGCTGAGCAGACCGTTGGTGTTGGTCCACGCCGCCATCGTGCGGGTGCCACCGGTCTTCGTCACGGTCTTCGCCGTGTACTTCTTCGTCTTGACGATCGCGCGGAAGTTGCCGTTCTTCATCGCGCTGCTGGCGATCTTCGTCAGGTCGCGCGGCGTCGAGTAGTTCGAGCCGCTGCCGATGCCGTCGAACGAGTCGAACTTCGTGTTCGTCAGACCGAGGTCCTTGGCCTGCTTGTTCATCTTGCCGATGAACGACTTCACCCGGGCGGCACGCGTCGAGCCGGCGCCGAACTTGTCGGCGAGCGCGTACGCGGCGTCGCAGCCGGACGGCAGCATCAGCCCGTACAGCAGCTGGCGGACGGTGACCTTGTCGCCGACGATCAGGCGGGCCGACGAGGCGTTCTTGGAGACGATGTAGTCGCTGTACGCCTTCTGGATGGTGACCTTGGCGTCCAGGTTGAGGTTCGGCTGCGACAGCACGACCTTCGCGGTCATGATCTTCGTCGTGGAGCCGGTGGAACGGCGGGTGTCCGCGGCCTTGGTGTAGAGCGTCTTGGCCGTGCCGTTGTTCATCACGTAGCCGCCCTTGGCGACGACCGTGGGGGTGGCGAGGGCCTGCGCGGGCGCCGCTGTGAGGGCTCCGGTCGCGAGCACGGCTCCGGTGGTGACGACCACTGCGGCAGCTCTGCGAATCCGTGCGCCCTTTATGACGGTTATCAAGTCGATTACCCCGATTAGGTTTGAAGGCACCGATAAGTGCCAAATGCCCCAGGATGGCGGACACATGAGAGTGTCGCCTTCTCGTGTGACACGTGAGTAGCACAAAAGGATGTGCGGTTTCTGAACTGGGGTGCCCTTTTTTACCGGCCACTTGCCCGGCTACTCGCTTGGCCCGGCGCTTGACCCTTGCCCGGCTTCCCGCCTCGTCCGAATCCTGGACGGCCCGCGACCATGCGTACGTGTTGTATCTATGATGTCGCCATGTCTTTGGCAGTGAAGCAACCCCCCGCCGCGGAACGCGTCTACGCGCACGTCAAGCAGGCTGTGCTGGACCGTCGTTACGAGGGCGGGACCCTGCTCACCGAGGGCGAACTGGCCGACGCGGTCGGGGTCTCACGGACTCCGGTGCGCGAGGCGCTGCTCAAGCTGGAGGTCGAGGGACTGATCCGGCTCTACCCGAAGAAGGGCGCCCTCGTGCTGCCCGTGTCCGCGCAGGAGATCGCGGACGTCGTGGAGACCCGGCAGCTCGTCGAGGAGCACGCGATCCGCAAGGCGGTCCCGGCCTCCCCCGCGCTGATCGAGCGCCTCACCGAACTCCTCGCCAAGCAGAAGGAGCAGGCCGCAGCAGGCGACCTGTCCGGAGCCGCCGTCACCGACCGCTGCTTCCACGCCGAGATCGTCCGCAGCGGGGGCAACCAGATCCTCTCCCGCCTCTACGACCAGCTGCGCGACCGCCAGTTGAGGATGGGCGTCGCCGTGATGCACGCCCACCCCGACCGGATCACCAAGACGCTCACCGAGCACCAGGAGATCCTCGACGCGCTGCGCTCCGGCGACGCCGAGGCGGCCGTCTCCCTGGTCCACCGGCACGTCAGCTGGTTCTCCAACCTGGCGCGGGGGGACGTCCGATGAGCTCGTCCTCCTCCTCGGCGCTCACCCTCCCCGGTGATCCGCCCGGCGGGCGCCGCGCGGTCACGGTCTGGTCGGTCGGCGTCTCCGTCTACTTCGTCGCGGTCATCTTCCGTACGTCGCTGGGGGTGGCCGGCCTCGACGCCGCCGACCGCTTCCACGTCAACGCCTCCGCCCTCTCGACCTTCTCGATCCTGCAGCTCCTCGTCTACGCGGGCATGCAGATACCCGTCGGCCTGATGGTCGACCGGCTCGGCACCAAGAAGGTGCTGACCTTCGGCGTCGTCCTGTTCACGATCGGGCAGCTGGGCTTCGCGCTCTCGCCCTCGTACGGGATGGCGCTGGCCTCGCGCGCGCTGCTCGGGTGCGGTGACGCGATGACGTTCATCAGCGTGCTGCGGCTGGGCTCACGCTGGTTCCCGGCCCGGCGCGGGCCGATGGTCGCGCAGCTCGCCGGCCTGGTGGGCATGGCGGGCAACCTCGTCTCGACGCTCGTCATCGCCCGGCTGCTGCACGATGTCGGCTGGACGGCCGCCTTCGCGGGCAGCTCGGTCGCCGGTGTGGTCGTCCTCGTCCTGATGCTGCTGTTCCTGAAGGACCACCCCGAGGGACACGAGCCGGAGCCCTTCCCGCACCGCGGAGCCGCGTACGTACGCCGTCAGATCGCGGCGTCCTGGCGGGAGCCCGGCACCCGGCTCGGGCTGTGGGTGCACTTCACGACGCAGTTCCCGGCGATGGTGTTCCTGCTGCTGTGGGGACTGCCGTTCCTCGTCGAGGCCCAGGGCCTGTCGCGGGCCGCGGCCGGCGAACTCCTCACGCTGGTCGTGCTCTCCAACATGTTCGTCGGCCTCGTGTACGGGCAGATCGTCGCCCGGCACCATGCGGCGCGGCTGCCGCTGGCGCTCGGTACGGTGCTTTCGACGGCCGTCGTGTGGGGCGCGACGCTCGCCTATCCCGCCGATCATGCGCCGATGTGGCTGCTGATCGTGCTGTGCGTGGTCCTCGGGGCGTGCGGGCCCGCGTCCATGCTCGGGTTCGACTTCGCGCGGCCCGCGAATCCGCCGGAGCGTCAGGGGACTGCCTCCGGCATCACCAACATGGGCGGTTTCGTCGCCTCCATGACGACGTTGTTCGCGATCGGGGTGCTTCTGGATGCCACCGGGGGTGACTACTCCGTCGCGTTCTCCGTGGTGTTCGTTCTGCAGGCGCTCGGGGTGAGTCAGATATTGCGGTTGCGGAAGCAGGCGGCTCGGCGGGAGCGGGAGCGGTTGGTTGCCAGTCGGGTGGAGACGGTGCACGTTCCGGCGTAGGCCCGTGGGGGTGGCGGGGTGGGTTTTCCTCGCCCCCGCCGCCCCTTCCCGTCCCGACCCTGGGGCTCCGCCCCAGACCCCGCTCCTCAAACGCCGGAGGGGCTGGGATTGATCAGGGCGTTACCGCGAAGTTCCTCAGGATTGCTGCTGTCAGTTCCGGGTCGCCCTCTGTTTTGAGGCGGTCTGCCACGGCTTCCGGGGTTACGCGGCCGCAGGCCAGGCGGAAGTAGGTTTCCCAGTCGAGGGTGAGGGTGGCGGCCGGGCCGAGGGAGGGGGCGCCGTCTATCGAACCGACGCCATCGGCGTCGACGCGGACCGTGCGCAGGAACTCGAGAGGGCCGTGGACGTCGAAGACGACCGCCGAGTTCGGCGGGGCGCCGGCGTCCTTGGCGACGACCTTCGGGAGCCTGCTGAGCAGGACGTCGCGGGCGACATACGCGCCGGGGGAGTCGAGGTTGCCCGGCCGGCCGAGGGTGGTGCGCAGGTCCTGCTCGTGCACCCAGAGGTCGAACGACCGGTTGCGCATGGACTCTTCGAGCGTGACCTCGGTGCTGAGCGGGCCGCGCACAAGGGCGTCCGGCTGCCGTGACTCGTTCCGCAGCTGGCGGTTGCGGCGGATGATCGTGTACTCCAGCTCGGAGGTCATCTCCGGGGCGGTGTGGTGACGGCGTACGTCGACCTGCATCTCCATGTACCGCTGGTGTTCGTTCGTCACGTGGTACAGGTCGCGGGGGAGCGTGTGGATCGGCCGGGGGTCGCCCAGCATCTCGCAGTCGAGGCCGATGACATGCGAGACGAGGTCGCGCACCGACCAGCCGGGGCATGGAGTCCGCCGGTTCCATTCCCCCTCCACCAGCGGCGACACCAGGTCGGATATCGCGTCGATGGAGTGGGTCCAGGCGTCGGCGTAGGACTGAAGGCTGGGATGCAGACTCACGGAACGGGACCCCTCGGGCGGTTGGACGCGGGCAGTGCACAGTCAGCGGGTGTCTTGGGACGCTAAGTTACGCTGCTGTGAGGCACCCCGGCAGTGCTTTCGTGTGACGATCGTAGGCCCGTATCAAAGGCTCGAATGCCAGGACGGTGGTAGTGTGCGCGCCTCCCTGCTCCAGATCGCTGTGGACGAGGGCGAATCGATCGGCTCCCGCAGGGAGCGTGTCGCCTCGCTGGTACGGGAACAGGCCGGTGCCGACCTGGTCGTGCTGCCCGAACTGTGGACGACGGGGGCCTTCGCCTTCGAGTCGTTCGGTGCGGAGGCCGAGCCGCTGGAAGGGCCCACCTACGAGGTGATGGCCAAGGCTGCGAGCGACGCGGGTGTGTGGTTGCACGCAGGTTCGATTCCCGAGCGGGATCCTGAAGGGCCGCTCTACAACACCTCCCTCGTCTTCTCCCCCGCCGGTGAACTTGCCGCCGCCTATCGGAAGATCCATCGGTTCGGCTTCGACAAGGGTGAGGCCGTGTTGATGGGGGCGGGGGCGGAGCTGGTGACGGTTCGGCTGCCTGAGACTGTCGTTGGGCTCGCCACCTGTTATGACCTTCGCTTTCCCGAGTTGTTCCGTGGGCTGGTGGATGCGGGGGCCGAGACGGTTGTGCTGCCGGCCGGGTGGCCCGAGCGGCGGCGCGCCCACTGGACGCTGCTTGCTCGGGCGCGGGCCGTTGAGGATCAGGTGTTTGTGCTTGCTTGTGGAACAGCCGGGGTGCATGCGGGGGTTCCGCAGGCCGGTCACTCGATAGTGGTTGATCCTTGGGGTGAGGTGCTGGCGGAGGGCGGTTCTGGTGAGGAGGTGCTCTCCGTGGAGTTCGATCCCGCGAAGGTCGGTGTGACTCGGGGGCAGTTTCCGGTCCTTCGGGACCGGGTGCTGGGGGTTGAGCGCCCTCGCGGGTAGCCGCCCGGCGGGGGCCCCGGGCCCTTTTTTCGCCCCCGCCGCCCCTACCCATTCCCGTCACTTACTCAGGGGCTTCGCCCCCGAACCCCCAAAAGATTGCGCAGTTCCCCGCGCCCCTAGGT
>NZ_JBHXSU010000010.1:0-314523 GCF_042715345.1 Streptomyces sp. NPDC058697
GCGTCGTTGGTCGGCGCGAACACCGTGATGTTCTCGGCGTTGTTCAGGGTGTCGACCAGGCCGGCCTTCTTCACCGCGGTCACCAGCGTGGACAGCGCCGGGTTGTTGGAAGCGGCGGTGGCCACCGGGTCCTTGGCCATGCCGTCGAAGGAACCGGCACCGTCCGCCGGCACCGACGAGCAGGCCGGGCCGAACGGCTCGTCCGCCGTGGAAGCAGCGCCGGGGCTGTCCATGCCTTCGTCGTCGGCCGCCGACGCCGACGCCTTGCTGGAGGAGTCCGACTTCGCGGAGTCGCTGCTGTCGTCCGAGCAGGCGCTCAGGGCCAGCGGCAGGACGGCGGCTGCGGCAACGGTGACGGCGATTCGGCGGATACGGGTGTTCATGGTGTTTCTCCTGTTGGGTCAATGCGGCCGAAGCCGCGTTCATACGGGGGGTAGGGAGGTGGCTCGGGGTGGGGTCAGTCGACGGTGACGACGACCGAGTGCCAACCGCTGGCCCCGTCGGGGATGGTGCGGGCCCGCTTCTCGGTCTGGACGGCGCCGGTGCGGTCGGTGGCGCGCACCGTGAGGGTGTGGCCGCCTTTGCCCGCCTGCCAGGGAAAGGACCACTGGCGCCAGGTGTCCCGCGAGTCCTCGGCGGCGAGGCGGGTCTCCTGCCAGGGGCCGTCGTCGACGCGGATCTCGACCTTGTCGATGCCGCGGTGCTGCGCCCAGGCGACTCCGCCGACCATGACCGTGCCGGCCCGGGGGCGGGCGAACGGTTTGGGCGTGTCGATCCGGGACTGGGTCTTGATCGGCGCCTGGCGGGCCCAGTCGCGTTTGACCCAGTAGGAGTCGTAGGCGTCGAACGTGGTGAGTTCGATGTCCTTGATCCATTTGCAGGCGGAGACGTAGCCGTAGAGGCCGGGCACGAGCATGCGGACCGGGAAGCCGTGCGCGAAGGGCAGGGGCTGTCCGTTCATTCCGACGGCCAGGAGGGCGTCGCGGCCGTCCATGACGTCGTCGACCGGGCTGCCGATGGTCATGCCGTCCACCGAGCGGGCCACCAGCTGGTCGGCCGTACCGCCCCGGGAGGGAGGCGTCACCCCGCACTCGGCGAGCAGGTCCGCAAGGCGTACGCCGATCCAGCGCGCGTTGCCCACATAGGGACCGCCGACCTCGTTGGACACACAGGTCAGGGTGATGTCGCGCTCGATCAGCTCCCGTTGCAGCAGGTCCTCGAAGGAGAGAGTGACCGGCCGGGTGACGCCCTTCCCATGGATGCGCAGTTGCCAGGTCGCGGCGTTCACCGTGGGCACCACGAGCGCGGTGTCCACACGGTAGAAGTCGCTGTTCGGCGTCGTGAAGGCACTGATCCCGGGGATCCGCAGCTGGGCCCCCTTGGGCACGGCGGGAGCCGGCGAGGCGGGGGCGGGCAGGGCGACGTTCCCGCGCGAGGCGATCGCGTCCTGACCGCGTGAACCGGCCAGCGCCCGTCCCAGGGCACCCGCCCCGGCAGACGCGGCGGCGGCAGCGGTCGCGGCGACGACGAAACCGCGACGATCCCACCCGGCAGCGCGGACCGCCGAGTCCCCCTCCTCACCGTTGCTCGGACTCGGCGTGGAAGTGGAAGTGGGGAGCGTGAGGTGGCCGACGAGCAGGAACAGGACCACGGCTCCCACGACCGCACCTGCGGCCGAGGGCAGCGCGTCGGCGAAGCCGGTCGAGTCGGGCCGGCTCGTAGCCGCGGCAGCCCCGACAATCCCGAACACCAGGACCCCCGCCGCCCCGGTACGCCGGTATCGCAGCGCGACAAGTCCCAACACCAGCGCGAACAAGGCCAGAACGGAAAGAATCCCGAGCTGAAGAACCAGCTTGTCGCTGGTACCGAAATTCCGGATCGCCCAGTCCTTCACACCGGCCGGCGTACGGTCGATCGCCGCACCCCCGACCGCGATGACGGGACCGGACTGCGGGCGCACCCACGCCGACACGAGCTCGGCGACAGCGAGAGCCGCGAATCCCGCGAGAGCGCCACTGAATGAACCCAGAATCAGCCGCAGCCAGTTGCGGGGAATTCGCGGCTTCTTCTCGTCGTCTGTCACGTGGGGAATCCGGCCCCGAGAGCCTGGCGGATTGGTCGATCACCCGATCGGAGGAAGCTTTTTCTCAGACCAATCCGCAGGTGTCGCCGCAACGGATTCATGAATACGGTCGTCGACTTCCGCCTCGGCTCCGTCTCTCTCCCACCCACGTGTACCGGGCCGGAGATGAGCTCCTCGTCCCAGGAACGCCTTGCCCCGCATCCGCAGGGATCCAGTTTCTGGAAGTGCCGCGTAACAGGAGGCGGCCCAGATGTGTCCAACCTTCAGAACGGACGAGAGGAGCCGCCCAGTGGCGGGGGCCCGTAGACAGACCGCAGCACCCGATACGCAGGGCGAGGCCGAGGATGCCTTGCTGGCGGTCCGGGCCGCGGAAGGGGACGAGGACGCCTTCGCTGTCCTCGTCCAGCGCCATGCCGGCGCACTGATCCGGCTGGCCACACGCCTGCTCGGAACCCGCGCGGAGGCCGAGGACGCGGTACAGGAGGCCTTCATCAGTGCCTGGCGACGGCTTCCGGAGTTCCAGGGCCGGTCCTCCTTCGCCACCTGGACATACCGGATCGTGACCAATCGCTGCCTGAATGTGCTGCGATCCCGCAAGTTGGAGGCGCCCCTGGAGGCGGCGGGGGACGTACCCGCCCCCGAGCACGCGGCCTCTCCGGCCCGCATCACCGAGGGCCGCGACGCGGTCCGCGAACTGCGGGAGGCTCTCGACCAGTTGTCGGCCGAACAACGCACCTGTTGGGTGCTGAGAGAATTGGACGGCCAGTCCTACGAGTTCATCGCGGACGCGGTCGGGATCAGCCAGGAGGCTGTCCGTGCCCGCGTCTTCCGTGCACGACGCTGCCTGACACAAGCACTGGGGGCCTGGCGATGACCGCTCACAACCCACCCGACCACACGGACGTGCACGACGACGAGCAGCTGCTCTGCGGACGACTGCTGTCCGAGGTCTGGGACGCGTGGGAACGACAGGTGGACGACCCGCACCGACACGAGTGCCCGCACTGCCGGCAGGCGGTACTTGGTCTCGACGAGCTCGAGACGGCCGTGCGTGATCTGCGTGACGAGGGCGCGGACACCGCAGGCTACGACGCGTCGATGCTGACCCGCCGGGTGATGGATGTCGTGCGTCTCGAACTGCGTCCGGGCCGTCCGTTGCCGCTGGGGGAGCCGGCCGAGGACCTTTGGATCATGGAGGCGGTCGCGGCCCGCGTACTGCGTGCGGCAGCCGAGACGGTGCCCGGCGTGCGGGCCGGCTCCTGTCGGCTACTGCCCGACCCCGACGGGGGCGCCGGTCCGGTTGAGGTGCGCCTCGAGATCCACGCGCCGGCCGACGCCTGCCTTCCGGACCTCGCGGACCAGGTTCGCGGGCGAGTGCAGGAGGCGGCCGACCGCGAGCTCGGCATGGGCACAGCGGCCGTGGACATCCGTATCACCGATCTCGTCGACACACCGCCCGACGGCCAGGAAGGCTCGACCCCATGACGCAGCACACCGTGCACGGCACTCTTACCGAGGAGATCGCCCGGGCCGTGCAGAACGTACCGGGCGTCGCCTTCCTCAAGCCGGGGCTCGCCACAAGGGTGCGCTCCGCCCTGGCCCGCTCACAGCCGAAAACGGCCGCCGAGCGAACGGCCGGAGTGCGCCTGGCCGGCCCGGGCGGCACCGGGCCCTGGCGCGTCGAGGTCCACCTCGTGGCGCGCAGGCGGGCCCGCACGGTGGACGTGGCCCGCGCGGCTCGCCGTACCGTCCTGGACCACCTGGCGGTGAGGTGCCCGGAAGAGGCCGTACGGGCACACGTCACCGTGACCGTCACCGGCCTCGTGTGACAGAGGGCCCGGACGAGGCGGTGGATCACTCGGCCGCGAGCGGCATCGGTTCGGCCCGGGTCCTGTGCTGACGTCAGTCGTTCTGCGGGCTGTTGTGTTCGCGCTCCTTCAGGGTTTCCAGACACTCGGGGTTCTGGCAGGGGTCCGGACCCCACACGGGCACGAAGACTCCGAGCGTCTTGTGCCGCTTCTTGATGCTCATGTCCAGGGGGTGCTTGCAGACCGGGCACACAAGCGTCCCTGGGGGACTGGTCTCATGCTCGGTTTTGCTCATTCTTTAACAATAGGCCGGGTTGGCGGATAAAGAGATGATCGGCGTGCCATCTATCGCGTGCTGATCGGTTCGCCGCTCAGAGTGGATCATCCCGTCGCTGTTCCCGCTCGGCATGCGTGCCCTTGTCGAGCCCGGGCTCCTCGGTTGCCGCATCAGGCAGGGAGGGGGCGTTCTCCTGCTGAGTGGTGTGGGCCGGATGGCCCGGGGCGGGTCGTCGCAGGCTGAGTACGACGGATGCGGCCAGAACGACAACGATGACCGCGAGGCTGATCGGCGAGGGGATTTCCGGGATGCTGGAGCTGATCATCTTGTGGGACGCCTGGAGGATGAGCTTGACGCCGATGAAGGCCAGGATGATCGCGAGGCCCTTGTTCAGGTAGTGGAACCGGTCGAGCAGGCCCGCGAGCAAGAAGTACAGCGCACGCAGGCCCAGGATGGCGAACGCGTTGCTGGTGTAGACGATGAACGCGTCATCGCTGACGGCGAGGACGGCCGGGACGCTGTCGACGGCGAAGACCAGGTCGGCGGCCTCGATCGCGGCCACCACCGCGAGGAGCGGGGTGGCCACGCGTTTGCCGGCCTCCTTGACGAAGAACTTCATGCCCGCGTACTCGTCCCGGACCGGGATGACCTTGCGGAGGAGTCGTAGAGCAAAGCTCTTGCCGGGGTCGAAGCTGTCCTCCTCGTTCTTGAGGAGCTTGTAGGTGCTGTAGAAGAGGATGGCGGCGAAGGCGAACAGCACCGCGGTGAAGCGGCTGACGACGGCGACACCGAGGGAGAGGAAGATCCCTCGGAAGACCAGGGCGCCCATCACGCCGAAGAACAGCACGCGGTGCTGGTAGGCGCGGGGCACCTTGAAGTAGGCGAAGATCACCGCGAAGACGAAGAGGTTGTCCACCGACAGGCTCTTCTCCAGCAGCCACGCGGTGGTGTACTCGGTGCCGGCCGTCGTGCCCAGTACGAGGAAGACGACGCCCGCGAAGATCAGGGCGAGACCCACCCACAGGCCGCTCCATGCAGCGGCCTCCTTGAAGCCGATCACGTGCGCGGTGCGGTGGGCCAGCAGGTCCACCGCCAGCGACACCACCACCGTCGCGGCGAACGCTCCCCACAGCCAGAGCGGGACCTCAAGCACACCCGTCACCCTCTCCGCGGTGCACGGCGATATGGGCCTCGATACGGGCGATACGGGCCCCTATACGAAAGTCTGCGGCATTTTCCGGGACCGGGCGACATCACGAGCACCAGGCCACCGGCGGAGCAGGCCGGAGATTCCGCCGGGCGGCGACGCGCAGAACCTCGCGGCCGGCTTTGAACACCGGAGAGCCTTGCTGCGTTACATAGGTAACTGCACATCAGTTGCAATAAGAGGGCGCGGTTCCCACCGACTCCTTCCCAACTGGTGTGTGGGCACGGGGTGTTGATGCTCCCGGCAGCGGTCGGCCGATCGCCCGGGCATCGCCAGGAATCCGTACGACATGCGGCTCTCCCCACGGGAGCCGCGGAAAAGGAACGAACGTGATGTCCAAGCGAACCGGTCGTCTCGCGGTGCTCGCCGCTCTGCCCGCCGCCGTCCTGCTCACCGTGGCCGGCTCCTCTCCGGCGCTCGCGGAGGAGGACACCCCGGCCTTCCAGCTCGACCTGGAGCAGCTGAACGACTCCGGCTCCAAGGGCACGGCCCTGGTGAGCCTGCGCGGCGACGAGATGACGGTGTGGATCAAGTCCGAGGGCATGGTGCCCGGCCAGCCCTCGGCGCAACACCTGCACGGATCGACCGAGGGGCACGACTTCGTCTGCCCGGACGGCAGCGCCGACACCAACGGCGACGGGATCCTGAACAACACCGAGGCCACGGTCCACTACGGCGACATCAACATCGCCCTCACCGTCTCCGGGGACACCGACGCGGCGACCAGTGGCCTGGCGGTGGACCGGATGCCCGTGGCCGACGACGAGGGCAAGATCTCGTACAAGCGGACCATCAAGGTCGGCCAGGACGTGGTCGAGAAGATCAAGGACCTGCACATCGTGCAGCACGGCATCGACCCGAACGGCAACGGCGAGTACGACTTCGAGGGCGCCGGCAAGAGCGAGCTCGACCCCAAGCTGCCCCAGGAGGCGACCGCCCCGACCAACTGCGGTGAGGTCAAGGGCGCCGCGGTCGGCTCCGTGCCGGTCGGCGGCATCGAGACCGGCAGCGGAGCCACCGAGGCGGGCATGTCCACGGGCACGATGATCGGCGCCGCCGGAGCGGCCTCGGCGACGGCGGCCGGCGTTCTGTTCGCCGTACGTCGGCGGACGGCGTCCGGTGCCGCGGCGGCGAAGACCGGGGGTGCCGCGTGAACCGCTCGGCCACGAGCGCACGGGCCAAGGGACGGCGCGTCCCCGCCGCCGTTATCGCCGCTGCCACCGCGGCCCTGCTCCTGACCGCCTGCGCGGGCCAGGACACATCGGCCTCGCAGACGCCCCCGGGCCAGAGCGTGCCCTCAGGGGCGGCGGGCGGCGGGACTCCGGCGACGGGCTCGGGCGCCGGTCAGGCGGTCGCAGCCCTGGAACGGTCTGTGCCGCAGAAAGTCAGCATCCCCTCCCTCGGAGTCTCCAGCGCGCTGGAGACGCTGGGGCAGAACGCGGACGGGGCGATGACGACCCCGAAGAACCCCGACCTGGCGGGCTGGTACGAACCGGGCCCCACCCCGGGCTCCCAGGGGCCCGCGGTGATCGCCGGTCACGTGACCTGGAACGGCGCGGACGCGGTCTTCAAGGGACTTGACACGCTGAAGGCCGGCGACGCCGTCGAGGTGACCCGCGAGGACGGGAAGACGGCCACCTTCACGGTGGAACGGGTCGAGGAGTACCCGAAGAAGGAGTTCCCCACCCTGGAGATCTACAAGAACCTCGACCACGCGGGACTGAGGCTGGTCACCTGCGGCGGCAAGTTCGACGCGGACCGGCACTACTACCCCAACAACATCGTGGTGTTCGCGAGCATGACGGGGGTCGCGTAGGCGAGCGACGGCCGGGTCCGGTGGGGCCACCGGGCCCGGTCGAGGCTCACCGGGGGCCGATCCGGGCCGCCACCCACGGGATGCTGCGGCCGGTGGCCGCAGCCAGTTCCCGCAGGGTGGCGCCCTCGGCGGTCCGCTCGCGCAGCCACGCCGTGATGTTCCGGGCGCCGACCCGCTCGGCGGCGGCCCGGTCGTTGAGCTGTATGCGTGAGCGCCGCCCGGAGGCGGAGTTCTGACCCGTCGGGCGGACCTCGATGCCGTACTCGACCAGCAGACGCCGCAGCCTGCCCTTGCCGACGGCGAGGATGCGCGCCGTGTCCTCGATGCTGTGCTGCCGGTCGACGTACACGGTCCGCAGCGCCTGCGCGAGGTCCGTGAACCCTCCGGCGCGCAGTGCGGCCGTCAGGCGGTTGTCGGCTGCCCGGGCCTGGGTGCGGCGTCCGGCGGTGAGGCTTTCCTCGCGCACCTGCCGCAGCTCCTCGGGGTCCGCCAGTGTGCGGGCGGTGATGTGGCGTCGACGGGTCAGTTCGCCGGAGCGGGCCATCGCCCGGCCCGCCGCGAAGCGCGCCTGGGCACCTTCCGAAGCCCGGTACCCGGCGCGACGGGTGTCGGACTGCTTCTGTGAGAACGACCGCGCGCTGAGTGCCCGGGCCCGCAGCAGGCCGAACTCCCTCCGGTACTCCGCGGCGGTCATCCCGTGCACCCGCACATGCGCCCCCAGCGAGCGAAAGGCCCGCCCGCACACATGACAGATCACGGTGTCCGTGGCCTCGTCACGGATCAGACGGCCGAAATCGGGGTGCCGGACCGCGCGGTCGCTCTCCGGTATCCGCGGTATGTGCGGACCGGTCATGGCTGTCTCTTGCCGGGTTGCGCTTCCTTGCGGTGCGTCGACCGCACCCGGAACAGCCGCGGCTGCACGTCGGTGGCGATGGTGGCCGCCTGGTCCATGTGGACACGTGCCTCGGGGTTGGCGAGCATCGCGCGGTAGTGCTCCTCGGACTCCCACTGGGCGTAGTTGACGACACGCTCGCCGTCCTGGGAGGCGTGGAAGTTGGCGCAGATGAAGCCGGGTTGGTGCTTCATCGTCTCCTCGGTCGCGCGGGCGAGCAGATCGACGAGTTCGGCCTGGCGGTCGGGGGAGACGGTGAAGACGTTGATGAGCGTCGCCACGGGGCGGGTGGTGTCGAGGTGTGCGGTAACAGTCATGAGGTTATTTCTCCCCTTACGGAAGGTGTGGGGGAGCGGGTGCGGGTTCACATTCCCCTGATCGGACGCGCGACCGGCGCCTCGACGCCTACAGGGGCTGGACGGCGAGCGCCCGGGCGGGGTGGCGAGGGCCGAGGAAGACGACAATGCCCTTGCCGTCGGGGGAGGGATGGGTGGCCTGCGTCCAGCCCTGGCGGCGGTAGAAGGACATGGCCCGCGTCGACTGCACCGAGGTGAGCAGCCACGACCGGCCCTCGGGGGCATCGTCGGTGACCGCATCGAGGAGGCCGGCGGCCATGCCTGTGCCGCGGGCATCGGGGCGTACGGCGAGTTCGTCGATCTCGCGGGCTCCGCACAGCCAGCTCTCGGTGCGGGCGGGTCCGAGGCCGGCGGCGGCCTGGGGATAGCAGCGGTCGGTGGGGAAGGGGGCGAGGGTGGTCCAGGCGGTGGCGAAGCCGGTGACCTGCTGGCCGCTGAAGGCGAGCGCGGCGGTGAAACCCGGCCGCCCACGTTCACGGGGAGCCGGCCCACGAACTCCACGGCCTTCTCCTCGTCCTCGTTCCAGGGCGGGGCACAGAAGGCGTCGACGTACACGGAGCGCAGGGCGGCGGTGTGGGCGAGCAGGTCGGCGCCCTTGAGGATCCGGATGCTCATCGGGCCGCACCTGCCAGGGATGCCGCCGGGTGCAGGGTGGCGTACTCCAGCGGTGCCGACGGATCGATGGACAGGTCCAGCGGGGCGGGTTCGGCTCCGGCCCGTACGAGGAGGTCGCCGACGGCGGCGATCATCGCGCCGTTGTCCGTGCACAGCTTCAGCGGCGGCACGCGCAGCTCGATCCCAGCCGCGAGGCACCGCTCCTCGGCGAGCGAGCGCACCCGCGAGTTCGCGGCCACCCCTCCCACCACGACGAGCGTGCCCACGCCATGCTCGGCACAGGCCGCGACCGCCTTGCGTGTCAGCACATCGGCAACGGCCTCCTGGAGGGAGGCCGCGCCGTCGGCCACCGGCAGCTCCCGGCCCGCGTGACCCTCCGCCCAACGTGCGGCGGCCGTCTTCAGCCCCGAGAAGGAGAAGTCGTACGCGTGATCGGGCGAGCCGGTCAGCGGGCGGGGGAAGGCGACCGTGCGCGGATCCCCCGTGCGCGCGGCCCGGTCGATGGCCGGACCGCCGGGGTAGGGCAGCCCGAAGACGCGCGCGACCTTGTCGAAGCACTCCCCGGCCGCGTCGTCGAGGGTGTCACCGAGGTGGGCGATCGGGTCGCGAGCCAGGTCACGGACAAGGAGGAGCGAGGTGTGGCCTCCGGAGACGATCAGCACCAGGCAGGGGTCGGGCAGGGGACCGTGCTCCAGGGTGTCGGCGGCGACGTGACCGGCCAGGTGGTGAACGCCGTACAGCGGGACGCCCAGCGCGTAGGCGATCCCCTTCGCTCCGGCCAGACCCACCTGGAGCGCCCCCGCGAGGCCCGGCCCGGTCGTCACCGCGACCGCGCCGATGTCGGTGAGCCGCAGGCCGGCGTCGTCCAACGCCCGCCGGATCACCGGCCGTACGGCGTGTACGTGGGCGCGGGCGGCGATCTCGGGCACGACACCGCCGAAGCGGGCGTGCTCGTCCATGCTCGACGCCACCACATGGCCCAGCAGCTGCCCGTCCCGGACGAGGCCCACGCCGGTCTCGTCGCAGGACGACTCGATGCCGAGCACGATCGGAGAGCCCATGCCCACCCCTTTCTGCACCGTCAAACTTATTGCAAGTAGTGTGCAATAACGTAAGTGTTGCAACAAGGTGGGGTGCTGGGCCAGACTGGCGGACGCGGCATTGCCGTATGAGCCGGGTGCGGGGCGTCGTCCTGCCTGACCTCGTCCGTCCTCGCGGACGTCGTCCCGCCCCCTTGCCGGCTTCGGTGGCCCGTCATCGCCTGCGACCTGAGCGCCCATCCCTGCGACCGGAGTGCGATGGGTCGGGGTGGTTGTCTCTGCGCGACACGGCGGAAGTCCTAGGACCAATGCCTGATCGGCGGGTGCCTTTCTTGCTGTTAGCGTGCAACTGCATACGATTGGCAATAACAACGCCGAAGGATGTTGCACATGGCGGTTTACACGCTCCCGGAGCTCCCGTACGACTACACGGCGCTCGAACCGGTCATCAACCCCCAGATCGTCGAGCTGCACCACGACAAGCACCACGCGGCGTACGTGAAGGGCGCGAACGACACCCTGGAGCAGCTCGCGGAAGCTCGGGACAAGGAGTCGTGGGGGTCGATCAACGGGCTGGAGAAGAACCTGGCGTTCCACCTGTCCGGCCACATCCTGCACTCCATCTACTGGCACAACATGACCGGCGACGGCGGCGGCGAGCCGCTGGAGAAGGACGGAGTGGGCGAGCTCGCGGACGCGATCGCCGAGTCCTTCGGGTCGTTCGCGGGTTTCAAGGCCCAGCTGACCAAGGCCTCCGCGACCACCCAGGGTTCGGGCTGGGGCGTACTCGCGTACGAGCCGCTCAGCGGTCGTCTGATCGTCGAGCAGGTCTACGACCACCAGGGCAACGTCGGCCAGGGTTCGACCCCGATCCTGGTCTTCGACGCCTGGGAGCACGCCTTCTACCTCCAGTACAAGAACCAGAAGGTCGACTTCATCGACGCCATGTGGGCCGTCGTCAACTGGCAGGACGTGGCCCGGCGTTACACCGCGGCCAAAGAGCGCGGCGACAGCCTGCTGCTCACGCCGTGACGGCGTAGGCGCGCACAGATGTCCTGCTCGTGATCGTCTTCTCAACCTTTCACCGGCAGGCAGTAGAAGGAAGGGCTCCCGCAAGGACGTGACTTGCGGGAGCCCTCCTGTGTCTGGTTCACGCTCACACCCGTTGAGCGAACGGCAGGCCTCCGTCCAGACCGCTTCCTGCCGACAGCACCTCAATGCCTTTGGGGTTCGGGGGACTTCTCCGTCCGGCGACCGGCCAATGGCTCTCAGCGGTCGTGCTGTGCAGGCACGAGCGGGGCGGGCCTCAGGCCGACCGTTCCTCCCTCGTGCACGCTACTTGGTGTCGTACCAGGCGCGTCGCGAGAGTCACGACGAGAGAGTCGGCGGTGCGCCGCTGCCCGTGGGGGTTCAGCCCGGCAGGTCTCCTGTGTGTGCCCCCGCTCGTCCTCCAGACCACCGGATTCCTGCTACTTGGCCCTGTGGTCGGTGCAGCCGGTCTTCGTCTCGGCTGTGGTCTTGAGCCGGTTCACCCAGTCGTTGAGGCCGGCGTCGAGGGCGGCCTGGTTGCCGGGGATGTCGGCTTCGACGGGGGCACCTGCCCAGGATTCCTCGGTCGTGGCGAGCACACCGCCCTTGACCGGCTTGAAGGTGAACAGGTGTACGCCGTCGATGCCGTTCACGGGCGCGGCCCATGCGGTGCACCGCATCCGTTGGACCGCGGCGACCGTAGAGGTGACCTTCATGTTCTGGGGGGACCATTCGAAGACCGAGCCCGGTCGTAGCGGTCCCGGCGTCTTCTTCCGCGCCGGGGTGATCTCCGGTATCCAGGCGGCCCATGCGTCGATGTCGGTGTGCAGTTTCCAGACCGTCGTCAGCGGCGCCTTGATGAGGACGCTTGCGCGGCTGATGACCGGTGCGCTCCTGTCTACGGTCACGCCCCGGCATTCCTGGTAGGTCCCGGCACCCGGCTGTGCCTGGCGCGCCGCTGCCACGGACGGCGCGGACAGAGTCGTCGCCGTGGCGACCGCGGCGACAGCCATGCCCTGCATGAGTTTGTGTCGTGATGTCATCGAGTCGGTCTCTTCCTAGTGGTCCTGGGCTGCTGGTGTTGATCGTCCCGGCGGGAGTCATGCCGTCGCGTCGGCGAAAGCTGCGTAGCTCGACGCCGTTGGTATGCCGACCACTTAGACCTGGGCACCGGTCCAGGTTTCCTCGGTCCCTACGCGGACGCCCTTGTCGATGCGCAGAAGGCCTGAGAGGGACGCGAGTCGGCGGTTTTCGAGGATCGCCGCGATGGCGTAGGCGCTTCCGCCGGCGAGGGTGAGGACCCAGTAGAGGCCGGGGCTGCCGAGGAGGAGTGCGGCGGTGGAGGTGAGGGCGAGCCAGGTGCCGAGGCTGTAGTGGAGCAGGTTGCGGCGGTGGGCCCCTTCGGCGACGTAGAGCAGGCCGACGACGAAGCCGGAGCCGGTGGGCCAGAGCAGGGACTGCACGTCGGGCATGTCGAGAGTGGAGGCCAGGCCCGTGATGGCAAGGAACAGGGCGGCGAAGGCGGTGACCCAGGCGGCGCCGAGCAGCTTGCCGGAGAGGACGTCGTCGGGGTGGACGGCGGTGCGCTGGGCCCGCAGCGCGGCGACGGTGGCCAGGATGGTACCGGCGGCGAGCCCGGCACCGAGGAGGGCCATCGGCAGCCAGCCGGGCAGGTCGAGCAGGGGGGTGTCGCCCTTGGAGAGGGCGGCGGAGCCGTGGCCGAGCACGTAGGCGAGACCGAAGCTGATGTAGGTCGCGCGGTTGTCGACCTCGCCGGGGAGGCGTGCCGCGGTCGGGCGGCCGGTGGTGGCCGGCGTGACGGTGGTGGTGATGGACATGGCGGATGCCTCCGGAGTCGGGGGGCGGAGCGTCAGAAGGTGCGTGAGTTCACGAGGCGTGACCCGATGCGTGACCCATGCCTGAGCGCGTGGTTCGGGCGAGTCCCGGCTGGGCCGGTGTGCCGACAGCGGGGCGTCGCCGCGCCGGCAGACACACGACATCGACGGCCTGGGGAACGAGGACAAACGGTGCGCTGGTGAGCGAGTCCGTTGCGGGCTGAGCCAGAGAGCGACCGAGTCGGCGAACGGACCGACGCCAGCCGAGCATTCGGCGCCGACGAGACGAGAGACGAGAGACGAGACGCGGGATTGGGCCAGGCAAGCGGCCTACAGGCGCCGGCCGGCGTCGTCGGCATAGGGTGCGCGTCGATGGTGGCCTCAAGCCGCCCGGAACAGACCGCCTGAGGTTTCGCGGACTACGGCGAGCCGGATTGTCGGCCGACGCCCGGGTGGACGGGACGTGGCGATACCGGTCGGCCGGGCCATCGTGCGCAGGGGCAACGGCCGTTCGTCGCCGCACTCGTGGACGTTGGTCGCGGCGACCGCGATGTCCGCGCTCGGGCGGCCGCCCTCTCCTCGCCGGCTACGTGGGCGGACGGCCCAGCTCGGTTGCGGCGAATCGACAGCGGCACTCGCACTGTCATGCTTCAGGCACGATGATGATCTTTCCGGCAACAGTGCGGGATTCGGCGAGTGTCAGCGCCGAGGCGGCGTCGGACAGCGGGATCTTCGCGGCGATCTGCGGGGTGAGGGCGCCGTCGGCCACCAGGCGCAGCACCTGGGTGAGGTCCTCGCTCATCCGCTGTTGCCAGGAGGCACGGCAACGGCGCTTGCTGGCCCAGAAGTTGTAGAACTGAGCACTCCTGCCGTTGGGAAGGGAGTTCCACGCGGCGAGCCGCGCGAACAGCTTCAGTACCGGCAACTGGGAGTTCCCCTCGTTGTCCTTGGTGGCCGCGCTGCCGTAGGAGACCAGGGCTCCGCCGCGGCGCAGCAGTTGCCACGACTGTTCGATCCCGGTGCCGCCGACGTGGTCGAAGACGGCGTCCACGCCATCGGGTGCGAGTTCGCGGATCCTGTCGTACATCTGAGGGTCGCGGTAGTCGACCGGGGCCGCGCCCAGCTCGGTCACGGTCGTGTGGTGGCGGGTCGAGGCCGTGCCGATCACGGTGATCCCGGCGTGGCGGGCCAGTTGCACGAGCGTGGAGCCGACGCCGCCGTTGGCGCCCAGCACGACGATCGTGCCGCCGACGCGGACCTTGGCGACGCGGTGCAGCATCTGCCAGGCGGTGACGCCGTTGACAAGCACCGTCTCCGCCGCGGCCGCGTCCACTCCGTCCGGTACGGGCATCAGGTCCGCGGCGTCGACGAGGAGGTGGCTGGTCCACGCGCCGGTCTTGGTGACCGCGGCGAACCGGCGTCCGATGAGCGCGGCGTCCGCCTCCGGGCCGACCGACATGACGGTGCCGACCAGGTCGTATCCCGGCACGAAGGGGAACGGCGGCTGGTCGTAGTACGTGCCGCGCCGCATCTGCTGCTCGGCGAACGACACGCCGGTCGCGTCCATCCGCAGGACGACCTGGCCCTTGACCGGAGCCGGGAGATCGCGGGTCCGGAGCTCCAGGCCGTCCGGCTCGACCGTGCCGGGCAGGACGATCTCGGTGACAGAGGTGGTGACGGTGCTGCTCATGGCGTACCTCTAGAGGTTTCGACTGTGTGTTTACGACTGTAAGGCTACATGTGTTAGTTCAAGCGTGACAAGAGGGTGCACCGATGACTTCACGGTGCAAGGTGATGAGGTGAAGGCCCCCGCGCACTCCCCGGCGGTACTAGCCGATGTCCGGAAGAGCGCTACTGTCCGTATGGGAGGGCAGGTCCGCGACCAACCGGACGAGCTGCGGGTCGGTCTTGTAGTGGCGCCTCTGCAGCTCCGCGACCTTGGCGCCGAACTCGGGGTCGGGGTCGTCCGTGATGTCGTACGACTCGAACTTCTCCATCAACGGCGGAGCCGCGCCGGATTCGTCGGCGGTACGCGCTTCACCGTCGCGGCCATCGACGGCAACGCGATCCAGGGCGCCGAACCGGTCGGTGCGGGGACCGATCTCCTGCTGGCCGCGGGTGGGCGCCACGACATCGCCTTCACCATGCCCAACCGTGCGGTGACCCTTGCCTTCTCCGAGAACCAGGGCTCTGCCGCACTCGCCTTCAGCCCGGACGGCAAGGCGCAACCCGCCGACCTCAGCGACGGCACGCTGTTCGATCCGCTCAACTACGGTTCGGGCGCCCGCTCCGCACCGGACCGCTACGACCGCACGTACGATCTCCGGCTGGACGACGGCTTCGGCTTCGGCCCGGACGGGTTCGGCTTCGTCAGCAGCATGATCAACGGCAGGCTGTACCCGGCGGTGCCCGCACTGGAGGTCACCGAAGGGGACCAGGTGCGGGTGCGTGTAGCCAACCGAAGCGTCAACGACCACCCACTGCACCTGCACGGCCATCGCGTTCGCGCGCTCTCCCGGGGCGGGGAGCCGGCCACTGGTGGTCCCTGGTGGACCGACACCCTCAACATCGCCCCGGGCGAGGTGTTCGAGATAACTTTCACCGCGGACAACCCCGGCATCTGGATGGACCACTGCCACAACTTCGAGCACGCCGCCAACGGCATGATCATGCACCTCGCCTACACCGGCGTCAGCAGCCCGTACTCGGCGGATCACATGCCCGAGTGAGGCAGGCCCTAACGTTTGCGGCATGACGTTGGACTACTCTCCCGGTCAACTCGTCGGCAGGCAGGCCGAGATCAGGCGAATCAACGAGCTGACCGGCGCCGCGCGTGAGGGCCGGGGCGGGGCACTGGCCCTGCGAGGCGAGGCGGGCATCGGCAAGAGCGCGTTGCTGGGCCACGCCCGGCGGGCGGCCTCCGGGTTCCGGATCGTCACAGCGTGCGGGTCGGAGTACGAGAGGGAGTTGCCGTTCGCCGCACTCCACCAACTCTGCGTGCCGATGCTGCCGCATCTTGACGAACTGCCCGCGCAGCACCGCGAGGCTCTTCGGAACGCGTTCGGACTGGTCACGGGGCCACCGGACGTGTTCCGCATCGGGCTGGCGACCCTGGAGCTGCAGTCCTGCGCGGCCCGTGAGCAACCGCTGCTGTGTCTGATCGACGACGCCCAGTGGCTGGACATGGCCTCCTCGAAGGTCCTGTCCTTCCTGGCCCGGCGCGTCGTCTGCGAACCCGTCGCCATGATGTTCGCGACCCGGCCGCAGGGCGCCGAGGGTGAACTCGACGAACTACCCGGCCTGTTCGTCGGCGGGCTGAGCGACACCGACGCACGGATGTTGCTGGCGGCACAGAGTCATATGAGGCTCGACGACCAGGTACGGCGGCGGATCATCGCCGAGGCACGCGGAAACCCTCTGGCGCTGCTCGAACTGCCCAGGGCCGGCGGGTTCGCCCCGCCGGACACCTCGTCGGTGCCGACCCGGATCGAGCGCGGTTTCCAGTCCAGGCTGGCCGACCTGCCCGACGGAGCGCGGCTGCTGCTGACCGTCGCGAGCGCCGACCCGACCGGCGATCCCGGCCTGTTGTGGCCCGCCGCGCGGCAATTGGGCGTCGACCTGATGGCGTCCAGTGCTGCCGCGACCGCCACCGGGCTTGTCGAGTTCTCCACCCGTGTCCGGTTCTGCCACCCGCTGGCCCGGTCCGCGGTCTACCGGGCAGCCGAGGCGGAACAGCGCCGT
Organism: Streptomyces sp. NPDC058697; assembly: GCF_042715345.1. Taxonomy (NCBI): domain Bacteria; kingdom Bacillati; phylum Actinomycetota; class Actinomycetes; order Kitasatosporales; family Streptomycetaceae; genus Streptomyces; species Streptomyces sp. NPDC058697. The sequence goes on from NZ_JBHXSU010000010.1 coordinate 16,700, forward strand.
ACCGCTCACCGGGTGCTGGCCGAGGTCACCGACCCGGTCCTGGACCCCGACCGGCGCGCATGGCACCGTGCCCAGGCCGGCACCGGACCCGACGAAGACGTAGCCGCCGAGTTGGAGCGTTCCGCGTTACGAGCCCGGTCGCGCGGCGGCGCAGTGGCCGCGGCGGCCTTCCTCGAACGCGCGGCGGAACTGTCGCTGGACGCCGACAGACGGACCGAACGCACGCTCACGGCCGTGCGGGCCAAGCTCGACGCGGGCATCACCGACACCGCGGCGGAACTCCTGGCCACCGTCGAGAACGCGGCACTGGACGAACTCCAGCACGCCAGGGTCGATCTGCTGCGCGGACAGATCGCCTTCACACGGCACAACGACGGCAACGGACCGATGTTCATGCTGCGCGCCGCCCAGCGGCTCGCGGACCCGGACCCTGAATGGTCCCGCGAGTGTTTCCTGGACGCGCTCGAAATGAGCCTGGTCGTCGGCCGGGCCACGGGAGTGATGGACACGGTCCTGGCGGCGGCCCGGTCCGCGGCGCCGGCACCGCGTTCCCCGGACGTCCTGGACGCGTTGATCCGGCTGGAGGCGGACGGACACCGGGCCGCGGTTCCGCTGATACGGAACGTTCTCGACGGCGACGACGCTCCGATGTGGACCCGGCGGCCCGCACTCGCCGTCATGCTCGCGGGCGAACTGTGGGACCCGCACGCCCTCGGGGCGATCATCGAGTGGCTGAAGAAGACCGGCCGCGAGTCGGGTTCGCCGCTCCTGCTGCGCCTGGGCCTCGCCCAGATGGCGTCCTACGCCGTGCTGACCGGCGACTTGGGGCAGGCGATGGCGGCGATCGCCGAGGAGGAGGCGATCGCCGACGCTACCGGCGGCCCCCCGGTGACGTATCACCGGCTGCAATTGGTCGCGATGCGTGGCCGCCGCCAGGAGGCCCTGGAACTGTTCGAGACGGTCACCGCGGCGGCGACCGTGCGTGGTTCGGGGCAACTGATCGCCAACACCCAGGTGACGGCAGCTGTCCTGCACAACGGCCTGGGCGACTACCCGGCCGCGCTGACCGCGGCCCGGAAGGCCGCCGCGCACGGCGACCTCTTCCTCACCGGCTTCGCCCTCCCCGAGCTGGTGGAGGCGGCCGTCCGGTGCGGTGAGCACGACGAAGCCGCCAGAGCCCTGGAATCACTGACCGAGCGCACCGAGGCCGGCGGAACCCCCTCGGGCCTGGGCATCGCCGCGTACGCACGAGGTCTGGTGACCGGAGTCGAGGACCACTACCGGGAGGCCGTCGAGCACCTGGAGAAGAGCCCCATGGTCCCGTACCGGGCCAGGGCCCACCTCCTGTACGGGGAATGGCTGCGGCGCGAGGGCCGCAGGCGCGACTGCCGCCTGCACCTGGGTACCGCCCACGAGTTGCTGTCCGAGGCGGGCGTCGAAGCGTTCGCCCGGCGGGCGGCGGACGAACTGCGTGCCACCGGCGAAAAGGCCCGCGGCCGATCCGGGCCGGCCTACGACCAGCTCACCGCGCAGGAGGTCTACATCGCACGCCTGGTCGCCACCGGTGCGACGTCCAAAGAAGTCGCCGCCCGGCTCTTCCTCAGCCCGCGCACCATCGACGCGCATCTGCGCAATATCTTCCGCAAGCTCGGCATCACCTCCCGCAGACAGCTCAGGGACCATCCCGGCCTCGGCATCTGACGGGGCGATGGCTCGCCGGCGGGCGAGCCCGTGGCGCGCCGACCCAGCCACAGAGTGACCGCCTCGATTCACGCGGCTCGGCTCACTGCAGCACTGCAGCACGGCGGCTAAGGGGGTTAATGTTTACGGCGCAAAGGTAACGCCCATAAGTTTTGCGCTGTAAGATAACAATATGGCAGACGACGCATCACCGACTCGCGTCCGCGTTCGCAACCGCCGCGGAGAGGGCGATCGGCTGCGCCACGAGATCGTGGCCGCGGCGGTCGCCCTGCTCGACGAGACCGGCGACGAGAGCGCCATCACCCTCCGCTCGGTCGCCCGCCGTGTCGGAATCGCCGCCCCCTCGATCTACCGGCACTTCCCGGATCAGCCGGCCATCATGCTGGCCGTGGTCCGCAGCGCCTTCACCGAGCTGGACGAACAGTTGCGCACCGCCGTGGACGCCGAAGGCGACGCACCCCGTGAGCGGCTTACGGCGCTGTGCCGGAGTTATCTGGAGTTCGCCCAAGCTCATCCCGGCCGCTACCGCACGATGTTCGGGGGAGTGTGGATGCCCGACCTGAACGAGAGCTCCGTGACCGAGGAGGACGTGGTCACGCTCGGCCGGGCGAGCATGCGGCGGCTCGCCGAAGCCCTCCAGGATTGCGTGACCGCCGGCTGCGCAACCAGCACCGACGTGTCCGCCGACACGGTCGCGTTGTGGCTCGGCCTGCACGGACTCGCCCACCAGCGAGCCGCTGCCCCCTCATTCCCCTGGCCGCCGGACATCGCCGAGCGTGTCATCACCGCACTCGCGCACTTCACGGACGAGTAAGGCGCCGCGACACCCTCCGCTCCGGCCGTCCGCAGCCACACGTCCTGGGTCATGTCCTAGGTCACGTCCTGGGTCACGTCCTTGGCGTCGGCCACGCTCCTCAGCAGCCGGTCGGTAGGCCACACCGACAACCGCAGGCCGGTACCCGCCCCATCCGGCTCGGAGCGCGTTCTCCTGCTCGGACCGTCCGGACCTGTTCCCGCCGCCTATACAGATCGAAACCTCCTCCAACCTGCGGGGATCCACCGCAGCTATCCGACTGCGGCGTCCTCGGCCTCCCAGCGCAGCAGGTCGCCCGGCTGGCACTTGAGCACCTCGCAGAGCGCGGCGAGCGTCGTGAAGCGCACCGCCTTGGCGCGGCCGTTCTTGAGTACCGCCAGGTTGGCGGGCGTGATCCCTACGCGGTCCGCGAGCTCGCCCACGGACATCTTCCGCCTGGCCAGCATCACGTCGATGTCGACGGCGATCGGCATCAGATCACCTCGTCCAACTCGTCCTGCAGCTGTGTCGCTTCGAAGTCGCGTGCGACGGCCTGGGCGAGCAGCATCCGCAGTACGAGCACGATGAGTGCGACCCCCAGGATGGCCAGGCCGATCCCGCCCATGATGACGGTGACGCCCGGGTCGTCCCGCTGGCCCGGTGCGTTGACGGCCGTGACTGTGAACCACAGGAGGGCGGCCGCCACGATCGCGCCGATCACGCCGTCCACGTACCGGAAGGCGGCGTGGGAGAACACGGTTCCGCGTCGCACCATCGTCACGAGCCGCCATACGCAGACCAGGGCGACCTGGACCGACACCATGCCCAGGATCGTGATCACGCGCAGCGGGGTCAGCGGGAGTGACCCGTCCTCCGGATCGTTCCCGCTGACCAACACCCACACCATCCCTGCCTGCACGAACAAGGTGCCGGCAAGCACCACCCCGAGCACGGCGCGCAGCGCACGCACTGTCAGCTTTCCCACGGCCCATCCTCCCATCGAACAACGATGGGAACCTATCGAAAGTCGATAGATACGGCAAGGGCTGGGACGGAAGGTGGCGGCAGGTTCAGGCGACGAGCGTGAGCCTTAACCCTCAGAAGCGCAGGGAACGGACAACCGAGTGGGATCCTGCCCCGCACCCTTTGCCTGCTACCACCCTGCTACCATGCTGGTGTGACTACCGGGAAGAAGCAGACGCAGGTCCGGCTTGAAGAGGATGTGCTCGCGGCCGGCAAGGCTGCCGCGGCCGCCCGCCGGCTGGACTTCAACAAGTATGTGGAGCGGCTCATCATCGAGGACACCACCGGTGCTCGAGCCGCCGGTATGGTTGCGGCCCAGCGGCTCATCGACGACCACGGCATGTTCCTCGACGATCTGGAGCAGCAGCTCGACGCTCCCTACGCCGAGTCGCAGCCGGGCGCCGCCGCGTGATCCTGCACGTCGACGAATCCTGGATTCTCGAAGTGGCGGAACGGGCCGGCCACCGCGACCCGGCCGCCGACGACTACGGCGTCCCCATCGCCGCCGTCGCCCGCCACCGCGGCGAACTCCTCGACACACCCGTCTACGACGGCGCCTACTCCCGTGCCGCCGCCCTGGTGCACACCCTGGGCCGATGCCGCTGGCTGGAGCGCTCCAACCTCACCGTCGCCTGTGCCGCCGCAGTCATGTATCTCGAGGCCAGCAACATCCCCGTCAGCCCCACCCGCGAACAGCTCACCGCACTCGCCCACGAGCTGAACAACCCGCGCTGCACCGCCGCCCGGATCGCCTCCTACCTGCGTACCTGGAAGCCCTGAAATAGCCCCCGTGGGTTGAAGCGCCCTTCCCACGAACGGCCCGAGAGCGGACACGGCAGCGACGGGTACGGTTCCCGGCAAGGCGCCGTCGCGAAACCTGGTGACCTTCCCGGTCGGAGCACTCGACCGCAGGACAGTTCCTCAGGAGGACTGCCCGCATGGTCGCTCTGCGTGAGCTGACCGCGAACGACGCCCCGGAACTCTGCTGCTGCGGTTGCGTGATGAGTGGCGGCGGCCGCGGGCGGGTCGGGGAAGGGACATTCTGCCTCTGGTACCAGTTGCTACCTTCCACGCCATCGCCCGGCGTGACCCACTGCGCGATCCCGTCCCTACCGCCGCCAGGATCGCCGCCCTGATACGCACCTGGCCCTAGACCACCTGAGAGCAGTCGAGCGGCACCGCGTCGCCCGCGCGGTAGCGGTGCCGGGTCGAGGTGTTCATGCCCGGACGGCGGGCCGGCGAGCCATGGCTCCGGTCCGTGTGCTCCTTCAGCGCCCGCAACGGCGCCGCGAACTCCGCCACTTCGTGGATGCCGTCACCGTCATTGTGTGCCGACACAGGCTTTCCTCGTCCTCGTACGTCCTCACCCGGCCGGGGACGCTATCCCAGGCACCCCATGTATCTGCAGGTCAGAGGGGATGGGATGGTTCCATGGTGCTGGATCAGCCTGTGGCTGTTGCGCCCGGTGGCTGTGACGGCTGATGCTCTTGGTGTCGCACCGAGCAGGCCCGGGCCGACCAGCCGGCCTCGCCGGGGCATCCATGTCCACGCACTCATTCACGGGGGAACACCCATGTCCATGCGCATCCGAACGAGCGCTCTCACCGCACTCACCGTCGCCGCTCTGGCGGCGGGCATGGTCCTCACAGCGCCGGCCGCAGGCGCCGCGCCGAAGGCCGCCGTGCCCACGTTCCTCTCGGCGTCACAGCTGCCGCCGCACCCGGCGTCGTCCTGGACCGCCGGACCGGTCACCGAGGGGTTCCCGGAGGCACTGGGCCTGTGCGTGAGCACCGAGGGCGTGCTCGACTACGACTACCGGCACCGGGAGTTCCGGACCGACCTGGACACCAGCGCCGTGCAGCTGACCGTCGTGACGGGCACGGCCACCCAGGCCAAGGCCCTGGCGAAGCACTACGACGACCTGATCCGCACCTGCGCCAACCGCATCGAGAAGTCCTCGCCCGACGTCGAGGCCGAGGGCCGGGACTATGGCACGCTGCCGGTCGAGGAGGGTGCCCGCGTCCGCGGCCTGCACACCGAGACGTCCTCGGGCGCCACCGACATCGCCCTGCTGTCGGTCGGACGGGACGGCAGGACCGTCACCGTCGTCCAGTGGGGACAGATGGGCGACTTCAAGAATGCGCCCGTGACCGCCTTCAAGAAGACGACGACCACGGCCGTCAACAAGCTGTACTGACCGGGCGGCCACCGGAAAGGGCCGGGGTCGTCCTCCCGCCACGGGGTCGGGAGGACGGCCCATACCGGTCATGCCCGACACGTCCGCTGTACCCGCTCACTGTCACCACCTACCACCGTGGCACCGCTCTGCAAGACTCCGGGACCTCCTTCCGGAAAGTCGGCATAGGTTCAGCGTGGGTCCGTGCCGCGGTGACAGAACCGGCACGGACCCACTCTCGCGCTCACGGCCTCGGTTGGACTCCCGCGTCCAGCCGGGGCCGCGCTCTGTCTGCGCAGGGGCAGTACGCGGCGGGCTCCGTATGTCACGGATTGGAGCGGACAGCCGAGAGCGATGTCCTGCAGGGCCGCGAGTTCGGTGTTGTCGGCGGCCAGGCCCCACCGCAGCTTGGTGCCCACCCACTCGCAGGCGTACTGGCAGCGCACCGCGTCGCCGGGGCAGGCGGCACCACTCTGCCGGGTCCTGGTCGCTCTGGCTGCGGTTGGAGCGGGCGGTGACGGCGACCAGGGACGTCTCGGAATCCTGGTCGGTTGCGTAGGCCTCGCGATGCTGCGACGTCCAGCCGGAGGCGCCGCTGTCCCAACCCTCCGCGAGCGGCACCATCTGGTCGACGTCCAGGCCGGACGCGGCAGTTCACCCAGGTCGCGTCGCCGCTGGGGGGCGCGGTTGTTTAAGCCGGGGTGCCGCACGGGTTCGGCTTCGACACGTGCACCAAAATGGGGCCTCCGGATCGGTGAAGGGGTGTTGGGATGGGCTATGACTTGCAAGCAGTGATCGTCGGCAGAGAGGTGTTGCGCGCCGCTGCGCAGGATCTGCCTGATGCTCGGCTGGCATCGCTCGGACAGGGCCTGTCGCTGATGCCGATGACAGACGCCCTCTTTGATTCCGTCACGGATGGCAGCGAGGCAGGACCTTTGGGGTTCCGGCGGTTGCCGGGAGGGTTCGAGAAGACCCTCGCTGACTGGTCGACCGCTGGGCCGGTGGCCTACGTGGAAGCCGAGTACTTCGGCGGGGTGGGCGAGCAGCAGGCTGCCGTGTGGGATGGCGGCACCATCGTGTTGGGCCCGCTCCATGTACAGGAGGGCCAGCCCTTTCCGCCAGCCGGCAGCGCCATCTCACAGGCGCTTCGACGGATGGGCGTCGTGGCGAGCACCGGAGAGGATGAGTTCTCCGCTGTGGGATTGGACCGCCACCGACACGGTGAGGGATGGATCGCCTGAGCAGCGGCTTCCGGATTCCCGCATGGCCGTGCAAGATTCTGGCTCCGCTGGCGGAGTCTGCCCGTAAGTACGAGAACCCCGCGCCCGCTTGGGACCGCCCCGCGCAGGATGCTCACCTGCAGACTTGCGCCGAACCGGCGGCCGACCATCTTGGGGCACCCGCGTGAACTCCAGTTTCATCGGTCACTTCCACCGCCTTCGGGGCCAGCGAGGCGGGGCCACGGATCTCGTCGTCCCACTTCATCGCGTGCAGGACGATCGCGTTGTCCCGGACCAGAGCAGCCCTAGCCGCTCCCGACCGCGCCAGCGCCTTCCGCAACAGCATGTACGGTTTGCTGGCCACCGGGCCGTTGGCTTCCAGGTAGTAGCCCTAGCCGATCCGGATCGGGTACACACGCGTCAGCAGTGGCACCGCAAAGGTGTGCGGAACGAGCGTTCGTCACGGCGGCTGCGTGTGGCGGGCCAACCTGCGGCCCAAGGCCTGGCCAGGCGCTTCAATGTAGCGGTAGGTCAGCAGGCACAGAGGCAGTAGCACGGTGAAGAACGCCGCTTCGAGCGTGAGATTGTCCTGCCGCCGTCGGCCGATGGTGCTGTCGATCACCGTCAGCAGCACGGGATGCACCAGATAGATCGAGTAGCTGATCGTTCCCAATCCGGTGAGTATCCGCGGTATGCGCTGGTGGCGCGTCGCCAGTCCGGCGCCGAAGGTGAGTACAGCCAGCAGGAATGCGACGATCCAGCCGCGCCGTGTGAAGTGGTCACCGTCGCCGTACCAGTACGCGCTCCCCACGGCACAGCCGACAACCATGACGGCGGTGCCAGCCGCATAGCGCCAGGTGATCTGACCGTTGTCGGCACGGTAGACGGCGGTGCCGAGGAACATCACGGCGAGGATCACCAGCCCCTCCCATAGCGGGACCGTGCCATTGAGCAGGACCAGTGCGAGCGCCAGCGCCCCGCCCAACACACCTCCGAACACTCGAAGCACGGGTGGCCTGGCGCTCGCACAGCAGATGGCGATCCCCATCGCGATCGAGGCGAAGGCGATGAGTGGGCCGGTGCCGACCAGGCATGACAGGGCAGAAGCAGGCAGCACCACCCCTGCGATCACGCTCACAGTGGCAAGCACGGCCAGGGTGACCGCGACCGCCGCAGACTGCTGGTGAAGGCGGACCGAGAAAAGTGCGACGACGAGCAGATAGAAGGCCATCTCGTATGAGAGCGTCCACAGGATGAGCAGGAGATTGGGTGTCCCCAGTAACTCCTGGAGCATGGTGGCGTGGGCGACCGCCACGGCGGCCGCGCTCTGCTGACCGAGGTCACGCATCTCCGCAATGCCCAAGAGGTTGACGGCAAGAAGCACGGTGAGGACAGCCGCCCACAGCGGGTACACGCGGAAGATCCGTCCGATCCAGAACGTACGGACGCAGCCACGGCGCTCCAGCGACGCAGGGATGATGTAGCCGCTCACCAGGAAGAACACCATGATGCCGTACCGGCTCGTGTTGAACTGCGGCATCAACTCCCTCCGGAAGTCGGCCATGAACGTGTACGCCGAGTGGTCGAACACCACGACGAGCGCGGCGATGCCGCGCAAGGCGTCCAGCCAGCCCAACCGCGACGAACCGGCCACCGTGAGGACTTTGAGTAATCGAAATCTTGCGGAGAGTGAATTTTCCGGTGAAGTGGGGAGGAGAGGTGGGGATTGCATGCGCAGACAGAGTCCTCTTGGGTGAGGTGTTGGTTGGGCGTGTCGTGGGGCGGGTGCGGTGTGGCCCGCACTGGGTGGGGGAGAGCGCGAAGCCTTCGATCCTGCTGGCGCGGTTGCAGGCCGCCCTGCTGGCCGCTGACGACCAGCAGGGATACGACAGAGCGGTTCTCCGCGCCGCTCGCATCACCGAGTTCAGCGGCTGGCGCATTGTTCGGCAGTAGCGTTCTGGCGGCCGAACAATGAAACGCGGCACGCGAGCTCTTTCGGGTGCCATCGAGGTACATGAATTGGCTGCCCCCTCTGATGCAGGGGCAGTTGGAGGGGTGAGGGTGTGGGGGGTCGTCGTGAGGTGCCGGTGGATCCGGCGGCGGGACCGGTGCAGCGGTTCGCGTTCGAGTTACGCAAGCTGAGGGCGGACGCGGACGGGATCACCTACCGGTCGCTGGCGCAGCGGGCGGGCTACTCGGTGACCACGCTGTCGCAGGCGGCAGCCGGCGAGCAGTTGCCGACGCTGCCGGTGGCCCTGGCCTACGTGGGGGCGTGCGGTGGAGACCTGGTCAAATGGGAGGCCCGGTGGAAGGAGACGGCGGAGGAGATAGCCGGTGACAGCTCCCAGGTCGACGACGGATCGCTCACGCCGTACCGGGGTCTGGCACGGTTCGAGGCCGGAGACAGCGCCTTGTTCTTCGGCCGGGAACAACTCACCGCCGACCTGGTCGGCCTGCTGCGCCGTCACCGGTTCGCGGCCGTCTTCGGCCCTTCCGGCAGCGGCAAGTCCTCCCTGCTGCGGGCCGGCCTGATACCCGCCCTCCGACAGACTCAGGAACCGGACCTGCGTCCGGCCGCGATCCGGATCCTCACCCCGGGCGAACGTCCCGCCCGCACCCATGCCCCCCTCCTCACACGCGCAGTTCCCGGCGACGGCAGCGCTGGGGCGGACACGGTCGTGATCGTCGACCAGTTCGAGGAGGTCTTCACCCTCTGCCACGATGCCGCCGAGCGCGCCCGCTTCATCGATCTGCTGCTGACAGCCCGGCAGCCTGAGAGCCGCCTGCGGGTGCTGCTGGCGGTGCGCGGCGACTTCTACGGCCGCTGCGCCGAGCACCGTGACCTGGCCGAGGCACTGCGCGATGCCAACCTCCTGGCCGGAGGGATGAGCCCAACAGAACTGCGTGACGCTGTCGTCAAGCCGGCCACGGCCGCCGGACTGCACGTGGAACGCGCCCTGACCGCCCGGCTGGTCAAGGAAGTTGCCGACGCACCGGGCGGGCTGCCGCTGCTGTCCCATGCGTTGCTGGAGACCTGGCACCGCCGTCGCGGCAAGACACTGACCATGGCCGGGTACGAGGCGGCCGGATGCCTGGACGGCGCGATCGCCAAGACCGCCGAGACGCTCTACGGCCGGTTCACCGAAGACCAGGCGGCGGCCGCCCGCCGGGTGTTGCTGCGCCTGGTCGCCCCCGGCGACGGCACCCCCGACACCCGCCGTCCCGTCGAGCGCGCGGAGTTGCTGGGCACCGGCGGGGACGACACCGGCCAGGTGGTGGAGGCACTCGCCGGGGCGCGGCTGCTCACCCTGGACGGCGACACGGTCGAGATAGCCCATGAGGCCCTGATCACGGCCTGGCCCCGGCTGCGCGGGTGGATCGAGGAGGACCGCGAACGCCTGCGTGTGCACCGGAACCTGACCGAAGCGGCACACGCCTGGCAGGAACTGGGCCGCGAAGAAGGTGCCTTGTCCCGGGGAAGCCGACTTGCCGCCGCCCAGGAACACTTCGGCGGCGCACCGCGCGAAGACCTCAACGACCTTGAGCACGCCTTCCTCGACGCGAGCCGCAACCACGAGCAGAAGGGCCGTCGCCGGTACCGGCTGGTGCTCACCGCGGTCATCGCCGCCCTGTGCCTCGCCCTCGTCGCCGCCGGCCTCGCCGTGGGGCAGTGGCAGAACGCGGTCACCGCCCAACACCTCGCCCAGTCCCGGCAACTGGCCGCCCAGTCCAGCGCACTGCTGGACTCCGAACCCGACCTCGCCTCATTGCTTGCTGTCCATGCCTACCGGACCAACCCGACCCGCGAAGCGACCGCCGCCCTGTATGCCGCCGCGGCTCTACCGCTGCGCAAGCGCCTCACCGGCGGCACCAAACCCGTGGATTCCATCGCCCTCAGCCCGGACGGACACACCGTCGCCGCCAACAGCCGAGACGGCAAGGTGCGGATCTGGAGCCTGCCCGGAGGCCGGCTCCGAAACACGCTCGCCGGCTACGACAGCGGCGAAGTCGCGGCGTTCAGCCCCGACGGACGCACCCTCGCTGTCGCCAGCGGCGGGCTGGTACGCCTGTTGGATCCGGTCACCGGCGGGAAACTGAGAACCTTCACCGTCCCCGACGGTGCGGTACGCGGGATGGACTTCAGCCCTGACGGCCGCACCGTGGCCACCTCCTCCCCGGCGGCTGTACGGGTGTGGGATGTGGCCACCGGCCGCCCACGGCACAGATTCACCAGCGACCCAGAGGCGGTCGCATTCGGCCCGGACGGACGGACGGTCGCCGCGGCAGGCCGCAACGGACGGGTGCAGCTGTGGGACCTCGCCACCGGCCGCACCCGGACCATCCACGACAGCCGAAGCAAGAGCGCTTCGGTGGCTTTCAGCCCGGACGGCCGGACATACGCGATTGCCCGCACCGACGGTCTGATGCAACTGCGGGAGGTGGCCACCGGCACGGTCCGGCGCACCATCAGCGACGACCCCGTCGGGCTCATGGCCTTCGCCTCGGACGGGCGGACCCTCGCCACCCGGAGCCAGGGGGACACAGCGCGACTGTGGGACACCGCCTCCGGCACAGCGATCGCCACCGTGACCGCCGGTCACCACGGACAAGGGGCCCTGAAAATGGCCCTCAGCGCGGACGGCCGCACCCTGGTCACCAGCAGCAACGTGGACCCCACCATCCGCGTCCACCGACTGTCTGCCGATCGCCCTCAGACGACTCTGTCGGGCCATGCGAGCACATACATCGCCGACATGACGTTCAGTCCGGACGGACGCACGATGGCCACGGTCCGCCAAGGGCCGCCCGGCCGTGGGTCAATACAGCTCTGGAACATCAGGACCGGCGACTGCAAAGCAACCCTGGCGCTCGACACGGACCTGGCAGACCGCGGAAAACAGTCGCCCGACACGGGTTCCCGCCTCGCGGCCGTGGGGTTCAGTCCGGCAGGGCGCGCCCTGGCTGCCCGGGCCGCCAAGAACAGGGGGATCGAGGTCCGGGACGTTGCCACGGGCCGTCTACTCAAAACCCTTACCCTGAGCGTCATCGACACGGCGGTCTTCAGCCCCGACGGGACACGGCTCGCCATCGTCGGTGAGAAAGGCACGGTGCGGATCTGGCACCTTTCAACTGGCGCGTTACACACGGCCCACACCAGCCCCGGCGAGTCCGTCAGGGCCGTGGCGTTCACCCCGGACGGCAGCACACTTGCCGTCGTGGACATCAAGGACGGCGGCGACCAGGTCACGCTTCTCGACACCGCAACCGGCCGCACACAGCGCACCATCAAGCCGAGCCGCCCAAGCACAATGTCTCTCGCGTTCAGCCCGGACGGGCACACCCTGGCCACCGCAAGCAGTAGCGGGGTCGTGAGCACATGGGACAGGCGCACCGGCCGGCTCCAAGACAGCTTCAGCGCCAGTGGTGAGGTGGCGTCGCTGGCGTTCAGCCCCGATGGACGCACCCTGGCCGCAGGCAGCGTCAGAGGAGTCCAGCTGTGGGATCTCGCCACCAGCCAGACCCGCATCACCCTGCCGACCCGCTCACTCGCAGCAGTCGCGTTCAGCCCGGACGGACAAACCCTGGCCATCGACACGGGCAGCTCCGTCGGGCTGTGGAACGTCGACCTGCCCGACCCGGCCCACGCGATCCGCAACATCTGCCAGGCCATCGACACCACTCTCACGCCTCTGGAACAGTCCCGCTACCTGCACGATCAGTCCGCTGAAACCGGCTGCCGGCTGGCCGCGCGATAGGAGGTCGCTTTGGGGTGGTTCACTGCCTTCGCACCCGAGCAGGCCCGCGCCGATGATCACGGATTCCGGCACCCATACCGCCTGAACGGGGTTCACCCGGGATATCGCCAGATCAACGTCCGAACCTCTGCCTCGCTGGACCCATCGCACCACAGCCGGTGCAAGGTCAACTGTCCGGGCACCCCGTGCTCTACTCGCCTCGATTGCGCCAGAAGGCAGGGCACTCCGTCTTTGTTGCCGCGGGAAGATCCTTGTCGATCCGGCTGCGGACGGCCGCCAGGGTCCGTGATGTCCCTGCCCCGTCGACCCGGAAGGTGTCCGCCGGCTCGTCGGGACGGTCCATCACAACCACCAGCAGGTGTTCCCCCGCCGAGTAGGCAGGCTCGCCCTTCCAATTGGCGCTCATGGTGGTGAACTGGATCTGTCGCTGAGTTCCCTGCTTCGGTTTGATCCAGTCTGTGACGGTGAGCGTGACTTTCACGGCGTCGGCCTGTTCGGGGTGCTCCTGGATCGCCTCGACATCTCCTTCGACGATCTTCGGCGAGCAGGCAATCCGTTCCACGTCGGTCAGGGCCCGTCCCTGATCCTGCCGGGAACCGTCCGAGCCATCATCAGCAAACCCGTACGCCAGGAAAACCAGGCCGATGGCCGCCGCAGCGACCAACGCACCGGCAATCGTGCCGGGACGCTTCATCCAGACGCGGCGTGGACCCTGCGCAGAGCCACTGCCGCCGTCCTTGGCCGCTTCACGGATCGTGCCGAGGGCCAGCCGCAACTGTGGTCCTCCTCCGGGCCGGTTAACGAGATGATGTCAGACCGACTCCACCTGCCGCAGCCGCGCCCGCACCACTGCCTGAGCCGCGTGTCAGCGGCTCTCGATGGTTCTTCGGGGACGTCCAGGAGCTGTGCGATCTCACGGATGGGCAGAGCCGCGTAGTAGCGCAGCACCGGGACTTGCCGGTGCGCCTGGAGTATCAATTCCAGTTCATCCGCCCGGCAGGGCGAGAAAGCGCTGTTCCTCGGAATGCGCCACTGGCGGCCGAGACCAGCGCTTGGTCAGGCGCCGACCCAGCCCGGCGTCTCTGCTCTGTGAGCGATGCCAGTCACTGGCCACACGGGAGGCGCCAACGGCGAGCACCCTCACTGAAGCGGCCCGAGACCTCGGCATCCTCCAATCCGCCAGGGTGATCCAGGTCAACTGCCTCGAAGCGAACCTCAGACAGCCCTTCCCCGAACGAGCTGAACGCGGCACGGCCATGAACTGACCCGATTTGGGACACGCGTTGTCACGGCAGCTCGGAAGATCCAGGCTGAAGGGGGCGCAAGGCCACGAGATGATCGTGTCATGACTGAGATCGTTCTGATGTCGGACCCGAAGGTCGCAGCGGTGCCTGTTCAGGAGTGCGGTGAGCCGCTTGTGGATGTGCGCCGAGACAGTGCCTTGCTGGTCGACAAGCGGAAGTGGCAGGACTCCGCCGGCGCCTTCGCCTACCTGCGGGCAGGAGTGCTCGACCGTCTCCTCAAGGCCCAGGCACATCTGCCTCATGGGATGCGGCTGCTGTTTGTCGAGGGGTATCGCCCACCATCCCTTCAACGCCACTACTTCGACGAATACGCAGGCCAACTGCGGGCCGAGCATCCGGAATGGACAGCTGAGCAGGTCCGCTCAGCAGCCAGCCGTTACGTGTCGCCGCCCGAGATCGCACCGCACAGCGCTGGAGCCGCCGTTGACCTGACGCTGGCCGATGACGACGGCCATGAACTCGACATGGGCACCCGCATGAACGCGACTCCTGAGGAGAGTGCGGGCGCCTGCTACACGCAGGCCGACAACATCAACGACGCTGCTCGCTCTCACCGGCACATCCTGAGTACTGCGCTCACCGCTGTCGGCCTGGTCAACTACCCCACAGAGTGGTGGCATTGGTCATACGGAGACCGCTATTGGGCCTTGGAGACAGGAGCGGCAGCCGCCCACTACGGGCCCAAGGAACTCGGCTAGTCCTGTTTGGGTTCGGATCTAGGTGGCGTTAAGCCTTTCCCGTTAGCTTGTTTGACCATCTGTTAGCGTGCCGCGGGTGGAGGATCTGGGGCCTGTGTCTTGGGTGGCCTGGGAGTTTCGTTGTTGATCTCGACGGGTCGATGATCGGCCAGATTCTGCTGAGGCGTGCGCGGCGGCACTCGGCTGGCTTGCCGACACGCTTCCTGGCGAGCCGGTGGTGCTCACCACTCAGACCGCCAACGTCGGCTCGATGCGTCTCGCGGCGAAGCTGGGGTTTGCCGAGGTGGAGCGGTTCGAGGCATGTGGCGCCGAGCAGTGGCTCGGCATGCGGTCCCCGGTCAAGCCGTCCCGTTGAGTTCGTGACGGAACCGCCGGGGAGTACCCGCCCATCCGCGCGCGGGAGCGGCCTGCAACCGAGACCTGCCCGCGCGCGTGCCGGGCGTCACCTCTGACTGCGGACTTCGCACCTGCACCAGAAGCAGTAGTTCGGGACAGAGTGTCGGCAGCCACGTCCACCAGGCGCTGGGCTTGGTCAACCTCGTGCCGTTCGACTGGTTCGCTCCCTTGGACCCGAGCAGGCCTCCGCCGAGGATCGCGTATTTCGGTACCCATATCGGTGTGCTCTGCCTGGCGCCCGGTGCGGTGTCCGGCGGAGGCAGCGGCGCGCGGGGCCCACGGGAGAGGGCAGCAGGGGCGGACGTCTCCGCAATGCCGGTGGGCACTTTCAGACAGCCGGGATGCTCCGCAACTCTTGTATGGCGCGCTCGCGGTGGGCGGTGTCCCGGGACGTGACGGAGGGATTCGGCAGGATTCAGATGATGGGAAAGTCTTGGCCGGCTGTCACTTCGCGTGCGATGTGACGCCACTGGTCCTTTCCGCCGGGCAGGGGCCAGGCCCAGGTCGGCTGTTCCGCGGTGTTCAGGTCGTGGAGGAGGCGGACGAGCTGTGGGCCGGCGGTGGCGGCGCCGTCCGGGACGGTGGGGCCGTGGACGGCGCGGAGTTCGTTGAAGCGTGCCAGTTCGTTCTCGTAGAAGCTCACGGCCTTATCGACGCGCGCGGCCAGGTCGCCGCGCGGCACCGTGCGGTGCAACTGCAGCAGCGGGGGTTCGATGGACTCGGCGATCGCCGCGGCGAGCCGCGCGTGTCCGTCCAGGATCAGATGGCAGTCCAGGCCACTGACCCACCACAACAGGACTGGTGGGAGCGTTCCTTCACGGGCTTGCTTGCGGTATGCCTTGACCCGGCTGTCGTCGGCGTCGGGCATCGGCCGCAGCGGAAGGACCTCCCACGCCCCAGAATGGATGAACCAGTCGATGTATCCGTCCGGATGACCGTCGACGAGCATCGAGCTCCAGTACTCGGCATGCGAAGTGTTGGGGTGACGCCAGCGCCGGAGCGGACTCTCACACGAGAGCAGCCACCGGCCCTCGTGCAACGGGCTGTCCGGTGAGTCGATGAGGTACTGCGCGAAGCGGTGAGCCCACCGTTGCGCGCTGCCCGCCAGGGCGCGAGCCACATCGGCACGCAGCGGCGGGACAAAGGGGCGGTACGCGTCGGTGCGCCAGAAATCCACGCCCCCGAGCTGCTCTTCGACAACGGCAAGCAGCACAGGCCGCGACAGCTGGGAGATCAGCAGTCGCGGCCCGGCACTGAACACACACAGTCCCGGCTGGTGCCGGTCCTGCACGTCCAAGGACAGGCCCACCCACGTGCCGTCGTCCCGCGTGACGTTGCTGCGCTGCATACCGAGAGAGCGTAGGCGGCTGTCGCACGGAACTCGGATGCCCCCTTGGCCATCCGACGCGACCCGCACACGTTCGTGCGGCTGACCTGTCTGTTTGCGCGTCGCACCATCCGGCTCGACCGGGTTCTGGAGCGTATCGGGCTCGCGCTGGCCGGACGGTCCGGCAAGAGGCTGGCGTCCCAACTGGGCCTCGTTGTCGGGCGGATGACGCTCCTGCGCCGGGTGATGGCCTTGCCGGACCCGCAGTTCAGTACGCCGCGGGTCCTCGGGGTCGATGTCTTCGCCACACGCCGCGGCTACACGTATGCCACCGTGATCACGGACGGTGAAGGCCACCACCCCATCGACGTCCTGCCCGGTCGTGAGGCAGCGCCGCCGACGGCCTGGCTGAAGGCGCATCCAGATGCCGGCAGTGGTGGTCCTGGCAGCTGGCGTGGAAGACGACGGGGTTCAGTACGACGTGCCGGGTTGTCTCCGCTCGGCAGGGGGTCCGGCGCTTGCTGAGGGGGGGGCCGGGGGGCCCGACCGGGCGGGGTCGGCCTTGTCGATTGCCCGGTGGATCCCGTTGCCGGGGCGGGCCTGGCGCCGGTAGCTGCCGGTTTCGGTGTCGGGTTGGGCAGGCCGCACGACACATCGTCAGCGCCACGGTGCCTGCTGTCTCAAGGCCGCGGGCCCCTGGTCCCCGGACGCTCAGGCGGCGTCGGCAAGGAGATCCTGCGACAGGTCCCACAGGCGCCGGGCGCCCGTCGGGTCGACGGCGTAGCGGGCGACGCCGTGCAGGCTGCCGGAGCGCCGGTCGACGATCTCAGTCTCGTTGCAGTCGACGAAGTAGCGGCCGCCGACGCCTTCGAGCAGTGGTGAGGTGGCGAGGAGCGCCGACGTGGCGGCGCCCTGTCCGACGGACTTGATCAGCTCGGCGGGGACACGGCCACTGCCCCGGCCGCCGGTGTGTCGTTGCAGGTTCGTGTAAATGGCGCCCGGCATCAGGGCGTTGGCGGTGATGTTGTCGTCGGCCCAGCGCCGGGTCGCCTCCACTGCGAACAGGACGCCTGCGGTCTTGGACTGTCCGTAGGCGAGCCACGGGTCATAGGGGCGGAAGGCGAAGTTGACGTCGTCCCACACGATCGGCGACTGCTGGTGGCCGGTGGAACTCACCACCACGACACGGGCGTTGCCGTCGGCGGCCAGCGCGCCGTGCAGGCCGGTGGTGAGGGCGAAATGGCCCAGGTGGTTGGTGGCGAACTGCCACTCATAGCCCTGCTCCGTGTACTGCTCGGGGCAGGCCATGACGCCCGCGTTGTTCACCAGGACGTGCAGGGGGCCCTGCCGGGTGGTGGCGAAGGCCGTGATGGACGCGGGATCGGTCAGGTCGAGATGCACGGCCCGCACGTCCTGGTTGCCGGTCGATCCGGTGATGTCCTTGGCGACGCGTTCGCCCGCTGCCACGTCCCGTACGGCGAGGGTGACGGCCGCACCGGTGGCCGCCAGGGCGCGGGCCGTCTCCGTGCCGATTCCGGAGGAGGCGCCTGTGACCACCGTACGGCGGCCGGTGAGATCGATTCCTGACACGACCTCGCCGGCGGTGCTGGCGAAACCGAACGGGGTGGTGATGGCACTCATGAATGGACTCCTTGCTGAAAGGCTTGGCCTTGGAGCGCCCACGGGCGCTGCGGGCGGACGGCGGTTCGTGCGGTCAGGGGACGAGCATTCCGTCCTGCTCGACCGGAGGCGTGCCGTCGTGCCAGGGCACGACCTTGCCGAAGCGCACGAGCTCGCCGTAGAGAGCGGGGTCGACGTGCTCGGCGAAGACCAGATCGAGGACGGTTTCAGCGGCCCGGGCGGGAGGCTGGGCCTGGCTGTAGTCGCTGAACCACGGGCGTGAGGTCGCGGTGTCGACCATGCCGGGGCAGACGGCTGCGACGAGCGTGTCGTCGGCCAGGTCCCGAGCACGGCGTTCGGCGGCGACGGCGCGAACGGCGGCGACCTGGGCCACCTTCGAGGGCACGTTCAGCCACAGCGGCCAGCCCGCCTCCGCGGCGGTCTTGTGGTGGATGGCGCTGCGCCACGACTCCACGGTGTACTCGACCTGGTCCAGGCTCGCGCCGTCGAACAAGTGGTGCAGCCGGCCGTCCAGGTGACCGAGAGTGCCCAGGCTGCTGGCGACAACGAGCAGTCGGCCGCCCGGGCGCAGCACGGGGCCGAAGGAGCGCAGGATCGCGTGGGTGGCGGTGTTGGAGACGTCGATGAACTCGTCGGCCCGCTCGGCCTGTGACTCCTCGGGAAGCAGACGGGCGACCGCGTTGGAGATGACGACGTCCACCCCTGCGTACCGGGCCCGCAGATCCTCGGCGAGACGGGCGATGGCGTCGGTGTCCGTGACATCCAGGACCCGGCCTTCGACACGGGCACGGGTAGCGGACAGCTGGGTGACTTCCCGGGCGGCGTCCGCCACTCGCTGCTGACTGCGACCGGTGAGCAGGACCAGGTCCTGCGGATCCATGCGGGCCGCCAGTCCTTCGCAGAAGGCCCGGCCGAGACCTTGGTTGGCCCCCGTGACGAGGGCGATGCGTGAAGTGGTCATACGTCCACGCTAGAAACCCCTGATCCATGAGTCCAACGAGAGTTCGGCACAGCTAGCATGCGTAAACATCATGGACTTCACCGATGTGTCACTGACCGCACTGCGCGTCCTGCGAGCCGTGGCCGAGCAGGGAACCTTCACCGCGGCCGCGGCATCGCTCGGCTACACCCAGTCCGCGGTCTCCCGGCAGATCGCGGCGATCGAGCGAGCGGCAGGCACGGACCTGCTGGAGCGTCGGCGCGACGGTGCCCGACTCACGCCCGCGGGCCATGTCGTCATGCGCCGCGCGACCGTCGTGCTCGACGAGATCGCCGCGACCGCCAGGGAACTGTCCGGCCGGCCGGAGCAGACCGGGACGGTCCGTCTGGGGTGGGTGCCCAGTGCCGGCGCCGTGCTGCTGCCCGGAGCTCTTACCGCACTGCGCGAAAGCGACCCCGGACTCGACGTCGTCGGCCGCGAGGGCGGCACTCCGGCTCTGGTCCGAGCGCTGCGGGCGGGCAGCCTGGATCTGGCTCTGCTTGCCTCGGCACCGCCGTTCCGCGCGCCGGATACCGAGTCGCCTCCACTGGCACTGCAGACACTCACGGAACGCCCTCTGCGTCTCGCGGTGCCCGCCACGCACCCCCTCGCCCGCGGCGAATACGTAGATGTGGCCGATCTGAGGGGGCAGCGCTGGATCGCCGGGTCCTCATCGGGCGAGGACCGCCTGATGGGCGTGTGGCCGGGCCTGGACGAGCGTCCCGAGATCGCCCACACCGCCCGCGACTGGCTGGCCAAACTCCACCTCGTCGCCGCAGGCTGCGGACTGACCACCCTTCCCGCCTCACTCGTCTCCGCCGTACCTCCCGGAGTACGCGTCCTCCCCGTCCGCGGCGGCCCACAGGAACAGCGGCGCCTGCTCCTCGCCCGTCTCCTCGCCCCGCCGACTCAGGCCGTGACGCGGGTAGCCGCCGCCCTCCGTGCGGCGGCCCTCGACGCCCACACGCCCCTTCCCTCCGCATGAGTGAGGTGATGGGCCGGCCCAAGGTAGCTGCTCTGAAGCGGGCCCCTCATCCAGTACGGAGCCACAGCGACCGTCGCTGTGCCATGAAGGACGTGGGCCCCGTGCCGCAACGGGTCGCGGTGGTCGTCGATGAGCCGTCAGCGACGGCTTATTCGGTGTGGCCGGCCAGGAAGTCCGTGATGAAGTTCATCGCCTTCGTGGTGGACCACGGCTTTGCGCTGCCGTCGGCGGATGAACCGGCGGAGTCGGAGGGGCCGCCCGGAGAGGCGGAAGAAGAGGCCGCCGTGACAGTCATGTCGCCGTGACCTGCCCCCGTGAGCACCACGCGTTCGGCGTCGACACCCTCGTCCTTGAGGGCGGTGAACAGATTCAGTGTCTGGCTGGGCGAGACCAAGGGGTCGGCGTCGCCGTGCAGGAGAAGGAAGGGGGGAGTCGAGGAGGAGATGTGGGTGGCCGGGTCGGCGGCGGCCATCTGGCGGCTGTACTCCTTGATGGACTTGGTGGTCCCGGAGCCGTAGATCCACTGCGCGGCCGCGTTGCCCGCAGCGTAGTTGCTGTCCTTGGCGGCCTGGTCGTAGTCGGAGGCGAGTTCCGAGAGGTTGGCCGGGCCGAACTCGTCGACCACTCCCTGGACCTGGCTGCTCTGGTCGAGGTGATCGCCGACGTCGTACGTCTTGTCGCCGTTGGTGACGCCGGTCATGGCCGCCAAGTAACCGCCCGCCGACTGGCCCCACACGAAGACGTGGTCCGCGTCGATCCCGTACGTGTCGGCGTTGGCCCGCAGGTAGCGGATGGCGGATTTTACGTCGGCAAGAGCGTCCTTGTACGTGGCGCCATTGGCCGTGGTGCGGTACTGGATACTCGCGACCACATAGCCCTGGTCGGCGACGTAGGTGCGCTGATCCAGGTTGGCGGTCCGGTCGGACAACATCCAGCCGCCGCCTGTTATGTAGACCACCAGAGGCTTCTTGCCCGAGGACTTGGGCACCTGAACGTCGAGCTTCAGGTCGGCTTTCGTGCCGTGGGTGGTCGGCGAGGAGTAGGTGATGTCGTCGGTCGCCGTGACCGCCGACGTGCCGCACGTGATTGCCGGGCCGGTGGGGTTGATGACCGTGCTGGTGCTGTTGTCGGTTTTCTTGATCGTCTTCGCCTGAACGAAGCTCGCGCCCTCACCGCCCGAGGCTCCGGACGGCACACCGCTGGGCATCCCCTCGGGTGCGCCGCCACCTCCCGGCGCTCCCGATGTGGATGTCGGACATGCAGAGGCCGACGTCGATGCCGACGCGGATGATCCGGCCGAAGAGTCATCTGCTCCACAGCCGGCCAGACCGACACAGGCCACGATTGTGACCGCTGTCAAAGCGGCGATCCGCCCCTGGCGTCGAGGCCATCGCCGCCGCTCCCTCATGCCCTGGCCCGCAACCGCATCGTGTGCATACATCGCGCCTTCTCCTGTCGTATCGAGCGGAAACACATGCGGAGATGGGATCTCCGCTTTGGCGTGCCGCCACCGTAGCATGAAACGGAGATTGAATCTCCATTTCGATGCGGTGTGCGAGGACGGTGACCTGCCGACGCTGCAGGACCTGCGGATGGTGCGGTCGTACGATGTGCCAGGAAGATCGCGCCCCCCGAAAGTGAGACCCCTGCATGGCGGCACACTCCACATCCGGCGAGGGCGACGGTTCCGGCGGGGCGCGTACGCCCAAGCCGCGGCGCGACCGGGAACTGAACCGCCGCAAGCTCCTCGCGGCTGCACGCGAGGTGTTCCGTGATCACGGTCTGAAGGCGACGCTGGACGATGTCGCCCGCCATGCCGGGCTCGGGGTGGGGACGGCCTATCGCCATTTCCCCAACAAACAGGCCTTGATCGACGAGTTGGTCGACGACATGTTCGCGCGCGTCGAGGAAGCGACCCGGGAGGGGGCGGAGGACAGCGACGCATGGCGCGGACTGACGGTCAGCCTGGAGCGCGTGGCCGAACTGCAGGCTCTCGACCTCGGCCTGCGCGCGGTCGTGCTCCACAGTGACCACGCGGTGCCGGCAGGGTTGCGACACCAGGAGCAGATCCGGCGAAACGTCGACCGCGTCGTCGAGCGGGCCAAGGAGCAGGGTCTTCTGCGTGCGGACGCGGAACCCTGGGACCTGGCCATGATCCAGCAGATGCTGGCCGCTGTGACCGAGCGGAGCGGACAGCCCGAGCTGTGGCGGCGCTATCTCCGGCTGTTGCTGGACGGACTACGGGCCGGTCCCGGGCCCATGGAACCACTGCCCGGCGAGGACTACGGCAAGCGGTTCGACGTGCAGGGACCGAACTGGATCGGCCCGCCGTCGCCAGGAACGGACGACCCGAGCCCACCACGCGACTGAAGGAAGATCCCCAGCCCTCCATTGCGCTGACGACCAGCCTGCTGATGACGAGTTACCGCGTGGGCGGAATGGCCGACACCGGCCTCGGCCTGGCAGTCGCCCCCACAGCAGGCTGGTGCTGGGTGTTCTGGGTCAGCGTGATTTACCTTTCGAGCGCCTGGCGGAACTCCTTCCAGGTCTCCTCCGAAGCCCAGTTCGCTCCGCATACGGGAATGGTGTCGTTCTCGTCGGCTGCCACGATGTAATGCTCACCGAGCGTGAAGGTCAGCCTTTCCGGAAGGTCGGGGTCGCTGTTCACCAGGACTGTGTCCGTGCCACCGCCGCGCAGCCAGTGATCGACATGGAAGGTGACCAGGGGCCCCTTCACAGAGGTGGCCGTCCCGTAGAAGAGCGTCGGGTAGCCGGCCAGTTGATCGGGAACAGGTGCGGCGCACTTGCTGTTGCCGTCCCCGGCGAGGGTGAGGGACAGCGGGGTGTTGGCTGTGGCCGAGTGACCGTCGCCGGAATTCGCTGTGATTCCCACGGTGATACCCCCTCCGATAAGCAGTGCGACAGTGGCCGCGAGCCCGAAGAGACGTCGGCGTCCCCTTCCTGCGGCGGCTTTCGCTGTGCGAGTTGTGGTGTCGGTGGCAGTGTTCTCGGACAGGATTACGGCGTCGGTCTGCAAGGCGGCCTCCACAAGACGATTGGCGTCGGGCAGCGGAGCTCGTGAGGTCAGCGCCGGATCCCCGGCCCTCAGCAGGGCCAGCAACTCGTCGTCATTCACTGACTGCTCCTTCCTTCACTCATCTTGTGTCCGGGGCGCTCGGCATTCTTTCGCCCCGGCTGCAGCTGATTGGCGAGTTTCTTTTTCGCCCGGTGCAGCCGCAGGCTCACCGCATTGGACGTCAACCCTGTCACTTCCGCGATCTGACGTGGCGCCAGCCCTTCCCACGCCCACAGCCGCACCACCTCGCGATCCAGCTCTCCGAGCGCGTCGAGCGCGGCGTGCAGGTCGCCGTGATCGGTGGCCACGGCCGGAGACTCCTGCTGCACCCCGATCAGCCGCTCCACCAGGCGGAGCCTGCGTCCATCCGCCCGACGGGCATTGGCCAGACAGCCCCGCGCCACCCCGTAACACCAGGGGAGCACGTCATCGCGATCGGGCAGGGAGCCGGTGCCGAGCCCCGGTACGTGGTCGATGCGACGCCACAGCACCAGCATCGTCTCGGACAGAACGTCCTCGACCATGTCAGGGGCCGTTCGTCGCAACACGTACCGGTGCAGGGGTTCCGTCACCACGTGCGCCAGTCCCTCGAAGCGCGCGCGCCGCTTCCGGCGCGTCTCCTGTTCCGTCATGGATTCCACGCCCCGTCCGTGTCCGGCACCGGCCCATATCTTTCAACACCTCATCCTGGGACCGAAGGCGCCGACGCCCTCGGCCTCTGGCGTTTGCAGGGCTGCCGGGCATGGCGGCCTGCCTGCGGAAGCGGGCCCAGATCCGTAACCATCCGCGGTCCCGGCCCGGTACGGCTGTGAACGTACCCCTCACCCGTCGTACGGCGGCTGCCGTACGACCCAGTGACGGTGCCCGGGGGATGTGCGGGTGGGCCGCGGACGACACCTTTGGCACGTCGGACTCGACGCCATTTCATGAACCTTCGTCTTTCGCCCTGCCACATCCCATCGCGCGCGAACCGGCCGGAACATTTCGGTGCGGTCCGCGGGAGGACAGACCATGCAACGCCTATTCGCCGGCATCGCCGCCGCCTCACTTCTGCTTGTGGCCACCGCCTGTGGATCGTCCGGGAATTCCGGCGACTCCGCGTCGGAAAGCGGCGGTACCACCAAGGTCAAGGTCGGGGTCATTCCGATCGTCGACGTGGCCCCCATCTATCTCGGCCAGAAGCAGGGGATCTACAAGAAATACGGTCTCGATGTCTCGATGACCACGGCGCAGGGCGGCTCGGCCATTGTGCCGGGTGTGGTCAGCGGCCAGTTCCAGTTCGGTTTCAGCAATACGACGTCGCTGATGGTCGCGCAGAGCAACGGCATACAGGTGAAGGCGGTCTCCAACGGTGCGGCGACCACCGGTGTGGACGGCGACGACTACGGCGCGATCGTCGTCAAGAAGGGCAGCTCTCTCAAGTCCGCGAAGGACCTGGAGGGCAAGACGGTCGCCGTCAACACGCTGAAGAACATCCTCGACACGTCGGTCCGCGAGTCCGTGCGCAAGGCCGGGGGAGACCCGTCGAAGGTGAAGTTCGTGGAGCTGGCCTTCGACCAGATGCCCGCCGCTCTGGAGAAGGGCCAGGTGGACGCCGCGACGGCGGTCGAGCCCGCGCTGACCACCATCCTGAACCAGGGAGGCGTGGAGATCGCGTCACCCTACGTGGACGTGGCCAAGGATCTCACCGTCGCCATGTACTTCACCTCGCAGTCGTACGCGACGAAGAACCCCGAAGTGGTGAACAAGTTCCAGCAGGCCACCGCGGAGGCGCTGACCTACGCGAACAGCCACCCGAACGAGGTCCGCGACATCGTCGCCACGTACACGGAGATACCGGCCTCCGTCCTGTCGAAGGTGACGCTGCCGAAGTGGCCGGCGGACATCAGCCGGTCCTCGGTGGAGACGCTGGCGAAACTCGGCGAGCAGGACGGCCTGTTCAAGACCGCCCCGGACCTGGACGAGCTGCTGCCGTGAGGATTCCGAACATCGCACTCGGAGCGGCAGGGCTCGCGACCTTCCTCGCCCTCGGCGAGGCTGTGCCGCGGCTCGGCCTGGTCGACGCCGACTACTTCCCGCCCCCGAGCAGGATCGCCGGCGCGCTGCGCGAGGAACTCGGTGACGCCGCCTTCTGGTCGGCACTCGGGGACACGCTGACCGGCTGGATCATCGGCCTGGGGATCGCGTCGGGTGCGGCCGTCCTCTGCGGCCTGCTCATCACCGTGGTCCCGTTTCTGCGCCAAGTGACGGCGTCGACGATCGAGTTCCTGCGTCCCATCCCGTCCGTGGCACTGATCCCGCTGGCCGTACTGCTGTACGGCACCGAACTGCGCTCGGTGCTTCTGCTGGTGGTCTACGCGTCGTTCTGGCAGGTGCTCGTCCAGGTGCTGTACGGCGTCCAGGACGTGGACCCCGTCGCCGACGAGACGGCTCGGTCGTACGGGCTCGGGACCTGGGCACGCATCCGGCATGTGATGTGGCCGACCGCTCTGCCGTACGTCATGACCGGGATCCGGCTCGCGGCGGCGGTGGCCCTGGTGCTCGCCATCACGGCCGAACTGGTTATCGGCGCACCGGGACTCGGCTCGCTGATCGCGGTCGCCCAGGCGTCGCAGGCCGTACCCGACATGTACGCGCTGGTCACGGTGACCGGAGTCCTGGGGCTCCTGATCAACCTGGGGGCCAGGGCGGTGGAGCGGCGGGCGCTGGCATGGCACCAGTCCGTACGCGGGGAGACCGTACTGTGAGGGCGCTGACACGGCAGGTGCTGTTCGCGGTAGGCCTGCCCGCGGTGCTGCTGGGACTGTGGTGGGCCGCGTCGGACGGGAGCACCGACCCGTTCTGGCCGCCGCTGCGCACGATCCTTGACACCTTCCCCTCGGTGTGGACCGGCGAACGCCTGCGCGCGGACCTGCTGCCCAGTGTGCTGCGCCTGGCCGGCGGCTACACGCTCGCGGGCGTCGTGGGTATCGGCCTGGGCACCGTCATCGGTTCCCACCGCGGGGTGCGCGCCTTCTGCGAGCCCGTACTGGAGTTTCTGCGGGCGGTGCCGCCCCCGGTGCTGGTGCCGGTGATCATGCTGTTCGCGGGCATCGGCGACACGATGAAGATCGTGGTGATCGCGAGCGGCTGTGTCTGGCCGATCCTGCTGAACACGGTGGAGGGCGTGCGCGCGGTCGACTCGGTGATGCTGGAGACGGCGCGTTCGTATCACATCCGCGGTGTCGGGCGGATGCGCAACTTGGTGCTGCCCTCGGCGAGTCCGCAGATCGTCGCCGGTCTGCGCCAGGCCCTCTCGATCGGCATCATCCTCATGGTCATCAGCGAGATGTTCGCGGCGAACAACGGCATCGGCTTCACCGTGGTTCAGTTCCAGCGCAGTTTCGCCATTCCCGACATGTGGACCGGAATCCTGCTCCTCAGCCTGCTCGGATTCCTCCTCTCCGTTGCCTTCTCCTTCGCCGAGCGCCGGGTGCTCGGCTGGTACCACGGCCTGCGCGCGTCCACCCGGCGGTCGTGAGTGAACATTCTGAAAGGGCGAACGATGCTCGACGTATGTGGCCTCCGGAAGACCTACCAAGGCTCCGGCCGACAGGTGGAGGCGGTCCGCGACCTCACCTTCACGGTGAAGGCCGGTGAACTGGTCTGTCTGGTGGGACCGTCGGGCTGCGGCAAGACGACCCTGCTGAAGTGCATGGGCGGCCTGCTCAGCCCGACCTCGGGCCAGGTGCTCCTCGACGGCGTACCGGTGACCGGCCCGCCGCCCGGAATGGCGATCGTCTTCCAGGAGTACGGGCGCAGCCTCTTCCCCTGGATGAAGGTCGCCGGCAACGTCGAACTCCCCCTGAAGGAGAAGGGCATACCGAAGGCGAAACGCCGAGAGCTGGTCACCGACGCACTGCGGTCGGTGGGACTCCAGGACGCCGCCGACGCCTATCCCTGGCAGTTGTCCGGGGGGATGCAGCAGCGCGTGGCGATCGCCCGCGCGCTGGCCTACGAGCCCCAAGTCCTCCTGATGGACGAGCCGTTCGCGGCGGTCGACGCGCAGACCCGCGCCGACCTGGAGGACCTGGTACGGGTCCTGTGGCACGAGCGCGGGATCACCATCCTCTTCGTCACCCACGACATCGACGAGGCGGTCTACCTCGGCGAGCGGGTCATCGTCCTCTCCGCCTCGCCGACCGTCGTGCAGGACGAGCTCCACATCGACCTGCCCGACGAACGGGATCAACTGCACACGCGGGTCGCCCCTCGCTTCACCGAACTGCGCACGCACGTCTACGAGCAGATCCAGACGGCGAAGCGAGCCGGGCGGACGGACGACACGTCCACGTCATCGGCTCCATCCACGTCATCGGCTGCGTCGACCGAGTCGGCTTCGTGACCGCGTCCGCGACCGGCGGGCATCCGACCGGCTGAGCCCCCGGCCGACGGTCCTCTGGATCGCCGTCGCCGTCGCCGTCGCCGTCGCCGTCGCTGTCACCGTCCCGGCCCCGGGCTTCACGGAGAACGTGACAGGGCGGCGGCGATCTCCGTCACCGTACCCGGAGACGAACTCTCCGTTTTGCCGTAGGGTGACGGCATGAAGGACGCCTCGATCCGGGTGGTCATCGCCGACGATCAAGCTCTGCTGCGGGGTGGATTCCGCATTCTGATCGACTCGGCCGACGACCTGGAGGTGGTGGGCGAGGCTGAGACCGGCCACGAGGCCATCGAAGTCGTCCGTCGCACCACACCGGACATCGTGCTGATGGACATCCGTATGCCGGAGCTGGACGGTCTGGCGGCCACGCGGGCGATCACCGCGGATCCGGACCTGGACAGCGTGCGCATCGTGATCCTGACCACTTACGAGGTGGACGAGTACGTCCTGCAGGCCCTGCGGGCGGGGGCGTGCGGCTTTCTGGGGAAGGGCATGCGCCCCGCGGAACTGCCGGAGGCCATCCGGGTCGCCGCGCGCGGCGAGGCCCTGCTGTCGCCCAAGGCCACCCAGACCTTGATCACGAGGTACCTTTCGCTGCCCGACGGACCGCCGGCCGCCGTCTCCGGGGAACTGGCCGAACTCACCGACCGCGAGCGGGAGATCGTGGCGCTGGTGGCCGAGGGACTGTCCAACCAGGCGATCGCCGAGTACCTGATCATCTCGCGTCAGACCGTCCGCACCCATGTGCACCGGGCCATGGCCAAGATCGGGGCTCGGGACCGGGCACAGCTCGTGGTGAGCGCCTACCGGGCAGGGCTCGTCCGCCCCGCGGCCGCAAGGCGCTAGGTCGTGTCCGATGCGAGGGGCGCCGGCCGGAGCGGCCTTTCAGGGCTTCGTAGGGAGCGCGGGAAGGAACGCGTCCACGCTGAACTCCTCGCGCCCCTCCACGATGTCGAGGCGACCGCCGATGGAGGCGGCTCGCTCGCGCAGACCCAGCAGGCCACGACCGGTGCCCCAGGAGGAACGCCGCCCGTCCTCGATACGGGTCACCGGGTTGACCACCGTGATCCGAAGCCGGTGGGCGGCGAAGGACAGACGGATCGTCGCGGACCGGGGCGTGGCGTACTTGAGCGCGTTGGTCAGTGACTCCTGGATGATGCGGTAGCCGGCCATGCTGACGGCCGGGCTCAGGGTGAAAGTCCTTCCCCCGCGCTGTATGTCGATCACGAGGCCGGCGGCCCGGAAGCCGTCGAGCAGATCGTCGAGGCGGTCGAGGGTGGGTATGGGCTCCGTCGGGGGAGGCTCGCCGTCGGGCCGGCGCAGGACGGTCAGCATGGTGCCGAGTTCGGCGAGCGTGGTGCCACTCGCCGCGATGACGTGCTCGATGGCGGCCTCGGCTGCGTCGGGCTCCCGGCGCAGCAGGTGGGCGGCCGCCCCGGCCTGGAAGTTGATCACCGTGATGCTGTGGGCCACGATGTCGTGCAGGTCGCGGGCGAGCCGCAGGCGCTCCTCGGCCACCCGCTGGGACGCCTCCACCTCCCGGGTCCGCTCGGCGCGCAGGGCTCGGTCCTTGATGGCCTGGATGTAGGCGCGGCGGTTCCTGGTGGCGTCACCGATGGCGATGGCCGCGCCGAGCCATGCGATCAGCATGAGGTTGGCCGGGGCGAAGACGTGAACCCCTGTCACGATCAGTGTGAAGAGCTGGATCATGGTCCCGGCGATCGCGCCGGTGATCAGAGCACGGGTACGCGGGACCGCCACGGCCTCGGAATACAGGGCCACCAGACAGCACACGATTCCCGGGCCGGGCTCGCTCATCCACAGCAGGGCGACGAGGTAGCCGACGGTCGTCCCCGCGAGCGCGGCCGCCGGCATACTCCGTCGCACCGTCAGTGGCGCTGCCGAAAACAGGGAGAACAGCATCGCGGGCCACACCGAGACGCCTTCCCGAAGGAATCCCGGGAGAATGAGGGCGACCCCGACAACGGCGAGCAGCCCATCCACGAGGACCGGATTGCCGAGCGCCCGGCCGCGGATTCCGTCCAGCACACTCACCCTCTCCGGAGTCCGGCCGGTCTTTTCTCGCGACAGGGCGCGTCCACACAGTTGACGCCGTTCACGGTACGCGCCACAACCGGCCGGGACACCCCACCTGTCGTACCTCACCGCCGTCCCGCGACACGGTCACCCCATCCGCGGCGACTCTGCGCGCATGCGGATCCACCTGCGCCTTCGCGGTGTCCGACGGATCCGGTCGACGGTTTCGCCCTACGCCGACCCGCGTATACCGCGGGGCACGATACGGCGGGCGCCGTATGCGCGAGAGACGGTATTCGGGGGACGCGGGAACCGGTTTTCAGAAGGCAGTTTGAATCCATGGCCTTCCCCCAGGCGACGAGACCATTGCATCTCCTTCGGTCTGGCCCGTTGTCCATGACGTCACGCAAACCCGCACTCCGAGAAGGATGTTGATGTGAAGCGCCGAATTTTCCTTTCCGGCATGGCAGCCACCGCGGCAGGAGCGACCGCCGCCATGTACTACGGCGGAACGCAGGGCGCGGCGGCTACGACCGTAGGCACGCTGACGTTCCCCAAGGACTCCTACGCGACGAAGAGCAAGACCGTCACGACGGCCGACGGTGCCAAGAAGAGCGTCACGTACCGGTTCTGGGAGAACATCGTCTACGTCGCCAATCCCGTGGACCCGGCCTACCAGTGCCTCAACGTCGAGCAGCCGGTCGAGATCGACGGGCGGGCCGTCGACGCCTCCCACGCTCCGATCTTCTTCTCCATCCCGCTCGGCGGCTTCAACTCCGGCACGCCCGCCGGTCGCACAAACCCCGGCGGCGCCGGCCCGTCCCCGAGCGACAGTTCCTCGGCCGACCCCAGCGCCACCCCGACCGCGACGCCCACGACCAGGCCCCCGCTGCCGCCCGGAGCGGGCGACCAGGGCGACAACTCGGCGCTGGCCCTCGCGGCCGGCTACGTCGTGGTCACCTCGGGCGCGCGCGGCCGGGACAACGTCAAGGACGGCAAGTACTACGGCAAGGCTCCCGCCGCCCTCGTAGATCTGAAAGCGGCACTGCGGTACGTCCACAAGAACAGGGGCGTGCTGCCCGGCAACCCCAGCAGGATCATCACCAACGGCGGCAGCGCCGGCGGCAACTTCTCCTCGATGATGGGCGCCTCGGTGGGCAGCCCGCTGTTCGACTCCTACCTCCGGGAGATCGGCGCGGCCGAGGCGAGCGACGCGGTGTTCGCCTCCGCGGTCTTCTGCCCGATCATCGACCTCGGCAACGCCGACAAGGCCTACGAGTGGATGTACGGCTCGGCCAAGCTGAACGGCGAGCTGGTCGACCGGACGGCCTCGAAGCAGCTGACCGCGCAGTTCGCGGAGTACCAGGCGTCCCTCCGCCTCCGTGGCGTGGGCCGGTTCGGCCGGGTGACGGCCGCCAACTACGACCGCTACCTGCTGGAGAACTACGTGCAGCCGGCCGCGACCAGCCACCTGCGGGCCCTCTCCGAGGCCGACCGAACGACCTACCTGACCGCCAACCCGTTCATCAAGTGGTCCGGCCACAAGGCGTCCTTCTCGTGGGACGGCTACATCGCGCACATCGCGCGGTCCCGTCCCGTGCCCGCTTTCGACGACAAGGCGATGGCACAGCCGGAGCCGGGCTACTTCGGCGACGAGACCCACGTCTCCCGGCACTTCACCACCTTCGGCCTCCGCTACGCGACCGGCGACAAGACCGCCACGGTCGACCGCGACATCCCGCACAAGGTGAAACTGACCAACCCGATGACCTACCTGGAGGAGCGCAACCCGCGCCGGGCCAGGCACTGGTGGCTGCGGATCGGCACCAGCGACACCACGCACTCCCTGACCGCGATCACCAACCTCGCCCTCAAGACACAGAACCTCGGCGACGACGTCAACCTCAAGATGTACTGGGACGGCGGCCACGGCGCCAACGAGGACCCGGGCGACCTGATCAAGTGGATGGGCGAGATCACCGGCTACACCTTTGGATAGCACTACGGCGAAACCCGGCCGTACACCCACGGAGGGCGGCCCTCCGCCTCTGCCGGGCCGCGACAGAAAGCGGAGTGAGCCGCCGCGGCCACCGAGCTGGGCGAGGCCCTGGTGGTCGACGGCGAACTCGTCGTGCCGCATGAAGGGCGGCTGAACTTCGGCGAGCCGCAGCGCCATGCCCGTCTGAGGGGCCGCAGCGCAGGCCGCGGCCGACCGCCCTGCCTAGCGATGCGGCGGGCTGCTTCCATGGTGACTTCTCGGCCGATGGCTGCGAAGTGGACCGCGGAGGTCGATGCCCGCATCAAGGAGCCGTTTCCTGCTGCTCGTTGGTTGACCTGGAAGTGGATCGCGGCGGCGAGGCCCCAGGACATGCCGTTGGTCAGGATGTCTTCGATCTGCAGGCCGATGTCCTTCGGTTCTGATGCTGCCCACCGCTGGAAGCGGGCGAAGATGTCCGGCAGATCCAGTCCGCCCTGCTCCCGCAGCGACTCCGCGACCGGGACGGCCAACTGCGTGTCGTCGGTGGCCTCGCCGGGATCCTATCCGCCGCCTCAGCACATCTCGCCGACGGTCACGCGGCCTTCCTTCCTTCTTCGGCTCCCCGAACCATCGGCGGCGAACGCGTCTCGTCTACGGAGGTGCGCCGCCTGAGACACCCTGGGTCTGAGACACCCGCACAGGTCACATAGCGTCGTCCAGCGCCGTGGAATCCGGCAACCGCCTGAATCCGGGATTCGATCTCCGGGAACGACGACGTAGCCGTCCCACTTGGGCTCACCCGCCCACCCCGGCAGCAGCGCAGGGTCGGACATAGGGTCGGCGAGCATCGATTGCGGCAGTGTCCACGTCACAGCCGCGCCTTCCACCCAGCCCGTCCGCCGGCAATCCGAGTGCGCGTACGTACCCGGTTGCCGGCCCGACCAGGGCAGGTCGGCGCACTGCAGCACCTCGCCGGGGGCTGTGTGCTGAGCTCCTCGCGCACGTTTAGGCAGCGCAGCCGGGATTCAGGCCGCTACGAGCTCCTTCTCGCGCTCCGGCGTTTTGACATTGGGCTTCTTGTTCGGCAGTGAGAGTCGGAAGACCTTGTGCCATGCGGAGAGCACCTGCTTGGGCAGTGGCCCGGTGACGTACTCCAGCTCGTACTTTTCGAAGAGTGCGCGCACCTTCACCGCTACCTCGGCGTACCGGTTGCTCGGCAGGTCCGGGAACAGGTGGTGTTCGATCTGGTGGGAGAGGTTGCCGGTCATGAAGTGCATGGCCTTGCTGCCGCTGATGTTCGCCGAGCCCATCATCTGGCGCAGGTACCACTGGCCGCGGGTCTCGCCCTTGATGGAGCGGCGTTCGAAGACCTGCACGCCCTCGGGGAAGTGCCCGCACATGATCACCGAGTGGGTCCAGACGTTGCGGACCAGGTTCGCGGTGAACGTGGCTGCGAGTGTGGGGAGGAACGACGGGCCCGACAGCAGCGGGTGGATCACGTAGTCCTTGAGGACCTGCTTGCGGATCTTGCGGCCCACGGCCCTGGCCCGCGCGCGGAACTCCGGGTTCTTGCGGCGGCGCTTCTGCAGGTTCTTGCCGAGCTCCAGGTCGTACGCCGCGATGCCGTACTCGAAGAAACAGGCGTTGAGGAAGTTCCACAGCGGCTGGCCGAGGTGGAACGGGTGCCACCTCTGGTCCTCGTCGACGCGCATGATGCCGTAGCCGAGGTCGTTGTCCTTGCCGATCACGTTGGTGTACGTGTGGTGCAGCTCGTTGTGCGAGTGCTTCCACTGATCGGCCGGCGAGACGTGATCCCACTCCCACGTGGTGGAGTGGATCTTCGGGTCCCGCATCCAGTCCCACTGGCCGTGCAGGATGTTGTGGCCGATCTCCATGTTGTCCATGATCTTCGCCACGGACAGACCGGCGGTGCCGATCAGCCACGCGGGCGGGAAGATCGAGAACAGCAGTACGCCCCGGCTGACCAGTTCGAGCTTGCGCTGCGCCGAGATGACCTTGCGGATGTAGGCGGCGTCTTTCTCTCCGCGGTCGGCGATCACCTCGTCGCGGATCGCGTCCAGCTCGCGGCCGAGCTCCTCGATCTGCTCCGCGGTCAGGTGGGCGGTGGGGTCGATGGCGGTCAAGGTGCTCCTACCGTTCGATGTCGCAGGGGCCCGCCGCGGCGGACACGCAGGTCTGGATGAGGACGCCCGGCTCGGCCTCGGTGATCTCGCCGGTGCGCAGGTCGCGGACGGCGCCCGCCTTGAGCGGCGTGACGCAGCCGAAGCAGATACCCATGCGGCACCCGGAGGGCATGAGCACGCCGGCCTCCTCGCCGATGTCCAGCAACGGCGTGGCGCCGTCCGCGGCGACGCTCTTGCCGGTGGCGCTGAACGTGACCTCGCCACCGTCGCCGGTGACGACGACGGTGGGGCGGAAGCGTTCGGTGTGCAGGCGCTCCTGTACGCCGTGCTCGGTCCAGTGCTCTTCGGCGGCGTCGAGCAGGCCCGCGGGCCCGCAGGCCCAGGTCTCGCGCTCGGCCCAGTCGGGCACGAGTTCGTCGAGACGGGCGATGTCGAGCTTGCCGTCCGTGTCGGTGTGCACCTCGGTGAGCCGCAGCTTCTTGTCCGCGACCAGGTCGTGCAGTTCGCTGCGGAAGATCACGTCCTGCGGCTGTGGCGCGCAGTGGACCATGACGACGTCGTCGAACTCGCTGTCGCGCAGCATGCCCATCACGGGAGTGATGCCGCTGCCGGCCGTCAGGTAGAGCACCTTGGCGGGTTTGGCCTGGGGGAGCACGAAGTCACCGGTCGGCTGGTCGAGCTGGATCAGTGTGCCCGGTTTCGCCCTGCGGACCAGGTGGTTGCTGACCTTGCCGTCCGTGATCGCCTTCACGGTGATCGTGACGCGGCCGTCCTGGCGGTTTGTCGGCGAGGTGATGGAGTAGGCACGCCACAGGCGCACCCCGTCGACGTCGACCCCGATCCGCACGTACTGACCGGCTGTGTGGCCGCGCCAGCCCCGTCCCGGCCTGATCACAATGGTCGCGGCGTCACCCGTCTCGGGGTGCACGGCCTCGATGCGCCCACGCAGGTCGGCGCCCGCACGCAGCGGGCTGACCAGGTCGAGGTAGTCCGACGGCAGTAGCGGCGTCGTGACCATCTCCAGCAGTTTCCTCGCCCTGCTGCGGAGGGCTGTACTCGTCATGACTTCAGCTTGCTGCGCCGCACGGGGTAAAGTCCTGACCGCAGGACGTAAATCTGGTCGGCTGAATTGTTCGCAGGGAACAAAGCATGAGCCATGCAATCCGGAGGGCCAGCGAGCTAGCCCTGGATGAGACGACGGTCACCGCACTTCGGGCCGCGCTGAAGGGCACCGCCGACGAGGTCGTCGAGGCGATCATCGACGAGGTCCCTCCCTACGCCAATGCCCTCTCGGGCCGCATGGGCGCCACCATCCGCCGAGCCGTCCGCACCGCCCTGGGGCACTATCTGGACCTTGCGAGCGGGAACGCCACGGGCGGCGACGCCGGTGACGCGGCCTACGAGCTGGGCCGCGGCGAGGTGCGCGACGGCCGTTCGATGGACGCCCTGCTCAGTGCCTACCGTGTAGGCGCCCGCGTGGCCTGGCGATGCCTGGCAGCGGGTGCCGTACCCGCGGGTCTGCCCGCCGCCGAGGTCGCCAAGTTCGCCGAGCTGACCTTCGCCTACATCGACGAGCTCTCCGCCGCGAGCGCCGCAGGCCATGCCGACGAACTGGCCGCCCGGGGCAGGGCCCACGAGCGCCACCTGGAACACCTGGCCCGCGACCTCCTCGCCGGCGCGAGCCCGGACGTGCTGCTGGCCTCTGCTCAGCGGGCCGGGTGGCAGCCTCCGGTTTCACTGACCGCGGTCCTGCTGCCCGCCGCCCAGGCCCGGCCCGCCTACCGCGCGCTCGACCCGAGCACCCTCGTCCTCGACGATCTGCCGGATTCCACCGGTGTGCTGCTCGTCCCCGATGCCGACCGATCACATCTCCTGCGGCAGCTGACCGACCGCACCGCCGTGGCCGGCCCGCCCCGGCCATGGACTCGTGCGTCCGCCTCGTACGCACGAGCCGTTCGTGCGCGCTCCCTCTCCTCCGACATCCGCGACACCGAGGACCACCTGCCCGAGCTGGTGCTGAGCGCCGACGTGGACGCGTTCGCAGACCTGCGGGCCCGAGCCCTCGCACCGTTGCGGGCCTTGCCTGTCGCGACCGCACGGCGGCTGGAGGAGACGTTGCGGGAGTGGCTGCTGCACCAGGGCAGGCGGGAGGAGGTGGCGGCGGCGTTGTTCGTCCATCCCCAGACGGTCCGCTACCGGATGTCGCAGCTGCGGGAGCTGTTTCCGGATCTCGCATCGCCACAGCGGGTCCTTGAACTGACGCTGGCGGTCGGGCTTGGGGTCAGCTGACGCCGTACTTCGACCGTCCACGACCGCGTCCGCGAGCGGCGGTCCAGGGATCGTGCCTCGCTCTCGGTGCCATCAGTCGGCTGATACGGCCCGGGGGAGAGCGGTATCAGCCAGCTGAGACCCCGGGGGGTGATACGAAGACTGGACAAGGCCTCGAGAAGCCCGTCGGGGGCGCTGTCTCTGAGAAGCGCGGTGGCGGACACGGCTCGACTGGATCCGATGGACGATCCGCACCGGCGCGCTGGCTGACGTGCTCATCGAGCATCTGGTCGGTGATCTGGGCCGGACTATCGTGGTTCCGCGACGGCCCCGTGCCTCCCTTCCGACAGGTCAGCCGGACGACCGACCGGGCCGGCCTGGCACACCGCGCGAGGGATGATGGGGATGGAATGACGGAACGTGAGGTCAGGAGCTTCCATGACGAACCGGGTTCACCGACCTCGTGAGGACGCGGAGTTCAATTTCATCCTCGGGATGAGCGGAGTTCCGGTCCTCGCGTACTTCACCGGGGCATGGACCAAGGCGATCGAGCCCTGCCGGGTGATGGACCTCGTCGTGGGTGGCATCGCGGACGACTACACGGGCCGCCTGACGGCCGTACGTGCCGACATCACGCGCTGTCCGGCCGCGACCGAGCGATACGGGATCACCGGAGCCCCGTCCTACGTCCTGCTGAAGGAGGGAGAAGCGGTGGCGCACGGCACGGGGCCCGCGACCATGGCCGAGGTACGGAAATTCCTGGACGGCCACCTCTGAGCAGCCGCTGCGGTACGCGGCCGCGACGCCTGCCACGACTCGTCTATGGGAGCTGCGCCGCCTGAGACACCTTGGGACTGAGACATCCCCACAATCGATCCGACCACTTGGCCGCAGTCCTCGATGACGACGTACGCGAGAGCGTGGTGCACCTCCAGAAGGCCATCAACGCTCTCGTACAGAGCGTCGCAGACCCCGATCACCAGGCAGAAGTGATTCGGCTGGAGCGCCGCGCGTAGCTCGTCGGTGCGCGAAGAATGTTCCGTCGCCTGACAGAGTCCATGGCGTCCTTGAACATGCCCAAGTCCGTGAAGCTGTAGAACCCTTGAGGCCCTCAGCTGAGCGGAGCCGTCCCGGTGGCCTCCCCATGCCACCAGGACGGCTTTTGTGCGTCAGAGTGCTCCCGTGCCCAGGCCGCCCGACGCGATCAGCTGAAGAACGGATCGTCCACGACGTGAACCCAGCCGCCGCCCGGCTGGCGTCGGAGGATTTCGGTAGTGGTGGAAACCACCGGCTCCGGTCCGACCCCGGTGAGGGTGGCGATGTTCGACACCAGGGCGACGTCGTCGACCTCGCGGATCGCGCGCAGTTCGAGCTTGAGATGGGCACCGCTGTCCACCATCTGCTGCATGGCCGTGCGGATGGCTTCCGTGCCCACCAGGTGGGTTCCGGGAGTGGGGACGAAGTGGGCGTTCGGCTCGTAGAGCGACACCAGGCCCTCGACGTCACCGGCCTCCAGGTACTCCATGTACATGGTCCCCACCTGCTGCGGCGTCTCGGCACGGCGCCGGGCGGTGACGCCGACCGGCTTGTCGCCCCAACCGGCCGCGTCGATCAGGTCGTACCAGGTGGGATAGGCGCCGTAGGGCAGGTGGCGACGCACCAGGTCTCCGATGAAGGTCGTCGGGGACGCCTTCTGGGGCTTGGCCACGCCCTGGGTGATGATGAGGTCGCTGAACCCGTGGGCCAGGTCCCGACGCGGCAGCAGGGCGTGCACCTCGTCGGCGAGGCCGGCCGGAAGGCTCTCGCGCCGGACTCCGAGGATGTCGGTGCCGATACCCGCCTGGGCCAGCGCCACCTCCGTGCCCTTCCGCGAGGCGATGCCGTCCGAAGTGTGCAGGGCGATGGCGTCCCAGACGACGGCGATACGCCCCTCCTCGACACCGAGCTCGCGGAGGAATGCCGCTGCGATGTCGGCGCCTTCGACTTCGAAACGCTGGTCGCCGTTGCTGCCCTCCTCGCTCAGTCCCAGGTCGTGCAGGACGCAAGCGACGAACAGCAGCTCGTCGTCGTAGTCGGTACCGGCGCGCAGACCCTGGTTCTGGGCATGGGCGCGGGCGAAGACGTAGCTGCGGAGGCAGTGATCGTGAATGTAGGCAGGCGTGGTCTGTGCCGCATAGGCGAATGCGTCCCGGGCGAGGCTCGTGTCGGGGAGGCCGAGTTGCGCGAAGACGGACAGGTGCGTGTCGGTGGTCATGATGTGTCTCCTTCATTTGGGCCCCGGTCCGGGGCGGATCGGCACGGTGGCCGGACGGCACGCTCACGCGTGCCGGGTATGGGGTGCGGCTGTACGGCACATGGAGTGACAGCCGATCGCCAGACCGGTGCCGTGCGGTTGGAGCGCTGTGAGGGTTTACAGCTGGTCGACGAACGCGTCGATGTGCGCGGCCACCTGGTCGGGCACCTCAAGGGGCGAGAGGTGGCCGGTGTCCTTCAGGACGGTCAGCGTGGCGGTCGGGATCAGCGGCAGCAGGTGGTCGGCGAGCACGCTCGGCGGGTCGACCTTGTCGTGGCTGCCCGCGAGAACCAGCACCGGCACCTCGATGGCCGAGAGGCCGGCCGATACGTCCTGGACCAGGCCCTGGCGCGGCCACTCGAGACGCGCCTCGTCGCCACCGCGCAGACTGTCCTCGACCACCTGCCGGCGCAGCTCGGGAGTCAGCCCGCCGCGGGTCAGCATAGGGTCGATGCTCCGAAGAACCGTCTCCTCGCTGTCGTAGGCGTGGGAAAGCGTCTCCTGCATCTGCCCGGTCACCCCGATCGGCGCGGGCGGCGCGGGCGCCACGAGGACGACTCCCCTCAGTCCGGCGGGCTTGCGTGCGGCCAGCATCTGAGCCACCTTGCCGCCCATGGAATGCCCGACCAGCACATAGCGGGAGTATCCGAGCGTGTCGATGACCCGCTGCGCGTCGTCGACGAGCTGCTCCAGGTCATAAGGTCCCGGCACGCTCGTGGAGTCTCCCCACCCACGCTGGTCGTAGGCCACGAAGCCCTGCCCGGGATCCAGACGCTGCAGCACCGGGATCCAGGTGCGCCGGGAGCCTCCCCAGTAGTGCAGGAAGATCAGCGCCGGGCCGTCACCCTCGCGGACGTGGGCGTACACCTGGCCGCCCTGCACGTCGAAGAAGCGGCCCACCACATGCTGCACAGTCATTGCCGGCTCCTCGTCCACGGCCGGGGCCCTCGGACCACTCCACCGGTGTGTGGAGTCGGCTGCCCCGCGCTCGCTCCTCGATCCTGCTCCGCAATCTCCCGTCCAGGCCACGGCTCATCTGCCATCATGCGTATTTTTTGGGCCACGGCGGCGTCGGTGTTCCCTTGCGTTCCGGCCACACGATCAGGGGATTGATCAGGTATTTTGTCCCGGGGAGAGCTCTGGTGCAGGACATAGGAGTTCCCTGGCTCTCCCGGCGACGTTTGTGTCGGACGTAATATTGCGGCCATGAACAAGCATCGGGTGATGGTCCTGGCGGTCGACGGCGTGCTGCCCATGGATCTGGGGATCCCCACGCAGATCTTCAACGCCCGTCCGACCACTCCCTACGAGCTCACCGTGTGCGGCGACACCGAGGAGACCGTGACCACGAGCGCCGGGTTCACCCTCGGGCTGACCGCGGGTCTGGAGGCGCTCGCCGAAGCGGACACGATCATCGTCCCGGGCTTCGAGGACTTCCGGCGCCCTCCGCGCCCACGGGTGAGGGCCGCTCTCAAGCTCGCAGGCCGCGCCGGGATCCGTATCGCTTCCATCTGCACCGGCGCCTTCGCCGTCGCCTCGGCCGGACTGCTCGACGGCCGCACCGTCACCACCCACTGGGCCAAGGCGGATGACCTCGAAGAGCTCTACCCCCGGCTGCGCGTCGACCGCAACGTCCTCTACATCGACAACGACACCATCCTGACCTCCGCCGGCTTCACAGCCGGCATCGACCTGTGTCTGCACCTGGTCCGCAAAGACCTCGGCGCAGCCGTCGCGAACGACATCGCCAGGGACATCGTCGCCGCCCCGCACCGCGACGGCGGGCAGGCCCAATACATCAACAGGACCCTCCCCACCCCCCAGGCCACCACGCTCGCCGACACCCGTGCATGGGCCCTGCTCCGCCTCGAAGAAGACCTCACCATCCCCCACCTCGCCGACCATGCCGGCGTCTCCCCACGCACCCTGACCCGCCTGTGGCGCCAGGAAACCGGCGTCAGCCCCCACCAATGGCTCCTGACCGCCCGCATCAACCGCGCGCGAGAACTCCTGGAGGCCACCGACCTCCAGGTGGAGCAGATCGCCGTCCGGTGCGGACTCGGCAGCGGCGCCAACATGCGCGCCCGCTTCCGTGACACCGTCGGCAATACCCCCACGGCCTATCGCCGCACCTTCCGGCACCAGGCCGCTTGACGGCGAAGGCCGGAGGACTGCGCGGTCACGAAGTCCGGCGACCCAGGCGCGTCCGCCTCGGCAGTGTCCAGGGCAGGAAGATCGCCTCACGGTGGGGCGTCGAGAAGGCTCGTGGCCCGTACGGGTCGTACGGGTCGAACGGGCATGATCGTGCACCTCGGCCCTGTGCGGCAGTCCGGGCAAGGTCGGCGGCGACCCACACCGGACGCTGGTCCACCACCGATGGCCGCAGCGCGTCTTCTGCACGTCCGCGCTGGTCGGCGCCCGCTGCGACCCGAGTTCGCGGAAGTTCTACGACCGCAAGCCCGCCGGAGGGAAAGAAGCACCTCCAGGTCGAACTCGCCCCGCCCGTCGGCGCGTCAACGTCCAGCCAGCCCTGAAACGTGACAGAGGGCGCTAGGAAGTGGCGCCCCCGCGGCTGCGACCGCGTGACAACAGCATCAGGAAGCGAAGGTGCGGCGATAGCCCGACGGGCTGGTCCTGGTCATCGCGGTGAAGTGGATGCGCAATGACTCCGCGGAGCCGAAACCGCATCGGTGGGCGATGTCGTCGATGCCGAGTCGAGTGGTCTCGAGGAGTTCGCGCGCGCGGGCTACGCGTCGCGTGGCCACCCAGTTCATGACGCTGGTTCCGGTCACGGCCCGGAATCTGCGGCGCAGGGTTCGTGTGCTCATGTGGCTGTGCCGGCTGACCGACTCCAGGGTGAGCGGTTCGTCGAGGTGTTCCAGGATCCAGGTGATCACGTCGGTGATCTCGGAATCGCCGACGGGCGGGATGTGCTCGATGAACTGGGCCTGTCCTCCTTCGCGGTGGGGCGGGCTGACCAGGAAGCGGGCCATCCTGTTCGCGGCGGCTTGACCATGGTCGAGCCGCAGGAGATGCAGGCACAGGTCGGTTCCGGCGAGGACACCCGCGGAGGTGAAGACGCCGCTGTCCTCGACGTAGAGCTCCGCTTCGCGGACCGTGACGGACGGATGGCGCTCTCGCAGCAGGCCGGCCCAGCGCCAGTGGGTGGTGGCGCTGCGGCCGTCCAGGATCCCGGCCGCCGCCAGAGCGAAGGCGCCCGTGCAGATCGACACCATCCGGCTGCCCCGGTCGTACGCGTCACGCAGCCCTTGGACCAGCTCGGCGTCCGGAGACCCGGTGGGATCCTGTACCCCGGCGACGATCACGGTGTCCGCCGTGTCCAGCCGGTCGAGCGGCTCGACCTCGCGGGGCACCAGCGGGTTTTCCGCGGGAACCGCACTCACCAAGGTCAGCTCATACGGGGCGCCGCCGGGCCAGCAGGCGGTCACCCAGTCCGGCTGGCGGCCGAACACCTGCTGGGGAACGGCTACGTCCAACAGGACGTAGCCCGGCTGCACCACCACGGCGACCTTGGCCGGATCTTTGGGATTACTGTCCATCTGGCCATCGTACGGTGGCCTCGGTCTTCCTAGGCTGGTCGCACCGAGCTGATCGCGATGAGTTGAGGAGATGCGCAATATGTACGTAGTCGTCGAGACGTGGACACCCAAGCCCGCGTTCTTCGCCGCCGGCGAGAAGGCGCTGAACGACCTGTTCACAGGGATTCAGGAAGCCATGAAGCAGCTCGCGGACATCGGATTCGTGACGCTCGGCTGGGGCAGGCTGGAACCGGCCGCGCAGCCCTCGTCCTATGAGTGGTTCGCGGTCTGGCAGGCCCCTTCGAGGGAGGTGGCCGATGTGTTCCTGGCCGGTGTCGAGAGCTCCGGCTGGTACGACTACTTCGAGCAGACCAACCTCGTGGGCGAGCTGCGGCCGGCCGAGACGGTCATCGCCGAGCACCTGGCTCTGGCGGCCGAGGCCAAGTGAGCGTGCTCGAGAATCTGCCGGAGGAGATCGGAGGGTGGCCGCGTACTGCGGCAACGGAGGCCGCTGTCGCCTTGACCGCCGAGCACTCCCCGGACTGGCTGCTCAACCACAGTGTCCGCAGCTACTTCTACGCTCGCAGCATCGCCACCGCCAGGAACCTCGTCGCCGGGGAGGACTACGACGACGAGACACTCTTCCTCGCCACGGTGCTGCACGACATCGGTCTGACCGACGAGGGGCAGGGCCCGAACCGGTTCGAGGTGGACGGTGCGTTCCGGGCCGCTCGCTTCGCCCGGGAGCACGGGCTGTCCGATGTCGCCGCCGACCAGATCTGGGATGCGGTGGCGCTGCACACCTCGGCGGGGATCGCGCCCCACAAGCATGTGCTCGGTGCTCTCGCGCATTTCGGTATCGGCGCCGACATGTTTGCGTTCGGTATCGAGGAGGTGGACCGGGCGGTACTGGACGCCGCGCACGAGGCGTTTCCGTATTTGGACCTGCGGAACAACATCCATGCGCAGGTGGTCCATCAGATCG
Organism: Streptomyces sp. NPDC058697; assembly: GCF_042715345.1. Lineage (NCBI taxonomy): Bacteria > Bacillati > Actinomycetota > Actinomycetes > Kitasatosporales > Streptomycetaceae > Streptomyces > Streptomyces sp. NPDC058697. Next base: position 59,442 of record NZ_JBHXSU010000010.1, read on the forward strand.
ACGAGAAGCCGTCGAAATGGGCGCCGGTGTCGTTCGTCGACACCGTGTACCGCAAGCACCGGCCGGACAATCCGTTCCCCGGGCTGGACCAGCTGCTCGCTGCCCCGGTGCGTCCGGAGTAACGGCGTCTCGTAGCGGCTGCGGCCGGGCACTGTGACCGTCTGCCGCCGGTAGCACGACGAAGAAGACGCGGTAGCGGGGGACTTCACCTGTTCATGTGATGGAGCGTCACGCGGCCGCCGTGATCGGCTGAGCCCCGCCACCCAAGCCCCCCACGGACGGCACCGCCGCCGGCACGCCCCGGAAGGACTCTGATGCCCCTCTCCCTCAACGACGCCCAGACCTTCATCGAACAATCCCGCGCCCACGCGGACGGCCTCGGCGTCCCGATGAACATCGCCGTCGTGGACGGCGGCGGCCACCTCCTCGCCTTCGCCCGCATGGACGGCGCCATCCTCGGCTCGATCGATATCGCCCTCACCAAGGCCAAGACCTCGATCCTGTTCAACGCGCCCAGCGAAAACCTCTGGGAGTACTGCAAGCCCGGCGGCCCCGCGCCCGCCACCGAGTACACCAACGGTGGCCTCATCCCCTACGCCGGCGGTATCCCTCTGCACGACGAGACCGGAACCCTCATCGGCGCGATCGGCGTCTCGGGAGGCCTGCCCGCCCAGGACGGCGAGGTCGCCCGCGCGGGCGCGGCCGCCGTCGGGTGACCTTGGAATCCGCCCTTCCCTCTCCCCAGCCGATCGCCCTCACGGAGGTCCGCCATGAAGAAGATCCTCATCACTGGCACCGGCACAGGTCTCGGCCGCGGCACCGCCATCGGCCTGGCCCAGGCCGGCCACCAGGTCATCGCCACCACCGAGCTCTGGTCCCAGGTCACCGAACTGCGCCGGCATGTCGAAACGCTCGGCCTCCAGGACCGCGTCACCGTCGACAAACTCGACGTCCTCGACGACGCCGACATCGCCGCGGCCACCACCTGGGACTTCGACACCCTCGTCAACAACGCCGGCATCGGCGAGTGCGGGCCGATGGCCGAAATCCCCGTCGACCTGGTACGCCGCACCTTCGAGACCAATGTCTTCGGCAACCTGAACCTCATCCAGGGGGCCGTCCGGAAGTTCGTCGACACCGGCACCGCGGGCCGCATCGTCATCGTCAGTTCCATGGGCGGCTTCCTCAGCGCCTACGGCCTGGGCCCCTACTGCGCCAGCAAGCACGCCCTGGAGGCCATCGCCATCAGCCTGCGCGCCGAACTCGCGCCCACCGGCATCACGGTCCAGACCATCAACCCCGGTGCCTACGACACCGGCTTCAACGACCGCATTGCCGACACCACTTACCGCTGGCACGACGACGCCGTCCATTTCACTCGCGAAGCCGATATCCGCGCCAACTTCGCCGAGATCCTGAAAGACCAGCACGACCCCCAGGACATGATCGACAAGATGGTCGAGGTCATCGGCGCCACCGACGGCAAATACCGCAACGTGTGGCCGCCCGCCACCGAAGACCTCATCAAGCAGATCCAGGAAAACGCCTGGACACTCCCCGTCAACCGGGACTGAGGGGGAGGTGGTTCGGGCGGCCGCGTGGACGGGGGAGCCGCAGCGGTTCCCGCGTCCGGCGTCACGGGTGACGGGCAACGACGTCCCTCGCTTGCGTCCCGGCTGCCACTGGACTGCAGCCGTCCCAGGCAGGGCGCCGAGTGCGCCCGCGGGGAACAACTGGTCGACGGGCGCTGCTTGGTGTGCGCGAATATCGCCCCGCACGCAGGGTCGTGGATACCAGAAGTCTCACCCTGGGGCTGTGGTGGTCAAGGCCAGGTCAAGCAGGGTCTGGGCGGCCCGTTGGGCGTCCGTGAAGGCTTCCGCGTTGTCGCAGGAGGCCGCGAGCGCGTTGGCGCCCTCGTAGAGCACGGCCAGTTGCCTGCCCAGGGCCTCCGGGTCGGGTGCTCCGGCCTCTGCGGCGGTGGCCACGAGGCGGTCGCGGAAGGCGCGCTTGTGCCGCTGTGCGAGGTGGGCGATCTCGGGCAGTTCCCCGGCGCTGTCGACGACGGCGTTGTGGAACGGACAGCCGCGGATGACTGCCGCCGGGCCCCCGTCGATCGGGGCGAAGATCGCCAGGAGTCGCTGAACGGGCGTCAGATCGGTGCGCTCCAGCTCCGTTTCGGCGACGAGTGGCGTCTCCCCTTCGAATCGGCGCAGATACTCCTCCACCAGCGCGTTCTTGGTCGGGAAGTGCACATAGAAGGTCCGCGGCGAGACGTGCGCGGCCTCGATGAGCGCCGCCACGCCGGTGGCGTGGATACCGCGTGCGTAGAAGAGCTCTCCCGCAGCCTTCAGGATGCGTTCCCGCGCGCCGCGTCCGCCGCCGCGGGCGGCCCCAGCGGTCGTTGTCTCAGTCTCCATGCCGGCAAGTATAGCGACCGCTTTACATCCGTCGGGGGAGGGAGTAACTTCAGCGTCATCGAAGTAAAGCGATCGTTATACATCGGTCGTCGAACATCGATGGCGCCCAGTGGCCGACCAGCGGTTTCTGTGCGCCGGAGCATCCACCGCGGCTCCTGTGAGGGCCGAGCTGAAGGGAGAGTCCGATGGCAGAGAGCTACGCACAGGTGCCCCTCAAGACCGTGTCCGCCGGCAACGGCATCGAGTACGCGTACCGAGTGATCGGCGACGGCAGCGAGGGCGCGGTGCCGCTGGTGCTGCTCATGCCCTTCCGGGGCAACCTCGACTACTGGGATCCCGCCCTGGCCCAGGGCCGGCGCGTCATCGCCTTCGACAACACCGGCGTCGGCGGCTCCAGCGGCACCACACCCAGCACCGTCGGGCAGATGGCGCTGGACGCCATCGCCTTTCTCGATGCCCTGGACCTGGCGCGGGCCGACATTCTCGGCTTCTCCCTCGGCTCCTTCGTCGCCCAGGAGATCGCACTGATCCGGCCCTCCCTGGTACGCCGTCTCGTGCTCGCCTCGGGAGCACCCCAGGGCGCGCCCGGCATGCACGGGTGGGCGAAGTGGGTCATCGACTCGGTGGGCGAGCCGGAGGTCATCCCGTCACTCGTGCTCGACGTCTTCTACACCCGCTCGACCGCGAGCCGCTCCACCGGCGAGAAGGCCATGCAACGCATGTTCACCCGGGCCGAGTTCGACGCACCCACCACGTGGCAGACGCGCCAGGCGCAGTACGACGCGGTCACCGCCTGGGGCATCCCCAACGTCGGGCTCCTGGAGCGGGTGACCGCGATCCAGGCACCCGTGTTCGTCGCGGGCGGCGACAGCGACCCGATGATCCTGCCCCGCTACTCCCACCTGCTCGCCGGGCTCATCCCCGACGCGGAGATCAAGATCTACCCGGACGCGGCACACGGCTTCCTCTTCCAGCATCACGAGGAGTTCGCGGGTGACGTCAGGGAGTTCCTCGACCGCGCGTGAACAGCCCGCCCGACCACGCAACCAACCACCAGACCACATGCAGTGTTCGACAGGAGACACCATGTCCACCCACAGCGACACCAGCATCAACTCCGGCCTCGGCTATGACGTGTTCGTCGCGGACCCGCTGCCCATGGCCGGCCCCGGACCGCTCCCGAACGGAGAACCCCGCACCTTCCAGCCCATCGCCGTCACCCTGATCCACGGCACACAGGACGCCGTACTCGTCGACCCCCCGCTCACCCTCGACCAGGCGCAGGCGGTCGGTGACTGGGTCGAGGCGAGCGGGAAACGGCTGACGCACATCGCCGTCACCCATGGGCACGGTGACCACTGGTTCACCGCCGGGGTGCTGGCCGAGCGCTTCGGTGCCCAGGTGGTCGCCACCGCGGGCGCCATCGCCCAGATGCACAACAACGTGTACGCCCGGGAGGTCCTCTGGGACGTCCTGTGGCCGGGGCAGATCCCCCCGTCGCCCGTCACGGCCGTCGAGGCGCCCGGCAACCGCCTCACCCTCGAAGGCCACGACGTCGACCTCGTGGAGGTGGGGCACGCGGACAGCGACGACAGTGCGGTGGTGCATGTGCCGGACCTGGACCTCGTGGTGGCCGGCGACGCCCTCTACAACGGCGTCCACGTCTACCTCGCCGAGTCCGCCGACGGCGACTTCGGCCCCTGGCGCAAGGCCATCGACACCGTCGCGGCACTGGCACCACGCCACATCGTGGCGAGCCACCAGAACAACAACCTCGACGATGACGCCACGCGCCTCCTCACCGAGACCCGCCGCTACCTCGACGACGCCGAGGCCGCACTGGCCGCGTACGACACACCGGAGGCGTTCTTCCAGACGATGCTCGACCGCTATCCGGACCGTCTCGGCCCGACCGTTCTCTGGGTCAGCGCCCGCGCCCTCTACCTCGCAGGCGAAGGCGGCGACCCGGTGCAGAACCTCGTCGCGGCCTGGCGCCAGTAAACCGGCCGCACCCCCCTCGCTGGCAGCAGGCCCAGACCATCCACGCCAAAGGCTCCCTGGGCGGGCTGCTGTGGCCCCTGCGGGGCCAGGAGGGGATCTTCGCCAAAGCCGAATGACCGTCGACGTACGGCGTCAGCGTCTGGTCTACGAGGGCTTCACGAGCCCGGAACTGCGCGGGGTGTTCACCCCCCGACCGCGTCGCGATCGAGAAGCGGGACGGCGAAGTCGTAGCCGAACGCACCGCTCCCCGCGATACGCGACGTGGAACTACCTCACGGCCCCTGCCTGCTCACCCGCCCGGGCATCGCGCTGGGCGAAGTAGAGCCCTGGCAGGAGAACGGTGCGCCGCGCACTTCATCGAACAGCACATCACGGCATCGGGACTGGTCTTCCCCACTCACCGGTACATCGTGCCCGCCCAGGAAGACGGACGGGCTCTCAAGGAACCGGTCCTGATCTCCATCGACCTCACAGACATCTCCGTCACCTGACAACAAGCAAGGAGCAATGAACATGCGCGTTTCGAACGTAAGACGGACGCTTCTTTCGGCGGCCATCGCCGGGTTGGTGGCTCTGTCCCTCACCATGCAGCCGGCGGCCGCCGCCACCTTCCCCGCCTCCCATCCGCGCATCCTCGTCGAGTACGACCGCGCGTCGGGGCAGCAGCCGGAGAACGTGGTCGTGACCCCCGACGGCAAGCTGAACGTCGTCCTGGCCCAATCCGCACAGGTGGAGGAGGTGACACCGGGCGGCCACCGGCGACTGCTGGCCTCCCTCCCGCAGCCCGCCGACGGGGGAGTCAACACCCCGGCGCTCGGCTTCAGTCTCGCCACCGGACTGGTACGCACCGACGACGGCACCCTGTACGTCGGATACGCGGCCGGCGACGACTCCCTCACCGGCATCTGGCGCATCCGGCCCGGCGGCCAGCCCCAGCGCATCATCCCGCTCAGTACGGCGAGCTTCCCCAACGGCATGGCACTGGACGAGCGCACCGGCCGGCTCTACATCGCCGACTCCACCCGCGGAATCATCTGGCGCGCCCCCATCACCGGCGGAACCGCCACCGCGTGGGCCTCCGGCGCGGACTACGAGCCGAGCGGCCTGCTCGGCGTCAACGGCCTCAAGCTGCGCAACGGCGCGGTGTGGGTGTCGAACCTCGACCAGGGGCGGCTGCTTCGCGTGCCGGTCAAGCCGGACGGCAGCGCGGGTGCGGCGCAGGCCAAGGCGTCGGGGCTCACGTCGCTCGACGACTTCGAGTTCATCGGCCGCACCAACGACGTCGTAGGCACGCTCAACGCCGCCAACGAGGTCGCGCTGATCCACCCCGAGAACGGCAGCCACTCGACCATCCTCACCGGCGAAGACGGCCTGCAGGGGCCGACCTCGCTCGCCCTGCGCGGCAACAAGCTCTACGTCCTCAGCGCCGCCTTCGTCATCGAGGGCGGAAAGCCCAACATCCTCACCGCCAACTTCCACCGCCCACACCACCACTAGACGACATACGGTGATCTCATGCCCATGATCGACGTTTACGCAGCCAAGGGGATCGTCAAGGACCGCAAGGAGCTGGCTCAGGCGATCATGCGTTGGGAGAAGGTCCCGTCCATCCCGTTCTTCACGGACAACACGGCCGCGTTCGTCCACGAATTGGACGCGGACGCCTTCTCCACGGCCGGCGGCAGCAACGACCATGTGCGTGTCGTCGTCACGACGAACGCCGGCGCACTCGACAGGGAGCAGCAGCTCGGCCTGGTCAAGGAGATCTCGGAACTGGTGGCATCGGCAGCAGGGGATGCTTCCCTCGCCGAGCGCACGTGGGTCTCCCTCACCGAAGCGGTTCCCGGTGGCTGGGGCATCGGCGGGCACGCGTACACCAACGAAGAGATCGTCCAGGAAGTGCGTCGGCTACTCGGCAAGAGCTGACCTCTCGACATCCCACCGCGCTATGTCGGTCGGCCATGAACCTGAGGCCGACCGGCATAGCAGGCGGGATCCGGCGTGATTGACCACCTCGCGGCCGCCGGCCGGGACAACGAGCCTGGGGCATGACCTGGTAGGCGAGAGCTGGACTGGTTGCCGTGCGATCGACCGTGCGGTCGGATCGCCGGTCCGGGGGAAAGGGAATGTGCCAGGCCTGGGGTTAGGGCGCGCGCTGACAGCGCCGGACCGGAACGGCAGTGGCCTGTCGGCGACTCCCGCTGGAGAAAGTCCGGTTCGCCGCCTGGGTCGCTGGTGTGTGGATACGGCCGCGGCACGACTGCCTGCGGCTGGAGATTTTGCTCCGCCCCGGAGGGGGAGGAGGACGCCGTCATCGCAGTCAGCGGCCGTCGGCTGTCCGGGCGTAAGCGAATGACCATAACAGTTGCGTAGATAGACTCACTAGTCAATGCTGGGCGCCATGGTTTTTCCCCCCGAGGTGAGGAGGAGCCCAATGCGCTTAGCGCCGACCGGCGAACAGCTCGAACTGGGCCGTACCGCACAGCGGTTGCTGACCGCCCACGCGCGCAACAACGTTCTTCCTCCGCCATGGGATGCGATCCCTCAGACCCTTAGCCGTGAGTTGCAGGCCTCATTCGCCGAACTCGGACTGCTCGGGCGGAGAGGTTGCGGACTTGTGTGTCGTAGCCGAGCAGGTGGGGTCGGCCCTACCTGCCCTTCCCTTCACCGCCACACGGCGGTCGTCGCAGTGCTGGTCGAGCACCCCGAAAGTCCCGGGATCCGGTCCGCGTTGACCGGGGTCGTGGACGGTTCCGCCATCGCCGTACCTGCCTGGGAGACTTTCCCCGCCGACATGGTGCCCGGCCGCCGCGCTGGCTCGCTGAGCCTGACCGGCATGACGGTGGACGACGTGCTGGCGGCGGTACCGTTCAGCCTCGACGCCGACCTGCTCCTCGCCTTCGCCGACGATGCCGGCGCCCGGCGGCGGCCGGTGCTCGTGGAACTGGCCGAACCGACCACCGAGCGAACCCCTTTGGACTCACTCGACGTCACCGAGCCGATGGCGAGCCTGCGACTGACCGGCGCGAGGGCCCTGCCGCTCGGTCCGCTCGGCGCGCACACGATCGCCCGCATGCTCACCGTGCTGGCGGCCGAACTCATCGGTACCGGGCGACGCTCCCTGGAGGGCGGCGTGGAGTACGCCGGACAGCGCAGGCAGTTCGGCAGGCCGATCGGATCGTTCCAGGCCGTCAAGCACGTACTCGCGGACCGGTCCGTACAGCTCGACGCCGCCCGGATGCTCGTCCAGGCGGCCGCCCACGCCCTCGACACCGAGGACACGGACGCCGACGTGGCGGCACGTACGGCGCTCGCGGCGGCGGCCGACGCTGTAGAGGCGGTGACGGCCGACGACCTGCAGACCCATGGCGGCATCGGCTTCACCTGGGAGCACTGGTCTCACGTACTGCTCAGACGCGCCCGTGCCCGGCGGTCACTGCTCGGCTCGCCGCCCACCGACTCGACGTACTCGCCGACCGTCTTCTCGGATCGGCCCACCAGTCCTGCACTACTGATTGAGGAGGCCGCCAGACCATGGAGTGGACGGGCGCTCGCTACAAGGACAAACCAACGGTCGAGGTGCCGATCTGGATCGAGGCCCCACCGGAACGGGTATGGGAGTTGGTCTCCGACATCGAGTTGATGCCTAGCTTGAGCACGGAGTTGCAGTCGGTGGAGTGGCTGGACGCTGGAGTACGACCCGCGCCGGGGGCCCGCTTCGTGGGGCGGAGCAGCCATGAAGCGTTCGGGGAATGGGCCACCACCTCCCACGTGGTGGAGTACGAGCCGCCCAGGGTGTTCGCCTGGGCGGTCGAGGACCCCGAACAACCCTCGGCGGTCTGGCGATTCACCCTCGAACCCAAGGACGGCGGGACGCTGTTGCGGCAGTGGATGCAGCTGGGACCGGGCCGCTCCGGTCTCTCCGTCGCCATCGACCGCATGCCGGAGAAGGAACAGAAGATCGTCTTCGTGCGGATGCGGGAGTTCGAGGTCAACATCGGCGACACCCTCACGGCGATCAAGAAGCTTGCGGAGCAGCCCGGAAAGGCGAGTGTGTGATGCGTACGTCGACCACGATCGAGGCATCCGGGGGCAATTGGCCCGAGACGGTGGACTTCGTCGTCGAGGCGGAGAAGCTGGGCATGGACATCTGCTGGGTGGCGGAGGCCTGGGGCTCCGAGGCGCCGTCGCCGCTCGGCTATCTCGCCGCCCGGACGGACCGCATGCTCCTCGGCTCCGGGATCATCCAGCTCGCCACCCGCACGCCGATGGCCATCGCCCGAGCGGCCATCACCCTGTCGCAGATCTCCGAGGGGCGCTTCCTGCTGGGCCTCGGCCCGTCCGGCCCGCAGGTGGTCGAAGGACTGCACGGCGTTCCCTTCGACCGGCCGTTGTCGCGTATGCGGGAGACCGTCGAGATCGTGCGGCAGGCCGTATCGGGGGAGAAGGTCTCCTACACCGGGCGGGAGTTCCAGATCCCGCTGCCCGATGGGGGTGCCAAGCCCATGCGCCTGTCCATGCGTGCCGAGCACGACATCCCGATCTACCTGGCTACCCTCTCGCCGAAGATGCTGCGACTGACCGGCGAGGTCGCCGACGGATGGCTGGGCACCAGTTTCGTGCCCGAGGGCGCCAAGGAGGCGTACTTCGACCACCTGGACGCGGGCCTCACCGCCTCCGGCCGCTCACGCGCGGACTTCGACATCTGCCAGGGCGCCGAGGTGGCCTTCGCCGAGGACGAGGACGCACTTGGGGCGATGGTGGCCGGCCGGAAGAAGGAACTGGCCTTCAGCCTGGGAGGCATGGGCTCGGCGAGCACCAACTTCTACAACAACGCGTACAGCCGCCAGGGTTGGGCCGAGGTCGCGGGCGAGGTGCGAGAACGCTGGCAGGCCGGCGACCGGGACGGTGCGGCCGAACTGGTCACCGACGAGATGGTCCTCGGCACCACGCTCATCGGTACCGAGGACATGGTGCGGGACCGGCTCCGGGTGTGGCGGAACGCCGGCGTCGACATCGTTCGCCTCTATCCGGCCGGCGAGACCCTGGAGGCCCGGCTCACCACCCTGGGCAGGGCTCTCGACCTGGTCCGTGCCATGGAGCGTGAGCCGGCCCGGTGAGCAGGCGAACTGCTCGCGTCGGGCAACTTCGGCTGGCCGTACCGCACCGGGCGGCCTGTCCCATGCGCGCACCACTCGGGCAGCAATCACGCGACGCACTGATTCACAGATCCGAAATGTGAGTCCTATGTTGAGACCTATATGCTCGGGGCCATGAGGCGGACCTCTTTCGCGAACTGGCCGTGCTCAGTCGCGCGCACCATGGACATGCTCGGGGACTGGTGGACGCCGCTGGTCCTGCGGGAAGCCGTCTACGGGATCAAGCGATTCGACATGTTCCAGCAGGAGCTCGGCATCGCTCGCAACACCTTGGCCGACCGTCTCCGCCGCCTGGTCGATGAGGGCCTGATGGAGAAGCAGGCCTACCAGCAGGAGCCTGTGCGCTACGACTACGTGCTCACCGAGAAGGGCCGCGACTTCTTCGGTGTGCTGGCTGCGATGAACGCCTGGGGCAATCGCTGGCTCAGCGACGAGCAGGGACCGCCGGTGGTCTTCCACCACGACCGCTGCGGTCACCAGGGTGACGCCGAGGTCGTCTGTGCCTCGTGCAAGGAACCGATGACCGCCGAAGACACCCACCCGCGACTCGGCCCTGGCTATCCCCAGCACCTTGCCGAACGCCCGGACATTCGAAGCCGCTTCACCGCCTGAGAGACCCAGGCCCTCAATGACACGAGGCGGCCAGTCACCATGACGGCTGGGCCGGTCGAGCATCGGTATGGAGTTCGCTCCGCCGGCTCGTTGCCGGTGTGGTCAGGGCCGGCTGCGACGATTGGTGTATGGCTGGTTTCGGAAGCCCGGATGTTGTCGACGTCAGCTATGACAATCCGGATCAGCCCCGGCTGGGGCTGGAGGTCTTGTCCTTTGCGACGCTGCGTGAGCGGCTGGTGCCGGCGATCGCGGCGGCGCCCAGCCGTCCGGACTTCCATCAGCTGACCCTGGTCACCCGTGGCAGGGGCACCGCGTTGATCGACTTCGTCGAGTACCCATGCGCTCCCGGGACTCTGCTGCATCTGCGTCCTGGCCAGGTGCAGCCACTCCTGCCGCCTTCTCGCTGTCTGCGGTGGAGTACCGGGCTGGCGGTCGCCCGTTCGATCGGCTCCGGGCTCACCAACAGAGCCGTCGCCGACGACCTGGGTCTGTCGCCCAACACGATCGGCACCCACGTCCGGTCGGTCTTCGCCGAGCTGGGCATTCACTCGCGCGTACAGCTGGCGAACGCACTCCATTCGCAGGCAGTCCGGTCCGCAGGCTGAATGGCTGCTGAAGATCCTCTTCAGCGGTTGGCGCGACCGGTCGGGCAAGGTAGAGGGCATGCGTGTGCTGGTGATGGACGACGACGCCCGTCTCGTGGAGCTGCTCCAACAGGGCTTGCGAGCAGAGGGTTTCGCGGTGGACGCCGCGAGCGAGGGCCTGGACGGTCTTGCCAGGGCAGCGGCCGACAACTACGACGTGATCATTCTCGACGTCATGATGCCCGGCCTGAACGGCTACAAGGTGTGCGCCCACCTGCGGTCGATCGGCGACAACACCCCCATCCTGATGCTGACGGCGAAGGACGGTGAGTACGACGAAGCGGAAGGACTGGAAACCGGGGCCGACGACTACCTGACGAAACCCTTCTCCTTCGTCGTCCTCACGGCACGGCTGAACGCCCTGATTCGCCGCGCGCGCCCCGAGCGGCAGATCGTCCAGCACTTCGGGGACCTGGAGATCGACGCAGGGGCCCGCCGCTGCCGCCGCGCAGGCACGGACATCGCCCTCACACCTCGGGAGTTCGACGTCCTGGCGCTGCTCGCGGCAACCCCTGACATCGCCATCAGCAAGGCCGCCATCCTGGACCAGGTGTGGGACCACGCGTACGAGGGCGGCCCGAACATCGTGGAGGTCTACGTCAGTGCTCTTCGACGGAAAATCGACCGGCCCTTCGGCCGGGCCAGTGTCGAAACCGTGCCCGGCGGGGCCTACCGGCTCCGCTCCGACGGAGCCTGACCGCGGACGCCGCCGGCGCCTGTGGCCGCAGACCGTGCGCGGCCGTGCCACCGCCGCCGTCGCGCTTGTCGCCAGTTTCGCGCTCGTTGCCTGCTCGGTGGTCCTGCTCTACGCCGTCCACGCCAACCTGGTCCACTCCGCCCAGAACACTGCCCGCGACCAGGTCGAAAAGGCGGCCAACCAACTCGGTTCGGGGGTGCCTCCGGCCGACGTACAGGCCGCCGTACCGGACGTCGTCCTGGACACCGAGCCTTCCGCCGGCTCATCGTCCACCACAACGGCGGACCAGGGTGCCAGTGCCAGTGTGGGCACGCCTGAGGGGACGATCCTGGTGCAGGCGTACCCCAACCTGGCTCCCGCGCGTACCGCTGTCGTCACGCTGACCTGGGCTCTGGTCCCGTCCACCGCCCTGCTGGTCCTGCTGGTCGCCTACCTGGCGTGGTACGCCATGGGCCGGGCACTGCGACCGGTGGAGAACATCCGTGCCGAGTTCGCCGACATCACCGCCCACAGTCTTCAGCAGCGCGTCCCCGTCCCCGATTCCAACGACGAAGTCGCATCGCTGGCGCAGACGATGAACGGCACTCTCGATCAACTCCAGCGTGCCGTCGGCCGCTTGCGGACCTTCACCTCGGACGCCTCGCACGAACTGCGCGGCCCCCTCACCACCCTGAAGGCCCGTCTGGAGCTGGCCCTGGCCCGTCCCGACCGGGCCGAATGGACCGCGGTCGGCAACGAAGCCCTGCGCGACACCACTCGTCTGGAAGAGATCGTCACCGATCTGCTGCTCCTGGCCCGACTGGACGCCCGCCAGCCCCTGAAACTCCAACCCCTGCGCGTCACCGACCTCTTGCACAGGACCCTCGCCGAGCGCTACCCCCGTCAGCCTGTCGTCCTCGTCACGGACTCTGCCTCCGACTCCGACGAGGCGATCCTGGGCAGCCCCACGGCACTCGCCCGCCTCTTCACGAACCTCATCGACAACGCGCTGCGCCACGCACACAGCAGCGTGACCGTGGAAGTGCGCCACACCGGGCGCGAGTTGGCCGTCGAGGTCAGTGACGACGGTCCCGGCATCCCCGAACCCGACCGCGAGAGGGTCTTCGACCGCTTCACACGGCTGGACAACGCCCGTACCCGCAGCGAAGGCGGCACGGGCCTGGGCCTCGCCATCGCCCGTGACATCGCGACCGCCCACGGGGGCACGCTCACCGCCGAACCACCTCGGACCACCGACGGGGGTGCCCGTCTGCTCCTGATCATCGCCAGACAAGACCAACCGCACAGCACGTCGCGGCCGCGCGACTGAAGATGTGACCGCGCGTCTCCGACACCCCGGACCAGGACCCAGGCACGCGCCAGGCAGAGGTGGATCCGATGGACGGGACAGCTCCAATGATCCGGGAGAAACGTCCCAGGGTCCGGCTTCGAGGCTTCCTCGGACTGGGCGGTGGCCTCCCGGGCAGCACGTCCCGCCCTTCGCCCGTGCGGCCCGGCTCTGGCCCCGGAGCCGGCCGGCCCGAGGCTCCGGGCTCCGAGGGTGCGCGAACGGGGCGGCTCAGAGTCGTATCTGAGGTGGGTGTGTGCCTCCCACCACGGTCAGGTCCTCGAAGCGGATCTCCTCGCCGCAGGCGGCGCAGTCCGCCCGGGTGTGCAGGACGGCGCCGCACCGGTGCTGGAACTCCGCTGTGGCGAGACCCTCCCGGCAGTACGTGTCGCCCCACTCCTTGAGGGCGGCGAGCACGGGCAGCAGGGCCCAGCCCGCCTCCGTGAGGACGTATTCGTCGCGCGGCGGGTGCTCGCTGTAGCGCCGCCGCTCCACGACGCCGGCCGTCTCCAGCCGACGCAGCCGTGTGGACAGCAGCGTCCGGGAGAGCCCGACGGCGTCGGCGATCTCGGAGAAGCGCCGGTTGCCGTACACCAGCTCGCGCACGATCGGCAGCGAATGGCGTTCCCCGACGACGGCCATCGCGTCGGTCACAGAACAGACACGAGGTGTCGGTGCAGATTCAGTACTCACTGTGCTAGGTTAGCCCCAGTAGTGAGTACATATTTTGTACTCACTCCGTAGTGGCAGCCAAGCCCCGCTTATGAACGACAAGAGGCGAACGTCATGAGCAACGAAGCCAACAAGCAGGTCGTCCTCGCGGTCATGGACGACACCACTGGCCGCAAGAACCAGGTGCACCGAGTGCTGGCGCAGGGGGACTTCGTCGTGACCCATGCCACGACCACCTTCCCCGAAGGCGGCCAGGCCGCAGCCTTCGATCTCTGGAAGATCGAGGACGGGCAGATCACCGGCCACTGGGGCGACCAGGAGTCGATCGTGGAACAGACGGCCAACGGTCACACCCAGGTCGACGGCGTCGCCGTCGTCGACGCGACGGCCGATACGGACGCCACGCGCAGGGCGGCGGAAGAGACGGTGCGCACGATTCTGGTCGCCAACGACTTCTCCGACGTGGAGCGCTACCTGGCGGGCGAGTCCTACATCCAGCACAATCCCCGCTTCGCCGACGGCGTCAGCGGACTGGCGGCCGCTCTCGGTGAGTTGGCGAAGGCCGGCCAGTCCCTCACGTACTCCGACGTGCTGGACGTCGTCGCCGAGGGGGACTTCGCCTACATCCGTTCGGTGGGTGTCTTCGCGGGCGTCGACTACGTGTTCCACGACCTGTTCCGGGTGGCGGACGGGCGGGCCGCCGAGCACTGGGACGTCATGGTCCCCAGGTGAGTCCCCAGGTGAGAAGGGACGGTCGAACCGTCCGTCGCCACCAACGTGTCACCAGGCAACCATCACACGGAAAAGGGCGTGGTCGAGATGGTCTCCCAGACCGATTTGGCGTACGAAGTCTTCATCTCCGATCCGATCCCCACCAGCGTCACGGACCCCATTCCCAACGGGGAGCTGTTCTCCTGGTCGCCGATGTCGACCACGCTGATCTATGGCGAGAGGAACGCAGTGCTGGTCGATCCCCCGCTGACGATCGGCCAGGCCCAGCGGGTGGGTGACTGGGTCGAACGGTCGGGCAAGAACCTCGAACACATTTTCATCACCCATGGCCACGGTGACCATTGGTTTGCCTCCGGCCCTCTGGTCGAGCGCTTCCCCGGCGCCGTGGTACTCGCCGGTGAGGACAGCATCCGTCTCATGCGGCAGCAGAGCTCGGCAGAATTCAGAAAGGCCCAGTGGGACAGCCTGTTCCCCGGCCAGATCCCGCCGACTCCCGTGCTCGCACAGCCCGTACCACCGCAAGGATTTCTCCTGGAGGGCAACGTTCTGCGCTCCGTCGAAGTCGGGCACAGTGATACCGACGGCACCACCGTGCTGCACGTCCCCTCGATCGGACTCGTCGTCGCCGGCGATGTGGTCTACAACGGCGTGCACGTGTACCTCTCCGAATCTGCGGATGGCGGGCGTGCACAGTGGCTTCAGGCGCTCGACGCGGTCGAGCGGCTCGCGCCGCGCCACATCGTCTGCGGACACAAGAACAAGGCACTTCCTGACAGTCCGGACACCATCGAGGAAACGCGGCAGTACATCCGTGACGCGGACCGGCTCCTGAAGGAGACAACGAGCCGGATCGAATTTTTCGATGCCCTGTGCTCCCTCCATCCCGAACGCCTCAACCAGGCGGTCGTGTGGCTCACGGCCACCGCGCTCATGGATGCGCAGAGCTGAGCCTGCGACCAGCTGCTCAGGACGACGTCGACGCCAGGCAACCGGCCTGAGGCGTCAGGTGCTGAAGGGGATCTTCAGGACGTTCAGCGGATCTTCAGCGGGCAGGGACGAGAGTTGCCGCGTACTCGATCCCGGGGGAACCGGGGCCGGACACGTGCCGGTAGCCCTGTCTCCCCTCCACCTGCGCAAGGAGTTGATCACATGAAGATGCGTATGAACAGCATCTCGCGTCGTCGGGGTGCCATGATGGCCGGCGCACTGGCCGTACTGCTCGCCTCGGGCGGGGTTGCCGCTGCGGCTTCGACCGGCGGCAGCACCGCCAAGGACCACGGCAGCACGGTCTCCGAGGCACCTGGCAACCCGCAGCCGAAGGACGTCAAGCCGGGCACCGCCGAGAAGCTGTCAGACCTCCCGGTCGTCGAGGACGGCCCCGTCACGGACGAGAAGCCGTCCGTCGTCGAGGTGCCCGGCGCGGAGCCGGAGGGCTGGGAGCTCGGCGAGGCCACGCCGGTGGAGGACGCCCCCGTCGCCGTCGGCGGCGAGGGCAACACCACGCTGCGCTAGCCGCAAAGCGACAGGGCAGACGTGGGGTTGCCGGGCTGCCGCGTCGCAACCACGAAACGCCCGGCCGGACGTCTCCGGCCGGGCGTTTTGCATGGCATCCGCGCGGCATCCGCATGGCATGCAGCCGACTCCGCCCGGCATCTTGCCTTTCGCTCCTGAGGGGATCGCAGGGAAGTCGGATTTTGACCATAGAGAGTCGTCTGCGTATCCGGCAACGACATGCCTCTGAACATAGCTTTGACGGTATCGGCCCGACCGCTACAGAGAGCCGGGTGACGGATTTCGGAAAGGACTAAGCGTGATGAGTTCTGTGGAGCGCGTTCGGCTGACCTACGCCTTCGACGCCTACTGCGGCTGGTGCTACGGCTTCGGACCCGCCTTGCACGAGTTCGCCACCGCCAACGCGGACCGGATCGAACTACGAGTGCTGTCCGGCGGTCTGTTCACCGGCGCACGCGCACTTCCCGTGTCGGCCTACCCGCACATCGCCGGCGCCAACGAGCGCATCACCCAACTGACCGGTGTCACGTTCGGCGACGGTTACCGGGCCGCGCTGGCGGACGGAAACGCGGTGATGGACTCCGCCGATGCCGCCACCGGTCTGGTCGCGCTGCGCAGTCAGCCAGGCGTGAACGCCCTGGACGCGGCGGCCGCGATGCAGCGTGCCTGGTACCGGGACGGGCACAGCCTGTCCGCTGCCGGGGTGTACCGGGAGCTGGCGGCCGAACTGAGCCTGGACGCCGAGGCGGTGGCGGCCGCCTTCGCTTCGCCCGCCGCCCGTGCCGAGGCGGAGGCCGACTTCCTCGAGGTACGGCGTCTGGGCGTCGATGCCTACCCGACGCTGCTGCTGCACACCGACCACGGCACCGATCGCCTGGGCGGCCCGGTCGCTTCGGCAGCCGCGCTCACCCACGCCCTGGATCAGCACATGGCCGCCACTGCGGCCGCCTGAAACCACCCCTCACACAACCATCGAAGGGCAGTGCACCCATGTCCAGCCTGACGTATTCCGTTCACACGGCCGGCGACACCGGCCTGAACAAGTCGTCCGTCCTGATCACGGGCGAGCGCGAAGCACTCCTGGTCGACGGCCAGTTCACGCTCGCCGAACAGCACCGGGTCCTGGCGGACGTCATCGACAGCGGCAAGGAGCTGACCACCGTCGTGGTCACCACCGCCGACCCCGACTACTACTTCGGCCTGGAAGTGATCCGCCAAGCGTTCCCCGACGTCAGGATCGTCGCCACCGCCACCACTGTTGAGCGGATCAGGAGCAGTTGGCAGGGCAAGCTCAAGACCTGGGCACACCTGGGAAAGAACATGCCCACCGAGGTGATCGTCCCGGAGGTGCTGGAAGGAGACCGCGTCAGCATCGAGGGTCACGACTTCGAGCTGCGCGGCGGCCACCCCGACCTGGTCTGGCGCACCGAGTACCTGTGGCAGCCCGAGGACCGCGCGGTAGTGGGCGGGGTCCTGCTCTTCGCCGGCCTGCATGTGTGGACCGCCGACACCCCTACGCCGCGTGAGCGGCACGCCTGGGCCGAGACGCTCGCCGAGATGGAGCGGCTCGCCCCGCGGTTCGTGGTCGCCGGCCACCGTTCCGCCGACTCCGCCACCAGCGCTTCGGCGATCGGTTTCACCCGCACCTACCTCGCCGAGTTCGAGGAGGAGTTGGCCAAGCACGGCGACGACTCCGAGGCTCTGAAGTCCGCGATGCTCCGGCGTTACCCGGACCTGGGCCTGGCGGTGGCTCTGGATCTGGGCACCAAGGTCGCCACCGGCGAGCTGAGCTGGGGCTGACCCGTACTCACGACGGGCGCGTGCGTTGGGTGGTGGGCCACCGTGACCACCACCCGGCGCACGCGCCCGTCGTGGAGTTCGTCGTGGCCGACGGCGTCTTCTCTGCCGCGGCTGGCGCCGCCCGCCGTTGATGGCGGTCTCCCCACCCGGCCGGGACCTGCCGTAGCCGGATCATCGGCTCGCGGTCGTGGCGGTGATCGTTGGCGCGGCCCTGGCGTGGGCGTCGCCGTCATCCGGGGCGTCACTCCGGCGGACACCTCAGTCCGGCCGTCACCCACGGCCTGTGGCTGACCGGCGTCTTCTCCGGCCGCCGAGTTCCGGTGTGCATCGCCCCAGCCCGCTGGTTGCGCAGTCGGCCATGGCCGGGCTGGCCTCGCGCGGGGACCGGCGGCGGATCGCCTACGCCGCGGCCTGGCCCGACCTCGTCTGGGCGGACGCTGCGTTGTGTTGTTCAGCGCCGAGGCCGTGTCCTGCGCGGCGGTCTTCGGCGTCACCCTGCTGCTGTGATGCGAACCGGCCCGTCGGCGGGCGGCACCTGTGTGGGTCTCTGCCTCGTGGCGCCGCCCGCGGGAGCGGCGCTCACGGCCCAGGTCGCCCGGTGTCGGGCGCTTCGCTCCCTCCGTCCTGCGAAGAGCGGCCGCGGACGGCCGCGCGGAAGGCGATCGGCGACTGGCCGGTGCGCTGGTGGAAGAACTTGCTGAAGTTGGTCGCGCTGGTGAAGCCCAGTTGCGCCGCGACGCGGGCGGCCGATTGATTGCCGTGCGCCAGGAGGCGCTTGGCTTCCAGGACGACCCGCCGGTCGATGAACTCCTTCGCCCCCACTCCGGCCCCGGCCAGAGTGGCCCTGGAGAGGGTGCGGGGTGAGTAGCCCAGAGTTCGGGCGTAGTCCTCCAGGCGGCGGGTGCGGGTGAAGTCGCGTTCGACCGCGTCACGGAAGTGGAGGAATGTCTCCCCTCGATCCGGTGCCGGGCTGCCGACGGGCGCGGTGCGCTGCGAAAGGCGCAGCACGAGGACCGCCAGCAGATGGCGCAACACCGCCACGTGCGCCTCCAGGGAGATGCCGCGCAACGCCTGGAACTCCAGTGCCAGATGGTCCACGGCCATCTCCAGCGCCTGACGGTCCCCGGGACCGGGAACCTGGAGCGGGGCGGCGTACGGATCGTCCATCCGCGACGCGGCAACGGTGGCCGGATCCAGGAAGTCGCCCTCGAAGAGGACCAGGGTGCCCTCGGCGTCGTCCAGATCACCCCACTGCTGTACCTGACCGGGCCGGACCCAGAGCCAGGAGCCCGGCTCGACGGCGTAGCCGGTGAAGTCCACCGTGTGCCACAACGAGCCGCTGGAGAGGGTGATCAGGTGGTGGAACGCGGGTCGCTGCGGTGCCTGCAGCCCTTCTTCGCCCATGCGGACAGCGGCCCGTTCCCGCAGGTCGGCCAGGGAGATGACTTCGATACCGGCAGGTGTGCCGACGGCGGGCGCGAAGCCGATGTCCGCGATCTCGCGCGGTCTGCTCTGTCGTTTTCTCACTGTCACCAGTAGCCACCATCACGCAAGGAATCTGGCCGATGCCAGCGTAACCAGAGCAGCCAGCCTGCCCAGTGTCGGATTTTAACCATGTCCAGTCCGCCCCGTACCTGGGTCACCTGCGAGGACGCCAATAAGTTGAATTTAGAAGCTTTCATTTTCAAGCGTAGGAGG
Source organism: Streptomyces sp. NPDC058697 (assembly GCF_042715345.1). Lineage (NCBI taxonomy): Bacteria > Bacillati > Actinomycetota > Actinomycetes > Kitasatosporales > Streptomycetaceae > Streptomyces > Streptomyces sp. NPDC058697. The sequence continues at coordinate 78,713 of NZ_JBHXSU010000010.1, forward strand.
TACCTGTGACTTCGCCTGTTGTGTCCATCGCCTATCACTCCGGCTTCGGCCACACCGCCGTCATCGCCGAGGCTGTCCAGCGTGGCGCCAAGGAGGCCGGCGCCGTCGTGCACCTGATCGCCGTCGGTGAGATCACCGACGCCCAGTGGAGGCAGCTGGACGCCTCGGACGCGATCGTTTTCGGTTCCCCCACCTACATGGGAACCGCTGCCACCGCTTTCCACGGTTTCGCGGAGGCCAGCTCCGAGCGTTGGTTCGGGCAGGTCTGGAAGGACAAGCTGGCGGCCGGATTCACCAACTCGGCTTCCAAGGCCGGCGACAAGCAGTCGACCCTCCAGTACTTCGCGACGCTGGCGTCGCAGCACGGTATGCACTGGATCGCGCTCGGCCTGCCGGGTGGCTGGAACTCGTCCCAGGGGAGCGAGAACGATCTCAACAGGCTGGGCTTCTTCCTGGGAGCCGCCGCTCAGTCCAACGCGGATCAGGGGGCCGAGGGAGTGACGGACAGCGACATCGCCACCGCCGAGGCGCTGGGGCGTCGTGTCGCGGATGCCGCCGCCACATGGTTGGCAGGCCGCACCGTACGCGCCGCCTGATCGCGGGCCCTTAGCCTCCGGCACCGGGTTTCTGTACGGCTCGGGCGGGCGGCAGATCCTTGTCCGGGCTGCCGGAAATGCGGGTCGACGGGTCTCCATGGATAGAGACTCCGTCAAGGGGACCTCGGTCTTCTTCCACACTGACCGCTGGTTGCGCGGTGGGTGCACGGACATGGTCCGTCTTTGGTGAGCACTGCTACTCCACGTGTCGATTGAAGGAGTTTCACTGCTACCTCAAGAGTGAGGTCTCGCCCGTGGATCTTAGGGTCGTCGTGGGCTTCGGACCGTGTCGTCCGTGCAGGGAACTTTGTCAGTCGTGCACCGTCTCAAGTTGACGCCGCATCAGGCGAGGGTCGCCCTGCGGGTGAGGTCATGCGCGACCGCCATGGCCGGTGTCAGCCCCGTACGACTGGCACAGTAGCCCGGCCCGGTCGCTGAGTGTGCCGGTCGTTTGCCCCACGATGAACGGCCGCAGCGCACACCGGAATACGGGTAAGGCTGCGGTCGAGACTGCCTCTGGTTTACAGCCGCGATCTTGTTGAGCTCGACTGCCGCTACCGCTGGGACCACGAGAAGCCGCCGCTTGTCCGGGCGCTGGAAGGACGGGCCCCACCGGGGCAGGTACTTGCCCACGCCCTGCTCGGTCGACCACACCCGGTACAGCCTCGCGATCAGGTCCCCCACTCCGGCCCGCGTCCACAGCTGCCCGCCAGCCCCAGGTCACAGGGACGGTGATCCAGTACGGCCTGCTGGATCGCCTGCTGCTCGACCGCGTCAAGCACCTGATGCACGCCGACCCGGCGTCCACGCGGCCGAGCTGCGAGCGCTTGGCGCCCGCATGCCAGCCACTTCGCCCACCAGTCGTCCACGGCCTTGAGCGAGATCTGGAACACCTCAGCGACATCCTCGCGAGCCCGGCCCGCCACCAATGCGGCCACCGCCCGCAGTCGAAGGGCCTCCTGCGCCGGTGGCGACAACTGCCGTGCGTCACCCACCAGTTCATCACGCAGAGATCAACGCCCCAGAACCTGAAACCCCGTCAATCCGTCCTGACCAGCTCATCAGCACTCTCGCGCAGCGGGGGGAACCTCACATCCGCAACCTGAAAGGTTCCAGGCTCCGCAGCAGCGCGCGTCTGGCTAGCGTGACGGCGGGCGGTTCGATGCCAAGCGTCTCCAGCAGGTACTGCTGCGCAGGCATCAGCCGCTCCCACCCGGCCCGCTGTCCGGCGATCCACACACCGGGTCCTCGCCCTGGACGACTAGTAGCGCTTCGTTAGGTTCTGGTGAGGGGGCGGCCGCAGGTGGTGCAGCTGCTGTCCCAGCACCGCAGCAGGTCCTGCAGAGCGTCGAGGAACTTGGTAGAGAGTCAGGCTTTCGTGTGGGCTTTTGGGTTGTAGCGCCGCAGGGTGAGGAAGGCTTGTGTGGCAGTGACGAGGGTGATGTGGTGGTGCCAGCCGCGCCAGGTGCGGCCCTCGAAGTGGTCCAGGCCCAGGCCGTGTTTGAGTTCGCGGTAGTCGTGCTCGATGCGCCGGGCACATCTTGGCGATCCCGTTGCCGTCGGCCAGGTCGTCGAGCCGCCAGTCACAGCGCAGAACCGTCAGGACGATGGCGGCGGTCCACCTGGCCTGACCGACACGGCCATGTGTCGCAACGTCCCCACGACGGCCCCACGGCCACCACACGCATCCGGAACCAGGTTTTCCCCTCCGGCTCTCAGGGCACCGCCGTGCCATGACCGATGACGCAGTGGCAAAAGCGTTCGCGGGTCTCGGGGTCCCGTACTCCGCTGCCGCCGCCATGGCACAACTCCTGCGCGATGACGTGACGGACACACTCTGTCGACTCTATCCGGGGGTGGAACACCTCGACGGGTCGCGCTGGCTGCTCGCGGCGGCGGGCATCCTGCCGCCGGGCATCGGGGCGATCGCGCAAACAATGATTCCCGGCCTCGACGCGAACAGGGCGCAATCGGCGGCTCTGCCCGCCGTCCTCCTGCTGGGGCTGGCCGACGGCTTGGACCAGCGGTCCCGCCTCCGTCCCAGCGGCCCGGGCCTCGCAGCGCCCGATTCCGACCTGAAGGCAGCCCAGGTACGGGCCCGGGAACTGGTGGCCGGGGAACTGCCCGGGCACTGGGGCATGTGTCGGCAATTCGCCGGGCTCCTGCACTCGACGGCGGTCAACCTGGGTGCCTCCGACGACAAGGCGCAGGGCGGCTGGGCGCTGCTCGCCGCCATGGAAGCCTGCCGCGTCCACCCCCTCCCCGAGCCCGGCCGCACCTCGACGACCCCCGGCGGGCAACTGGCCGGCCACGCCTTCCGGCTGGGCCGGGCCCTGCTCTACGGCATGGCACTCGAACTGATCGGCACCGACCCCGACACCTAGAGCGTGTCTCTTTGATCGGCTGGTCAGTTGATCGGATGTGTCCGTCCGGTTAGTGATCACTGATGCGATGTGGGCCCGGATCGAGCCGCTGATGCCGGCCGATCCAGCCCGCGGCCGGCGGTGGGCCGATCACCGCCGAACCCTGGAGGCCATCGCGTGGAAGTACCGCACCTGCTCGCCCTGGCGGGACCTGCCGGACGAACTCGGCTCGTTCCAGACCGCTCACAAAAGGCTGATCAGATGGGCCGTGGACGGCACCTGGGAACGGATCCTCGCCGCGGTCCTGGCAGCGGCCGACGACGCTGACGACGTCGGCTGGACCGTGTCCGTGGACTCGACCGTCTGCCGAGCCCACCAGCACGCCGCCGGAGCCAGGAAAAAGGGGCGTCAGACCGGGCCGAACCCGACGACCACGCGCTCGGACGCTCCCGTGGCGGCCTGAGCACGAAGGTCCACCTCGCCAGCGACAGCCGTGCTCGGCCGCTGGCCCTCCGCGTCACCGCGGGCCAGGCGGGTGACGCACCGGCCTTCGAGACTGTTATGGCAAGCATCCGTGTTCCGCGAAGCGGACCCGGGAGACCGAGAACCCGGCCGGTGGCCGTCCTGGCGGACCGCGCGTATTCATCCCGCGCGATCCGAAGTCACCTCCGCCGACGCGGGATCCGCGCTGTCATCCCCCAGCCGTCCGACCAGGTCGGTCACCGTCTCCGGCGAGGCCGTGTCGGAGGCCGACCGCCCGCCTTCGACGCCGAGGCGTACAAGCAGCGCAACGTGGTCGAACGATGCATCAACCGGCTGAAACAGTGGCGCGGTTTGGCCATGCGCACGGACAAGCTCGCCATCACCTACCAGGCTGCACTCCACCTCGCCGCCATCCTTATCTGGGCCCGGCGATAGCCTCAGCGATCGACCACCCAGCACGCGTCCGCAGGCCAGGATCCCGTGCTGACGATGTGTTTTACGAGCCTGAACGCCTCACCGATGGGGACGGTGTCCTCGTCCGGGTACTCGTCATGCTGGCCGTTGGAGAGGAGGAACCCGTCGCTTGATCCCTCGGCTTCAGGGTCCGCGGCATGTTCGCCGGGATCGCCCTCTTCTTCGAGCAGCATCACCATCGCGCGCTCGGTATTCGTCACGAAGGCCAACGCTCGTCCGGACGAACTCGTCAGCCACGTCTCAAGCTGCCCGCTGTCGATCCTTGTCCGAAGGGCCTCCAGCACGCTCTCGGACGACGCAGGGACACTGCTGTCGTCATCGATCACCCAAGCCTCGATCATGAGGACGACGATCTCACGGACGGATCTGAGAGACAGTGCCTAGTCTTCCCCCCACTACCGTGGCAGGCGCAGCAGAACCCGTGAAGCGCCCCAGCCGATCTGGCAGGCCGACCACACCCAGTTCGACCTGTGAGTGATCGCTCCCAGCGGCAGGCCCGTCCGGCCCTGGCCGGCGGTCGTTGAGGACACCCAGCCCGCGTAATTGCCGGGTACGCGCTCAACCGCGGTGCCCTGTCCGCGCTGAACACCGCGCTCGCGCTGCGCCGGGAGATCTGGCGCAAGCCCGACCCGGCCTGGCACATCTTTCCAGGCAGGCGGCCGTCATCGCGGTCAGGGTGGGTGCGTAGGTGTAGCTCTGGAGGATTCCGGAGGCGATCTCCAGGCGTTCGGTGTGGGCGGCTGGGCGGCTGGGTAGCCGAGTCGGCATGTGACGTCGAAGGAGCAGGCTTCGGGGACAACGACGATGTCCAGCCGGGCCCTCTCGTAGTCATCGAGCGTGGTGACGGTCTCCTTGAAATCGACACCGCAGCTCAATCATGGGCAAGCCGATAGGTATAGCCGACCGCACCACTTCCCAGTACGGCAAAAACAGTACACTCTATAAGTCGCCCGGGGGAAGATGACGCCGGGCGACGGTCGGCGTGGGTCCGGCCCGGAAGGAGACCGGAACAGATGGACGGCGTCGACGTGGCGCGGTACGCGTTGCGCGCGGTGATCGGCGGCACGATGATCGCGCACGGCGTGCGGCACGGTCGCACGCTCGACGGTACGGCGGGATGGTTCGGATCCGTGGGTTTCCGCAGGCCCCGGCTGCAGGCAGCGGCCAGTGCGGTCGTCGAGGTCGGAGCCGGTGCCGCCCTTCTGGCTGGGGCGGCGACCCCACTGGCGGCCTCGGCGATCGTCGGCACGATGGGCGTCGCCGCGCGGTCTGTGCATCTGCCCAACGGGTTCTTCGTAGTGAACGAGGGCTACGAGTTCGTGCTCCACGTGAGCGCGGCGTCCGTGGCACTCGCCGGGCTCGGGCCGGGGCGGTTCAGCGTGGACCGGGCCCTCGGTCTGGACGCGAGGCTCAGCGGCCCGCAACGCGCGGCGCTCGCGGCCGGACTGGGCCTCACCGCGGCGGCGGCGCAGCTCGCGGTCTTCTGGCGGCGCCCGGAACCCGAGGAGGGCTCGGCCGCGGACACAGGGCTCGCCCACTGAGGCAGGGTGAAGTCACACCGGACGACTGACTATCCGTACACTCTTCTGGTCTCGGGGCTGGGGAAGTGTGGCAGGAGGCCAGAGGGAATGACACGGAGAGATGTCAGGGGTGCTCCTCCGCGCTCGCTGCCCGAGGCCGTCGTCGGCCCCGGGCCCCGTGCGCGGCAGTGCAGTGACGGTCGTGTCCTGGACGGAGGATCGCCGTCCCCGGCCCCGCTCGCGGAGGCTGGTCCCGCCGAGACCGTGCGGCGGTGGCTGCGGACCCTGGGGGGCTCCCCGCTGCCACCTGCCGCCGCGCCCGCCCCGGGCTGCCCATTCCTGGACTGGGCGGCCTCAGGGGCCATGGAGCTGACCGGCGAGGAGGACGGCCCGCCCGTCCTGACGCCCGGACCGATGGTGTCCCTCGTGCGGGAGGCGGGGGCCGCACTGGAGCACATCGCCGGCCGGCTGCTCCCCGTCGACCCCGCCCTCGTCCTCGGCGGCCGGGCCGGCGCCATGAACCTCACCCGGCGCGGACGCACCTCCGTGGGTGGCACGACCCGGTTGCTGAGGGCTTCGGACGGATGGTGCGCGGTGAGCCTCAGCCGCCCGGACGACCTCGAACTCGTCCCGGCGATGCTGGGCCGACCCGACGTGACAGACCCCTGGCAGGAACTCACCACGGCCGTGCGCGGTGCCAGGACGAGCGAATTCACCGACCACGTCCGGATGTTCGGCGTGCCCGCCGCCTCCCTGCCGCCCGAGCCGCCCCTCGTGGACGTCCCGTGGCAGGTGTCCACGATCGCCCCGACCACCGGGCGCGTACAGCTGGAAGGTGCCCTAGTCGTGGACCTCTCCTCGCTCTGGGCCGGCCCCCTGTGCGCCCACTTGCTCGGCCTGGCCGGGGCCAGAGTGGTCAAGGTGGAGAGCACCCGGCGCCCCGACGGCGCGCGCGCCGGGAGCCGGCCGTTCTATGACTGGCTGCACTTCGGGCACGAGAGTGTCGCCGTCGACTTCACTGTCCCCGCGGGGCGAGGCGTGCTCGCCGACCTGCTTCGGGCCGCCGATGTGGTGATCGAGGCGTCTCGGCCGCGTGCGCTCGCCCAGCTGGGGCTGGCTCCGGAACGGCTCGACCATCGGGCGGGCAAGGTGTGGGTGAGCATCACCGGGTACGGGCGCGGTCGTCCCGATCGGGTGGCCTTCGGCGACGATGCCGCGGTCGCCGGCGGGCTGGTTGGCCGGTCGGCGGACGGCCGGCCGGTGTTCTGCGCAGACGCGGTCGCCGATCCCCTGACCGGGGTCGTTGCCGCACTGGGCGCGATGGGTGCCCTGGTCCAAGGCGGCGGTCGGCTGATCGACGTCTCCATGCGGAACGTGGCGGCGGCGTTCGCCGCGGCTCCCCCCGCGGATCACGGGCCCCACCCGGTACGGACAGTGGCGGCAGGGACGGTGGTGGACTGCCCGGCGCTCGGCCGGACACAGGCGGTTCTTCCGCCCCGCGCGCCGGTAGCCGAAGGCACCGCGGCCGTGATGGGCGCCGACACGGCCCGGATCCTCAGCCCAAGTACCGAGCTCCGTAGGCGATCCGACCCTCGATGAAGGTGGCGCGCACATGGCTGGCGTCCGGGGCCCGCAACGCCTCCCTCAACGGCCGGTCCAGCAGGACCAGATCGGCCGGTCGCCCCACCGCGACCCGCCGCACCGGGCCTCCCGGATCGTCCAAGGGCGAAAGCATGCCCCGCAGGGCCACCTCCATCGGAACCCGCTCATTGGCCCCGAGCACTCGCCCGGACAGCGTCAGCCGCTCGGACGCGGCCCGCATACAGGCCCAGGGGTCGGGATCGCCGTACGGCGCGTCGCTGCTCACGGCCACGCGAACCCCGGCACGCAGCAGGCCGGCGTAGCGCCACAGGTCAGGACGGTCCTCGGGATCGACGCGCCCCCAGTAGTCGTCGCCGCGCAGGGCGATCAGCGTCGGCTGCGTGACGACCCGGATCTGTCGGGAGGCCAGTTCCTCGGCAGCGCCGGCATCGGAGACGGCGCAGTGCTCCACCCGGTCTCCGTCCAGCCCGCCCGCCAGATCGAGTGCCGCAAGGGTCAGTGCCAGGGCCGTACGGGTCGCGCAGTGCACGGCGACGGGGCGGCCGTCCCTGTGTGCCCACCGCATCCGCCCGGCGAGGTCGTCGACGTCCGGCAGTGCGTGGTCGGCGACCACCAGTTTCAGCGGGCCGACCGCCAGCCGCGGATGGGGCGGCAGTTCGGCGTCCGAGGCCATCACCATGACGTGCTGAGGGAGTTCCTCTCTCCGTACCGCCTCCGGGACGAGGACGCCCGCGCCCTCCTCCGGTGTCGCGTCGGCGACATGGGTGACACCGAGGGCGGCCAGCCGTGCGCCCACCGCTCTCAGCGACGGAGGCCGTCCGCCGAGGGCCTTGCGCAGCCACGGGTCGGCGCGCCACAGCCGCCCGGTCGGCCGGCCCGCCGAGTCACGCTCGATGCCGTGGTGAGCGGCGGCCGGGGCACCGAGCCGCTCCAGACCGGGGGAGTTCACCAGCCACAGCGCTCCGGACCGGTGCTGGACACGCACCGGCAGCACGCGGTTCCAGGCGTCAAGGACGGTCCGGTCCAGATCGCCGTGGACCACGTCGTCGTAACCCACTGCCCGCACCCAGCCGTCCTCACCCGCCACGGCCTGCGCGACTGACGACGCCAGAACGTCCCGGGAGAGGGCAGTCACGTCGAGCGAGGCATCCTGTGCGGCCATGGCCGCGAGGTGAACATGATGGTCGGCAAGACCGGGCAGCAGCGCCCCCCTGTCGCCGCGTACGACGAACTCGTCCGGCCGAGGCCGCAGCTGACGGCCCATCTCGGCGACGACACCGCCCCGGATCCGGCAGTCGACCGGATCCGTGCGCGGGTACGGTTCCACGCCGCGCAGGAGAGCGGGGCGGTGTCGCACCTCACCGCTCATGGCCGTCGTCGATCTCGTCGACCAAGCCCCATCGCCGGGCGGTTGCGGCGTCGATCCGGGCCCCACTCAGCATCATCCACGCCGCCCGCCACCGGCCGATCCGCCGCGGCACGCTCACCGTGCCTCCGGCGCCGGGCACCAGGCCCATCGCGATCTCCGGCAGCTGGAAGAACGCTCCGGGCGACGACACCAGACGTCCCGCGAAGGCGGCCATCTCCGCACCCGCGCCCACCGCGGCGCCCCGCACCCGAACCGTCACCCGGTCCCGCATCCGGTCGATCAGCCGCCAGGGCGCCCGGTCCACCCGCACCAGATACGCCGCCACGAGGTCCGTAGCCGTCCCGAACTCGGCCAGATCGCCGCCGCTGCAGAACACCGGCCCGGCACCGGCCAATTCGACTTGCTCAACGGTGCCGTCGAGCAGGGCGAGTTCCAGGGCCGCGAACAGCTCCTCCCGCATCCGGAAGCTGAACGCGTTCCGCCGGTGCGGGCGATCGAGCAGGACGCACAGCCGATCGTTCTCCCGCCGGACGCGGACAGGAGTCCCGTCCTCCCGAGGAGTCCGAGGCACACCCCGGTCGGCGAGCCAGGACGCGAACTCCGTTCCGCCGAGGAGCATCGAATATGCCGCGGCCTCGGCCGCCAGGCCTTGAAGGGTGCTGAGGCGCGGCGTCTGCCGCAGCAACTGCCCCAGCGCCACGCTCGACCGAGGCCGGCGCGAGACGAGCCGCGCCAGCTCTTCGAACGAAGCCGACGGATCGTTGACGGGGACCAATTCGCGTGCCCCGGCACCGGCACGTGGGGACGCCAGGGTCAGTGTCAGTGCCTGCAGCAGCGGTTGCAGCCGGTCCGGCGGCTGCAGGGTCGCGATACCGATCGTCAGGGGCAAGGAGTCGGCCAACTGGGCAGCTTCGGCCTCGACCCGCCTTGCGTCGGCGTCGTGCCAGTCGTCGAGAACCACGCTCCGCACGGGATTCTCCATCCGGCCGTCGGCGCGGAGCATCAGTCCTGCGTCTCTGAGTACAGGGTTCATCGATCCATCCGGGGGTCTGCGATCGGGTCGAAGATGGGCGGAGTCGGCCATCGGGCGCGACCGGACAGGGAGACTCGGCCCACGGCCGGTAGCGTCTGCGCGAGCCCGTTCATGACAGGCCGCGCCGCATGGCCTCGGCGACGAGTTCGCCGATGAGGACGGCGGTGGCGGCCGGGCCCCGCAACGGGGCCGTCGGGAGAATCGATGTGTCGGCGACCCTCAGGCCGTCGACGCCATGCACCCTTCCATAGGGGTCGACGGCCGCCCGGGGATCGTCGGCGGGGCCCATGGGAACCGTGCCGCACGTGTGATGGGACGTACCGAGATGCCCGAGGACCCATTCGTCGAGCAGACGGTCGTCGTCCAGCACCTCCGCCACCGGTTCCAGGAGTCCGCCGGAGACCTCTCCGAAATCGGTCGTGCCGGCCAACTCGGCGGTGGCGCGCACCGCTTCACGCATGCGCCGCCGGTCCTCCGTGGCCGCCAGATAGCCATAGTCCATGGTCGGAGGCATCGCGGGATCGGCGGAGCGGGTACGCATCCGGCCGCTCAGCCGCGGGGTCTGCACGGAGACGAGAAACGCGAGAGGTGCCTCGGGAACGGACACCCTCCCGCTCGTCAGCCCCGCCACGGGGACGAGGGACTGCAGTATCTCCAGGTCGCCCGGATGGCCCTCGTCCGATGAGGAAAGGTGCAGCGCGCCGCCGAGCCACGAGCCGGAGGGCTCCGGTACGGGCCGCCGCGGCATCCACTCCAGGACGACCTGCGGATGGTCGCCGAACCGGGCTCCGACGGCGGGGGCATCCCTGACGACGCGGACACCGAGGGCCTCCAGGTCGCGGCGCGGCCCGATTCCCGACAGATGCAGCAGGTGAGGGGAGCGAATCGCACCCGCACAGAGCACGATTTCGCCGCCGCGCACGATCCCGCGTCGCCCGTTTCGCTCGACCACCACGCCGGTCGCGCGACCGCGCTCGACGACGACCCTGAGGGCCGTACTGTCCCCTTCCACCAGCAGATTGGGACGTCCGGACGCGCCCAGGAGATAGCTGATGCCGGCGTTGACGCGCACTCCGTCCACGGAGTTGCACGGCACCGGGCCGAACCCCGGCGTGCCCTGGGCGTTTTTGTCCGGTTCCTCGGGAAAACCCAAGCGGTCGGCTGCTGCCCGGAACGCGACCGCGGCCGGATGGCGAAGTCCCGTGCGGCGTACGGGCACTGGCCCCCGGTCGCCGTGCAGAACCGTATCGCCGCCGTGGTCGAGGTCGGTCTCCAGCGCGCGGAGAAGCGGCAGCACACGGTCGTACGACCAGGCCGGGCCGCCCGCCGCCGACCAGCGGTCGAAGTCCTGCCGCCGGGCACGGACGAAGTAGCCGCCGTTGACGGTGGTCGAGCCGCCGAGTCCGTGCCCCCGGACGACCGTGTACGCACGCGTCGGAGTGAGGTGCACGGCGTACGGTCGGACGGCCGGGTGTCCGGACTGCGCACCAGGGACGAGTCGCGCGTCCAGTAACTCGGGTGCGAACGCCGACGGTCGGCATGGTGCTGGTCCCGCCTCCAGCACCAGTACGGTCCGGCAGGGGTCCTCGCTCAGCCGTGCCGCGAGGGCGGCGCCGCTGCCCCCGGCGCCCACCACGACGACGTCCGGGCGGCGCAGCCGGCGGTAGCCGTGCTTCATCCGATTCATGGTCAAGTGATTGAAGACGCGGTGTCCCTGCCGTGCGGCGGCGCGTCCCGGTGGGCGGGACCGATCCCTTTGCGAGGCGGCCCGGTGGCCTACCGTCAGGCGACTTCGTCGAGCCATGGGAGTGGTCCGCAGCGTGCGACCGCGGTGCCGCGGAATGCCTAGGGAGATCCGTATGAACGACCAGTGCTCCACACCGTCCGACGTGGCCGCCATCGAGTCCGGGGACGACCAGGACGCCGCCTCGGCGCCTCTGATCGAGGCCGAGGATCTCCTGGAGGAGATCTCCATCGACGGCATGTGCGGCGTCTACTAGGCGCCGCCGTATGACAGGAATGGACCTCGACCGTGCCTGGGATCTCCATCCGCAGGTATCGGTGCGGCCGGAACCCTTCGGCGCGCTGCTCTACCACTTCGGGACCCGCAGACTGACGTTTCTCAAGGACCGCCGACTGCTCACGGCCGTCCGACAACTCGCCCACACGCGGACGGCCCGTGCCGCCTGCCTGGCCGCAGGCGTCGACGAGGCCGAACTCGTGCGGTACGGCCTGGCCCTGGCCGCACTGGCCGACTCGTCGATGCTCGTCGCAAGGACCCCGCTCGTCGCAAGGACCCCGCTCGCCGGAAGGACCTCATGACCACCGCACCCCAGGCCGCCGGGACCGCCCCCGGCACACCACGGCTGGTCGATCTGTTCGAGCAAGGGCTCGACGCGCCGATCTGCCTCACCTGGGAACTGACCTACGCCTGCAATCTGGCCTGCGCCCACTGCCTGTCCAGCTCCGGACGGCGAGACCCACGCGAACTGAGCACGGACGAGGCCAAGACCGTCATCGACGGACTGGAGGCCATGCAGGTCTTCTACGTCAACATCGGGGGCGGCGAGCCGACCGTGCGCTCCGACTTCTGGGAACTCCTGGACTACGCCACATCGCACCACGTGGGCGTCAAGTTCTCCACCAACGGCATCCGGATCACCCCGGACGCTGCCACGCGCCTGGCCCGCAACGACTACGTGGACGTCCAGATCTCGCTCGACGGCGCGACCGCAGAGGTCAACGACGCGGTGCGTGGGGCGGGTTCGTTCTCCACGGCCCTGCGGGCGCTGGAGAATCTCGCGGCCGCCGGAATGCGGAACTTCAAGATCTCCGTGGTCTGCACCCGGCACAACATTTCGCAGCTGGACGACTTCGAGGCACTGGCCGACCGCTTCGGCGCCCAACTGCGCCTCACCCGGCTGCGCCCCTCCGGACGAGGCGCCGATGTCTGGGACGACCTGCATCCGACGGCCGCGCAGCAACGCGTGCTGTACGACTGGCTGTTGGCCCACGGCGAGAACGTGCTGACCGGGGACTCCTTCTTCCACCTCTCCGCGTACGGTCAAGCGCTGCCCGGCCTCAACCTGTGCGGCGCCGGGCGCGTCGTCTGCCTGATCGACCCGGTCGGTGACGTGTACGCCTGCCCGTTCGCCATCCACGACGAGTTCCTCGCCGGCAATGTCCGCGAACCGGGCGGCTTCTCCGGAGTGTGGCGCGACTCGGAGTTGTTCCGGCGGCTACGGACCCCGCAGCATGGCGGAGCCTGCGCTTCCTGCACCTTCTACGACACCTGCAAGGGCGGATGCATGGCCGCCAAGTTCTTCACCGGGCTGCCGCTGGACGGGCCCGACCCCGAGTGCGTGCAGGGCTATGGGGAGGAACAACTCGCTCGCCGGCCGGGCGGAAGGGAGCACCTTCCGCAGTCGTCCGGGGACCACTCCCGCCGGACCGCCCCGTCCGTGCGCCCGGTCCCCGTCGACCTGGTCTTGACCCGCCGCGCGGACCTGGACCGGCCCCCAGTGACCGACTGCGCCGAGGACCCGCTGGCCGGGCTGCACCTCACACGGACGGGAAAGGACGGGGCGCATGCGTAGGAACCCCTGGTTCGAGACGGTCGCGGAAGCACAGCGGCGGGCCAGGAAGCGGCTGCCGAGCTCGGTCTACGGCGCGCTCGTCGCGGGCTCCGAACGGGGTCGCACACTCCAGAACAACATCTCGGCCTTCGCCGAACTGGGCTTCGCCCCACATGTCGTGGGCCATCACGCCGAGCGCGACCTGTCCACCACCGTCCTGGGCGTGCCCACCGGATTCCCCGTGCTCATCTCGCCGACCGGAGTCCAGGCCGTCGACCCGGACGGAGAGGTGGCCCTGGCCCGGGCCGCGGCGAGCCGGGGCGTCATCATGGGCCTGAGCTCGTTCGCGAGCAGGCCGGTGGAAGAGGTCGCCGACGCCCAGCCCGACCTGTTCTTCCAGCTGTACTGGAGCGGCACGCGCGAGACGATGGTGCAGCGCATGGACCGGGCAAGGGCAGCCGGCGCCAAGGCGCTCATTGTCACCCTCGACTGGTCCTTCTCCCACGGCCGCGACTGGGGGAGCCCCGTCATCCCGGAGCGGCTGGACCTCAGGACCGCGCTCCGGTTCGCCCCCGACGTGCTGCCTCGCCCCGGGTGGCTGTGGAGGTACGCCAGGTCCGGCCGCGTCCCCGACCTCACCGTGCCCAACCTGGGGGCTCCCGGCGGTGAGGCTCCCACCTTCTTCGGCGCCTACGGTGAATGGATGCAAACCAGGCCCCCTACCTGGGACGACATCGCGTGGCTGCGCACGGAGTGGGGCGGACCCTTCCTTCTGAAGGGGGTGACCCGGGTGGACGACGCCAAGCGGGCGGTCGACGCCGGTGTGTCGGCCCTGTTGGTGTCCAACCACGGGGGGAACAACCTGGACACCACCCCGGCCACCATCCGGGTGCTGCCCTCCGTCGTCACAGCGGTCGGCAGCCAGGTCGAGGTCCTCCTGGACGGGGGCATCCGCCGCGGCGGCGACGTGGCGAAGGCGCTGGCCCTCGGCGCCCGGGCCGTCCTGATCGGCCGCGCCTCCCTCTGGGGCCTCGCCGCGAACGGCCAGGCCGGCGTCGAGAACGTACTGGACATCCTGCGTGGCGGACTCGACTCCGCCGTCCTGGGCCTCGGACACTCCTCCGTCCACGAACTGGGGCCCGAGGACCTGGTGATACCCCCGGGCTTCGCGCTGACGCTGGGCGGCGGGGACGTACCGACTCCGCGTCCGGTGCACGCCGACGAACCGTCCCCGGCCGCCCGGCCATGACGGGTCAGGCCTCGCGGCCGGCCCTGGCCGACACCGTCTGGCCGGCCGTCCCGCCCGGTGCACTCGTCCTGGTCCCGGTCGGGTCCACCGAGCAGCACGGCCCGCACCTGCCGCTCGACACCGACACCGTCGTCGCCTGCAGCGTCGCGCGGCGGGTGGCCGACGCGCTTCCCCCGGGGCCGTACGGCAGGCCGCTGGTCGCCCCGCCGCTGACGTACGGCGCCAGCGGCGAACACGCCGACTTCCCGGGGACCATGTCGATCGGGCACGAGGCGCTGCGCGCGGTGGTCGTGGAGCTGGCACGCTCGCTGTCGCTGTGGGCGGGCCGCGTCGTGTTCGTCAACGGCCACGGGGGCAACACGGCCGCTCTCGACACGGCCCTCGGTCTCCTGCGAGCCGAGGACCACGACGCTGCCTGGACCGGCTGCGAGGTGCCGGGCGGCGACGCGCACGCCGGCCGCACGGAGACCTCCGTGCTGCTGCACCTGGACCCCGGGCGGGTACGCCTCGACGCCGCCGTCGCCGGTGACACGCGACCGCTGGCCGTCCTCCTGCCAGATCTGATGGTCCGCGGTGTCCGGGCGGTCTCGCGGACCGGCGTACTCGGAGATCCCGCCGGAGCGTCGGCGGAAGAGGGACGCAGGGCCATGGCCTCGATGGTGTCCACCACGGTTCGCCGGATCACCGCGTGGACCGTCGACGACAGGGGGCGCCTCGCCGATCCGGCTCGCCCGCCCTCGGTATCGCGGTCACCGGAGCCGAACGCCGGACACCCATGACGCCTCCCGTCGGCTTCGTGGTCGAACTCGACCGGCACACCCGGGTGATCGACGGCGGCCGCGCTCTTCTCGGCGGGTTTCCGACCCGGCTGCTGCGACTGACCCCGCGAGCACGGCGGTTGCTCGTCGGCCGCACGCTTCCTGTGCGGGACGCGGCGGGTGCGCTTCTCGCGGACCGGCTGCTCGAGTGCGGCCTGGCCCATCCTGTCGCCGCATCGCTCCCGGCGCCCCCCGACTCCCGGTACACGGTGGTGGTGCCGGTTCGCGACCGCCCGCGCCAACTGGACCGCCTGCTGTGCAGCATCGGCGCGGACCGTCCCGTCATCGTGGTCGATGACGCCTCGCGGGATCCGGCGGCAGTCGCGGCGGTCACCGCCGAGCACGGCGCCCGACTGATCACCCTCGCCGCCAATGTCGGGCCGGCCGGCGCGCGCAACGCCGGGCTCCGTCTTGTCACCACGCCGTACGTGGTCTTCGCCGACTCCGACATCGTGCTCGACCCCGAGACGGTCCCCACCCTGCTCCGGCACTTCGCCGACCCCAGGGTCGCGATGGCCGTACCCCGCATCACCGGTCTGCCCACCGGCGCCACGACGTGGATCGAGCGGTACGAGAACGCCCGGTCTTCACTCGACCTCGGCGCGCATCCGGCCGCGGTGCGTCCCGGCACGCCGGTCTCCTGGGCGTCCTCGGCCTGCGTGGTGGCGCGGGTGGACGCGTTGGGCCAGGGGTTCGACGAGAGCATGCGGGTGGGGGAGGACGTCGACCTGTGCTGGCGGCTGGTCGACGCCGGGCTGCGGGTGCGCTACGAGCCGGCGGTCCGGGCCGCCCACGAACATCGGGTGCGCCCGGGGGACTGGCTCCTGCGCAAGGCCGTGTACGGAACCGGCGCACATCCCCTCGCCCTCCGCCATCCCGAGTTCATCGCACCGGCCGTGTTCGCCCCGTGGAGCATCACTTTCGCCGCCGCGCTGCTCGTCCAACGCCGTTGGTCCGTACCGGTTGCGGGGGCAGTCCTCGGTGTCGTCACCGTGCGCATCGCCCGCAAGCTGGACGGCACCACGCACCCGTACCGGCTCGCGGCGCGACTCACGGCCAATGGAGCCGTCGCCGCCCTGTCCCAGACGTCCGCACTGCTGACCCGTCACTGGTGGCCACTCACCGCCGTCGGCTGTACGGCCTCCCGCCGCGTGCGCAGAGCCGCGGCGGTCGCCGCTTTGGCCGACATTGCACTTGAGTACCGGCGCGATCGTGCTCCGCTCGACCCGCTCAGCTACGGTGCCGCCCGCCGCCTGGACGACCTCGCCTACGGCGCCGGAGTGTGGCTCTCCGCTCTGAAAGGCCGTTCAACCGCCGCGCTGCGGCCACGCGTCGTACGCAGAAGCGGCCCAGTCCCGGTCAGCGGGAAGGGCGCAGCGGGCGCTCGGCCCACGACACGACACTGACGGCATCCCGCCGCCGGCGACGCGCGGCACAGGGGCTGGACCAGTCATCAGGAGGTGTGCGGCGTGACGCATGAAGTGGTCGGCCGTGTCGAGGAACTCGGGTCCGAACTGGCCGCACTCGCCGACGAGAACGAGTCACTCGGCAAGCTCAGCGACAGGACCGTCGGACTGCTCCGTTCCGCGGGAGTCATCCGGCTTCTGCAGCCCAAGGAATTCGGCGGATTCGGCGCCCATCCCCGGGATTTCGCCGAAGCGGTGATGGCGGTCGCACGCCACGACGGGGCCGCGGGCTGGGTGTGCGGCGTCGTCGGGGTGCATCCGTGGGAACTCGCACAGATGGACCCCCGTCTCTCGCACGAGGTCTGGGACGACGATCCGGACACCTGGATCGCCTCGCCCTACATGCCCAACGGCATCGCGGACCCGGTGGAGGGCGGCTACGTCCTCAGCGGACGCTGGCCGTTCTCCTCGGGAAGCGACCACTGCGGCTGGGACTTCCTCGGCGCGCTTCTCGGAGACGGCAAGGGAAAGCCCGCCGGACCCATCACCGTGCTGCACGTCGTCCTGCCCCGCTCGGACTACGAGATCATCGACGGCACCTGGAACGTGGTCGGCCTGTCGGGCACCGGCAGCAAGGACGTCGTGGTCGACAAGGCGTTCATTCCCGAACACCGCGTCATCCGGCAGGAGGCGGTCCAGGACGGAGCGGCCGCGGAGGCCGTCGGGCTCACCGACACCCTGTACAAACTGCCCTTCAGCTCGATGTTCCCGCTCGGGATCACCTCGGCGGTCATCGGCATCTGCGAGGGCGCGCTCGGCCTTCACCTGTCCCAGCAGCGCGACCGGGTCGCCGTGACCGGCGTCCAGGTGCGAGACGACCCGTACGTGCTCTACGCCGCCGGCGAGGCCGCGGCGGAGATCGCCGCCTCCCGGGTGCAACTGATCGACGGCATCAGCCGGTTGTACGACCAGGTCGAGGCCGGCAAACCCATCAGCATCGAGGACCGGGCGAACGTACGGCGGAATCAGGTCCGTTGTGCGTGGCGGGCCGTCTCCGCCCTGGACGAGATCTTCGCGCGGTCCGGCGGGAACGCGATGCGGCGCAGCAACCCGATGCAGCGGTTCTGGCGGGACGCGCACGCAGGGCTGGGGCACATGATCCACGTGCCCGGCTCGGCCTATCACGCGAACGCCCTTGCCCAGATGGGACTGGAACTGCCCGAGGCCATGCGCATCCTGATCTGACGCGGCCCCCAGTGAGGTTGGAGAGGCTGGGAGGCCGTATGAGTGACGGCATGACGCGTCCCCGGACGACGGACGCGATCGACGGGCGTCAATTCCGCGACGTACTGGGCAACTTCCCCACCAGCGTGGTCGCGATCACCACCACGGACGCCGATGCGCAGCCGCGCGGGATGGTCGTCGGCACCTTCACTTCGGTGTCGCTGGACCCGCCCCTGGTGTCCTTCTTGGCGGACCGCGCCTCCACGACCCTGCGGACGATCAGGGCCGCGGGCCGCTTCTGCGCCAACGCGCTCGCGGGCAATCAGGAACGGCTGTCGCGGCAGCTGGCGACGGGTCCGGCCGGGCAACGGTTCGAGGGCGCCAGGTGGCAGGCGTCGGACCTGGGAAATCCCGTGCTGGACGGGATCGTCGCATGGGTCGACTGCACGGTGGAACAGGTCGTCGAGATCGGCGATCACTCGTTGGTCGTCGGGCGGGTTCGGGACCTGCGCGTCGAGTCGATGAAGACCCCGCTGCTGTTCTTCCGGAGCGGATACGGCGACTACCTGTCGAGCACGACCGTGCTCATGGACAGGCTCGTCGGCTGGGACGAGATCGGTCGGTAGACACCGGTGGAGGCCGGTCGGCACACAAGGGAGCCGCAATGAGGAAAGACCTCCATATAGGACTGCAGAGAATTTCGGCGTGGTGTGGCGTCCTGCTCTTCGTGGGATTCCTCGTCGCGTACGGCGTGGGCCATCTCATTCCGCCTATGAGCCCGACGGAGAGCCCCGACGACGTCGTCGCCTTCCTCAAGGACCATCGCACGGGGATCCTCACCTGTGTCGCGCTGATGGTTCTGCTCGTTCCGTTCGAGTACCCGTACGTCGTCGTGACGAGCATGCAGCTGCGCCGGGTCGAGGGCGGCTGGGGACTGCTGTCCATGATCCAGCTCACCACGGGTGTGGTGGCCCCGATCGGGTTCTTCTTCCCGCTCGCGATCCTCGCCGCCGCGGCCTACCGGCCGGAGGCCCACTCCGTCGACGTCCTGACCGCGATGGTCGACACCTTCTGGCTCATGTTCGTGGGCAACGCCTGCATCTTCGTCCTCCAGGTCTGGTCGATCGGATACGCCTCGTTCATCGACCACACCCGGGAGAAACCGCTCTTCCCGCGCTGGTACGGCTGGCTCAGCATCGTGCTGGGAGTGACGCTCATCCCGGGCGCCTTCGTCTTCCTCAACCAGGACGGGCCGCTCGCCTGGAACGGACTTCTCGCGAACATCATCCCCTCGGTCGCGTACGCCGTGTGGAAGATCGCCACGCCGTATGTGCTGCTGAAAGCGATCACGGACGAGGAGAGGGAGCTGGCCGACAAGCCGGCGAACGAACCGGTGACCGTGTAGGACGGTCCAACATGTCTGTGCCCCCGCAGCGATTGCCGCGGGGCCACAGGCATGTATGTGTCCGGCTAGACCGACAGCGCGAACCCGCCCGTCACCCGCAGCGTCTCGCCCGTGACGAAGGACGCCTTCGACGAGACCAGATACAGCAGCGCCTCGACGATGTCCTGCTCCCGGCCCTCCTGGCGCAGGATCTGCTCGCCCAGGACGCGTTCGGACTCGGTGGCGGACAGCTGGGCCCGTACGGCGTCGGTGAAGATCAGGCCCGGTGCGATCGCGTTGACGCGGATGCCGTCGGCGGCGAACTCCCGTGCGAACGACACCGTCAGGCCCCGTACGGCCAGCTTGGACACGCCGTAGATGCTGCGGTTCGCGTAGGCCGCCGACGACGAGATGTTGACGATGGAGGCGCCGGACCGGCCCCGCATGGCCTCCTGGGCGGCGAGCGTGCAGATGACGGTGCCCATGACGTTGACGTCGAGGACCCGTCGCACCTTGGCCAGGCCCAGTTCGGTGAACGGTTTGTTGTAGGCGGCGTGCAGGCCGGCGTTGTTCACCAGGATGTCCAGTCCACCGTG
This sequence comes from Streptomyces sp. NPDC058697, assembly GCF_042715345.1. Taxonomy (NCBI): domain Bacteria; kingdom Bacillati; phylum Actinomycetota; class Actinomycetes; order Kitasatosporales; family Streptomycetaceae; genus Streptomyces; species Streptomyces sp. NPDC058697. The sequence continues at coordinate 98,405 of NZ_JBHXSU010000010.1, forward strand.
GCGTTCGACGATCCCGCCCACGACCGTGCCGACCTCGTCCTCGTCGGCGACGTCACAGGTGACCCCGGTCGCGCCAAGGCCCTTCGCGGTGAGTTCGGCGGCAGTCTCGGTGGCGGCGGCGCCGTCGATGTCGGCGAGCACGACATGTGCGCCGAGGGCTGACAGGGCCTCCCCGAACGCCTTGCCGAAGCCCCGGCCGCCCCCGGTGATGAGGGCGACCCTTCCCTGGTGTTCTGTCTGTTCCGACATCAGGACCTCGACCTCACTTCGGGCCGAACCGCTGGCCCGCGTCGAGACGCAGGCACTGGCCGTTCAGCATCGGGTTGTCGACGACGGCGAGCGCGAGCTTCGCGTACTCCTCGGGGCGGCCCAGGCGCCGAGGGAACGCGGCGTCCTTGACCAGCGCGGCCCGTACGTCGGCGGGGATCTTCTCGGTGGCGCCCGTCTCGAACAGGCTGGGCGCGATGGCGACGACGCGGATGCCGAGGCAGCCGAGGTCGCGGGCCATGGTGAGGCTCATGCCGGCGATCGCCGCCTTGGCGGCCGAGTAGGCGACCTGGCCCACCTGCCCCTCGAAGGCGGCGATCGACGAGGTGTTGACGATGACGCCGCGCTCGCCGTCCGGCTCCTCGGGCTCGTTGCGGCTCATGTGAGCGGCGGCGAGGCGGCTGATGTTGAAGGTGGCGACGGCGTTGAGGTCGAGCACCCGGCGGAAGGTCTCCAGATCGTGCGGCCCGTCCCTGCCGAGTGTGCGCCGTACGCTGCCGCCGCCCGCCGTGGTGACCGACACGTGCAGGCAGCCGAGGGTGTCCACGGCGGCGGCCAGCGCGCTCTCCGTCGCCTCGAAATCGGTCACGTCGACCGGGTGGAAGCTCCCGCCGAGCGCGGCGGCGATCTCGGCGCCCGCCGACGCCGGACGGTCGAGTACGGCGACCTCGGCGCCGCGGGCGGCGAGCAGTTCGGCGGTGGCCCGGCCCATGCCGGAGGCGCCGCCGAACACCACGGCCTTCTTGCCCTTGATCTCCATGGAACCCCTTCGAACCCTTCGTTCAGGTGGACACGGACGTGGGAGAGGGCCGCAGAAGGGTGCACAGGCGGTCGCGGTGGACGGCGGCGTCGCCGTACAGCACGCTGTCGGCCCTGGCGCGGCGCAGATAGAGGTGGAGGTCGTGTTCCCAGGTGAAGCCGATGCCGCCGTGCAGCTGGAGTGCCCGGCCCGCGACCTCTCCGGCCCCCGCGGCGACGTACGAGGCTGCGGCACAGGCCGCGCGGGCCGCGTCGTCGGCGCCCGCGTCGGCGGCCATCGCCGCGTAGGCGGTGGCGGCACCAGCTCCGTGCACGAGGAGTGCCATGTCGGCGGACGCGTGCTTGACGGCCTGGAAGGTGCCGATCGGTTGCCCGAACTGCACGCGGGTCGTGGTGTGTTCGACCGTCAGCTCCAGCATGCGCCGCATCACCCCGAGCGCGTCGGCGCACCGCAGCACCGACGCCTCGTCGAGCAGCCGTTGGATCTCGGCGGGCCCGCCGGTGAGGCGGCGGTCGTGCGGCACGCGTACGCCGTCCAGGCGGACCTCGTGGAACGCGCGCGTCGGATCGAGGACGCGCTGCCGCCGGACGGTGACCCCGGGGGTGTCGCGGTCGACGAGGAACGATGCCGGTACGTCGTCCTGCCGTGCCGTGACGAGCAGCCAGCGGGCGCCGCCGGCATCCTGCACCGCCGTCTTCACCCCGTCGAGGACGAACGCGTCCGCGTCGGGGCGGGCGGTGACACGGACACCGCCGAGGGACCAGGGGGCCCGCGGTTCGGCGAACGCCCAGGTGGCCCAGGACGATCCGGTGGCCAGGACGGGCAGCACCTCGGACCGTAGCTCCGGCGATCCGGCGTTGGCGACTGCCCGGCCGACGATCGCGGTCGGCGTGAACGGACCCCGCCCGAGAGCGCGCCCCAACTCCTCGGCGACGAGCGCCAGTTCCACGAGGCCCTGGCCGCTGCCGCCGTACTCCTCGGGCAGCCCGAGGCCGGGCCAGCCGAGGTCGGCGGTCAGCCGCCACACCTCGGGGTCCACGTCCTCGTCACGCTCCATCCAGGCCCTTACGTGCTCGATCGGGGCCCGGTCCGACAGCAGGCCGCGCGAGGCCTCGCGCAACATGCCCTGCTCCTCGCTGAGCTCGAAGTCCACCAGAACAAGGTATCCTCTATTGCTGATCTGGTCGAGATGATCGGCGGACAGCGCGGGATCCTGTTGAACTCATGCGTATTTAAGTACTCTGAATTACATGGTTGATGCCGTACTTCTCTCCGCGTGCCGCACCGCGATCGGAACCGCCCGAAGGGGAACCCTGCGGGATACCAGCGCCTTCGATCTCGCCACCCTCGTCGTGCGCGAGGCCGCCCAGCGCAGCGGACTGCCCCTGGACACGATCGACGACGTCGTCCTCGGTGAATCCCTCGCCGGCGGCGGGGACATCGCCCGGTACGCGGCACTCCAGGCAGGGCTGACCCACGTACCCGGTCTGGCGCACAACCGGCACTGCGCCTCCGGACTGGCCGGCGTGGCGACCGCAGCCGGGAGCGTACGGGCCGGAATGGACCGTGTGGTCATCGCGGGCGGAACGCACTCGTCGTCCACGGCGCCGGTCGCCCGGCGGCGGATTCCGGGCAGCGACGACTGGCAGGACCCCTGGATGGCGCCGACCCATGTCCCGACGCCCGAGGCACCCAACAACGACATGGGGATCCTCGTCGGCTGGAACACGGCCAGGCTGGCCGGCCTCACCCGCGAGGAGATGGACGCCTGGGCACTGCGCTCCCACGAGCGGGCCGTACGGGCCATCGACGAAGGCCGGTTCGCCGACGAGATCCTGTCCGTGAAGGTCACCGGCCGGAACGGAGCGACCTCGGTCTTCGACACCGACGAACACCCCCGGCGCGACACCACCCTGGAGAAGCTGGCGGCGCTGAAGGTGCTGCACCCCGAGATCGAGGGGTTCTCCATCACGGCGGGCAACTCCAGCGGGCTGAACGACGGCGCGGCGGCGGTCGTCGTCGCCGGTTCGGACGTCGCTGCCGAGCACGGGCTCACGCCGCTCGCGACGGTACGGTCCTGGGCGAGCGTGGGTGTCGACCCGGTCCGGACGGGGCTGGCGCCGGTCGCCGCGATCCGCAAGGCGCTGGCCCGGGCCGGGCTAGGCGTTGACGACGTCGACCTCTTCGAGGTCAACGAGGCGTTCGCCGCGGTGGCCGTCGCCACGACCCGCGAACTGGGCCTCGACCCGGAGCGGGTCAACCCGTTCGGCAGCGGGTGCAGCCTCGGCCACCCGATCGCGACCACCGGCACCCGCATGGTGGTGACCCTGGCGCACGAGCTGCGCCGCCGGGGCGGCGGGACGGCGGTCGCGGCCATGTGTGCCGGCGGCGGGATGGGCTCGGCCATGGTCCTGACCGTGTGACGGCCGGTATCGGGGCGACGCGCCCGGAGAGCTGAGGAACCGAGGGCCCGGGGCCCGGTCCACTGCTCAGCGAGCCGCCCAGCTGACCGTCTTGGTCTGCAGGTATTCGTCGAGTCCGAACTCGCCCCACTCCCGGCCGAGTCCGCTCTGCTTGTACCCACCGAACGCTGCCCGCGGGTTCACTCCGGCGCTGCCGCCGTTGAGCGTGACACCTCCGGCCCGGATGCGGGAGGCCATGTCGTACGCGGCGACGGTGTCGGCGCTCCAGACGGCGCCGGCGAGGCCGTACGGGCTGTCGTTCGCGATCCGCACCGCCTCTTCGTCGGTGGCGAACGGGACGACGACACCGACCGGTCCGAAGAACTCCGTGCGTGCGATGGTCATCTTGCTGTCGACGCCGGTGAAGAGCGTGGGTTCCACGAAGTAACCCCGGTCCAGGCCGGCCGGGCGTTTGCCGCCGCAGGCCAGACGCGCCCCTTCCTCCTCGCCGACGCGGATCAGTTTCTCGACCTTGTCCCGCTGCGCTTCGCTGATCAGCGGGCCCATGGTGGTGGACGGGTCCGCCGGGTCGCCGACCCTGACCTCGGCGAGGGCCGCGGTGAGCCGGGCGACCAGTTCGTCGTGGACGGACTCGTGCACGAGTGTGCGGGTCAGCAGGGAACAGCCCTGGCCGGCGTGGGTCGTGATGCCCGTCAGTGCCGAGCGGACGGCACCGTCGAGGTCGCCGTCTGCGCGGACGATGGTGGCCGACTTGCCGCCGAGTTCGAGGACGACTTTCTTGAGCGAGGCCGCGGCCTGCGCGTAGACCGTGCGCCCGACCGCGTCCGACCCGGTGAAGCTGACGAGGTCCACCATCGGGTGCGTGGTCAGTTCACGGCCGGCCTCGGCGTCGCCGGTCACGATGTTCAGCACACCCGGAGGCAGTCCGGCGGCGTCGGCGAAGTCCCCTATCAGCAGGGATTCCAGAGGAGTCGCGGGCGCCGGTTTCAGCACGGCGGTGCAACCCGCCGCGAGAGCCGGGATCACCTTCATCATGCTCAGAAAGAACGGGAAGTTGTAGGCGGAGATCAGGGCACACACGCCGAACGCCTCGCGACGCAGCACCCCTTGGGAGATACCGATGCCCGGCGCGATGGTGGGATCCATCGGGCGCTCCCACGCGAACGCGGGCATCACGCGCTCCGCCATGTCGCGCAGATGCGCCACCGGCACCCGGGTCTGCAGGCTCTCGGCCAGCGGACGGACCGAGCCCGCCTCGGCCATGTTGACGGCGACGAGATCCGGGAGCCGATGCTCCATCTCCTCGGCCATGCGCAGCAGCACTGCTGCCCGCTCGCCCGGTTTCATCCGCGGCCAGGGGCCCTCGTCGAAGGCCCGGCGGGCGGCCTCGACGGCCCGGCGCACGTCCGTGAGTGCGGACTGGGGTACCTCCGCGATCGTCTGTTCCGTCGCCGGATTGCGTACGACGAGGCGTGCCTCCGACTCGCCGTCCGTTCGGCGCCCGTCGATGTAGAGCTGCGAAGAGAACGAGTACGCCGTCGTCATGTCCGGTCCTCTCACCGCCCGCGACCCTGCCAAGTTGAGTGTACTCAATTGCAGATGACAGGGAAGAGGTGGATGAGCGGACCCGATGTCAGCCTGACGTCAGACTCTCGTCAGGGTTTCGGGCCCGGGGTGGGCCGCTATTTCGTGTGCTGAATTATTGACTCGACCGGTCGGTACAGTTAACTTCGGCATCATCCGCGGGTTGGGTTCTGGCGCGAACGACGAGGTTCGAAAGAGGTACCGCCTGTGTTCAAGGAATTTGTCGTGTCCGGCGATTCGCACATCATCGAGCCGGTCGATCTCTTCAAGACCCGGCTGCCCGAACGCCTTCGCGAGCGGGCCCTCTGGGAAGAGGAGTTCACGCTCGAAGAGCCGATCGTGCCGGGCGGCCACACAGAGTTCAAGAAACTGCACACCATCGGATTCGACGGCTGGACCATCTCCAAGTACCGCCAGAACGGCGGGGAGACCCCGGACGGCGACCCGGACCACATCATCCGGGACATGGACCTCGACGGCGTCGACGCCTCGGTCATGTTCCCCAATCTCTCGCTGTTCGTCCTCTTCACCGACGACCACGAGCTGTCCATGGCCCACGCACGCGTGTGGAACGACTACCTTGTCGAGCGGTATCTCCCCTACAAGGAGCGGCTGCGCCCGACGGCCGCGATCCCGCTCACGGACGTCCCCGAAGCCGTGGCGGAGATCGAGCGGTGCGCAAGGCTCGGGCTCGGCGCGATACTCCTCCCGGAGATCCCGCCCCTGCCGTACTACGCGCGCGAGTACGACCCGGTCTGGGCGGCCGCCCAGGCGCACGGGATGCCGGTGTTCATCCATGTGGCGACCGGCGGGGTGAAGGTCAGGGAGGAAGTGTCCGAGACGGCGGTGACCGTCCGGGGACTGATGACGGCCATGAACATGGGCAAGGGCAACCTGACCGACGACATGGTTGCGGGCCGGACCATGGGTGCCGCGGTCGGGTCGGCTGTGGCCGGTCCGCAGGGCATCATCGCCAGCCTGGTCGGCGGCGGAGTGTGCGAGCGCTTCCCGGACCTGCACTTCAACCTGATCGAGTACACCGCCGGCTGGCTGGTCTCCTTCATGGGCTACATGGACAAGTCCTGGAAGACGGGTACCGGTCAGGACCCCGACTGGTGGCTCGGCTTCTGGGACGACAACCGTTCGCCGAAGGAGCAGCCCTCCATGGGACGGCTGTTCGCGATCAACGACAAGTGGCCCTACCCGCTCAAGCCCACCGAGTACGTCCGGCGGCAGATCCACGTGCAGTTCGCGGACGACCCGACGGCAGTCAAGGCACGCCACATCACCGGCCTGTCGACGGTCATGTGGGGCAACGACTACCCGCACGCGGAGGGCACCTTCCGCAGCAGTGCCGACTGCATCGCCGAGAACTTCGAGGGTGTGCCCGACGAGGATCGCGCGGCCATCCTGGGCGGCACGCTGGCGGACATCGTGCACTTCGACAAGAGCAGGAAGCTGGCCCCTGTACCTCAGGACGTCTGATCCGGGAACGAGTCGCGGACCGGGCCCGGAGCGACACCGCTGCGGGCCCGGTATCCGTGCGTGCCTCAGTCTCCAGCCGGTACGGAACCGATCAGCGCGAGGCTGGACCGGGCGTAGGCGGACCGGCGCCCACGGCTCACCAGGAAACTCGGGGGCGCGAAGTAGCCGACGTCGCGCGGCAGCGAACCGGTGCGGCGGGCGAGGGCGTCCTTCGCGTCGGCAGTGGTCCCGCACACGGCGATCTCGGTGACCATCTCGTCGGTCACCGCCCTCGCCATCGCGTCCGTGTCACCCGCACGGAACGCCGTACGGATGCGGGCGACGGGCTCCTCCCAGCCGTGGCGGGCGACGTAGGGATCATAGGTTTTGACGGTGAGGTAGAAGGCGATCATCCGTCGGGCGTCGATGACGGCGCGTTCGGGGGCGGTGTCGTCGACCGCCGTGATGATCCAGCCGTGTTCGAGGGAACGGGTGCCGTCTGTGCTGTGCCCGACGGAAGGTCGTACGACTTCGTTCCACCACGCGTCGGTGAACAGGCCGTGGCCGACGACACCGTCGGCGACCCGGCCCGCGGTCCTGGCCATGCGGGTGTTGAACGCCGCGAGCAGGACCGGGATGTCCAGCCGGCCGAGCACCGGGGCGCGGACATCGGCATCGAGCGAGTAGAACTCGCCGGAGTAGCGGACCGGTTCGCCGTTCTCCGCGTGCAGCCAGGCCCGCACGGCTCGGACTACCTCGGCGATCCGGTCCACCGGACGATCGGCGGGCACACTCAGCCAGTCGCGGTTGATCCGGAACGCGGCGCTGCCCAGGCCGAGAAAAACGCGGCCCGGCGCCTGGGCGTGCAACTGGCGCAGGGCAGTGGCATGCGCGTAGGGAGTGCGGGCAAACGCGTAGGCGATGGCGGGGCCCGCCAGGGCGTGTTCGGTATTCGCCACGATGTCGGCCACGGTGAGGTACGCGTCGTGGTCGACGAACTCCCCGGCGCAGAAGGCGCCGACGCCGGCCTGCTCGGCCTCCCGCGCGACGTCCCGGCCGGGCCAGGGCATGCCGAACCGCATGAGAGCCACCTCTGTTGAGTCCGTGAGATTTTTGGATCCGTGAGATTCCTAAAACAGTACACTTATTTAAGAGAGGGTAGGGGAGTGTCAACGCAGTGTCCACTGCCCACGGGGCACCGCGGAACGGTCGATCTGGGCCTTTCCGATCGGGTTCCCGATCTGCGTGTAGGACAGCCCGGTGCGCAGCGCCTGGGTGCGTGTCGAGTCGAGGGACTCCCAGATCGCCCGGACGGTGCCCTGGACGGCGGCGGGCGGTTTCGCGGCGATGATGCGAGCGATCGCATGCGCCCGGTCCCGCAGTTGCTCACTTGGAAGCACCTCGCTGACCAGGCCTATCTGCAAGGCGCGCGCGGCCGACACCCGTTCGTCCAGGCCGAGCAGCGCAATGCGCAGTGCCTCGCCGAGCGGGATTCGCCGGGCGAGGCCGATGGGTTCGAGAGCCGCGGTGAGTCCGTAGCTGACGTGCGGATCGAAGAACGTGGCGTCCTCCGAACAGATCACGATGTCGGCCTCGTTGAGCCAGTAGAACGCGCCGCCCGCGGTCATGCCGTGCACTGCGCAGACCAGCGGCTTCCACACCTGGTTCAGCTTCGGCGAGAGGTATTCCCCGGGATCGGTCTGCGACCAGGCGTTGGGGTGGCGGTCGATCCCTTCCTTCACGTCCATGCCCGTGCAGAACGCCCGCTCGCCCGCCCCGCGCAACACGACGACGTGCACGTCGTCGTCTGTCTTGACGGTCTGCCAGATGGCGGAGAACTCCTCCAGCATCTCCTGGTTGAAGCCGTTCATGACCTCGGGTCGGTTCAGGGTGATCGTGGCGACATGGTCGGTCACCTCGAACAGGACGGTCCTGAGTTTCATCCGGCAACTCCGTTCTCGACGTGATCGAGATAAGTAGTATACTTTTTTCTGAGTTCACGGCACAGTTGCTCGGTAACACGAGAACCGTGGAGGACGCTGCGATGAGGCCACGCGTGGGACAGATGCTCGCCAGTACGGTCGACACGACGGCGGTGATTGTCGTCCGTTGCCCCGAGGGCGAGCTGGAGATCACCTGCGGTGGGGCGGCCATGGCCGAGGGGAACGGCCCGGGGTCCGCCGCCACCGGCCCGGCCCACTCCGAACTGATGGGCGGCTCCCTGCTCGGCAAGCGGTACGCCGACGAGGACCTCGGTCTCGAACTGCTCTGCACGAAGCCCGGGCAGGGCACGCTTGCGGTGAACGGCGTCCCGATGTCGATGAAGAGCCCCAAGCCGCTCCCGGCCTCGGACTGACGGGGCGGGGGCGGCACATGAACGTATCGATGCTGCTGGACATGGCCGCCGAGGGTTTCGGTGACCGGGTCGTCATCGGGCGCACGGACGACGGGCTGACCGCCCGGCGGTTGCGCGAACTGGCCGTCGGCGGGGCGTACGCGGTGCGAGCGGCCGACGCCGACGCGATCGTGTACCTGGCGGTGAACGGTCCGGCCCTCCCGGTCGCCGTGTTCGCGGCGGCCCGCGCCGGAGTCCCCCTGATGCCGGTCAACTACCGCCTGGGGGAGGCGCAGCTCGACGCGCTGTTGGCCAACCACCCGCGCGCACTGGGCATCGCCGACCCGGTGCACGACGAGGCGTTGCGCCGCGCCGGGCTTCCGACCTGGACTCCGGCCGAGTGGCTCGCGCAGGCCGCGGAGAACACCGGTCGCCCCGTCGATGACGATCCGGCGCGCTCCGACTCCCCGGCCGTGCTCATCTACACGAGCGGGACGACCTCCGCGCCCAAGGGTGTGGTCCTGCGCCACCACAACCTGGTGTCGTACGTGCTCGGCACCGTGGAGTTCGCCGGAGCCGGCTCCGAGCAGGCGGCCCTGGTGAGCGTCCCGCCGTACCACATCGCTGCCGTGTCGAACGTGCTGACGAACCTGTACGCAGGGCGTCGGGCCCTGACTCTGGTCCAGTTCACACCCGACGGCTGGCTCGGCCTCGTACGGGAGGAGCGGATCACCAACGCGATGGTGGTGCCGACGATGCTCGCGCGCATCATGGACACGGACGGTCTGGACCGTTCGGTGCCGGCATTGCGCGCGCTCGCCTACGGCGGAGCCCGGATGCCGATACGGGTCATTGAAAGCGCGCTCCGCGAGTGGCCGCATGTGGACTTCGTGAACGCCTACGGGCTCACGGAGACCTCGTCCACGATCACTGTTCTGGGCCCGCGGGAGCACCGGACGGCCGTCGAGAGCGACGACCCCGCCGTGCGGGCCCGGCTCGGCTCGGCCGGGCTGCCGGTGCCGGGTGTCGAACTGGAGATCCGCGACGCGTCCGGCGCGGTCGTCGCCCCCGGCGAGACCGGGCAGATCTGGGTGCGCGGTGAGCAGGTGTCCGGGGAGTACGCGGGACAGGGCTCCGCGGTCGACGAGCGGGGCTTCTTCCACACGCGTGACCGTGGCCACGTCGATGGCGACGGCTACCTCCACATCGAAGGCAGGGCCGACGACACGATCATCCGTGGTGCCGAGAACATCGCGCCCGCGGAGATCGAGGACGTCCTGCTGTGTCACCCGGATGTGCTCGACGCGGTCGTCGTCGGTGTCCCGGACGAGGAATGGGGCCAGCGCATCGAGGCCGTGGTCGTACTCCGCGACGGTGTGGAGACCGACGCCGGGGCCCTGCGCGGACACGTGCGCGGCACGCTGCGCGGATCGAAGACACCGGACCGCATCACCCGCTGGCGGGAACTGCCCCGCACCCCGACCGGCAAGCTCGTGCGCCGGGACATCGTCGAGACGCTGACCGCCGAACGCCGTCGGGCCGCCGGCCGACAAGGATGAGGACATGAGCGTCGCCACCAACAGTGTCGATCCGACTGCGGAGTTGACGGAGCGCACGGCAGCGGCGCTCGGTGACTGGGCGCCGGGGGCGACGGTCGAAGCGGTCGAACCGCTCACCGGTGGCACGTCGAGTCTCACCTACGTGGCCGCGCTGTCGGGCGTCCCGGCCGCGTACGAGCGCGTCGTCCTCAAGGTGGCCCCGCCCGGCCTGGAACCGGTCCGCAACCGGGACGTGCTGCGTCAGGCGCGGCTGATGCAACTGCTGGCGGGGGTCCCCGGGGTACGGGTGCCGAAGGTGCTGTTCTGCGACAAGGGCGCACCCCCGGCTCGTCAACCGTTCGTGGCCATGGAGCTCGTGCCCGGGGACTGCGTGGAACCGGTGCTCGCGCCACGCGGAACACTGCCGGCCGGGCAGGTACGTGCCCGTGCTCTCGACGCGGCCAGGATGCTCGCACATCTGCATCGGGTGGACCCCAAGCGAACTGCCCTGGCCGTGGAGCCCGTTCTCACGCTCGGCGCCGAGGTCGACCGCTGGACCCGGGCGTTCACGACCGTCCCCGAGGATCTGCGCGCCGGCTACCAGGCGGTCGCGGAGCGGCTGCGCGCCACCATGCCCACCGCGATGATGCCCGTGTTCACCCACGGGGACTACCGGCTCGGCAACACGCTGTGCGACGCGAACTCGGTCAACGCGGTCATCGACTGGGAGATCTGGTCGCTCGGCGATCCCCGGGTCGACATCACCTGGCTGACCTTCTTCACCGACGAGGCCAGGCACCCGGCATCTCCTTCGGACGAACCGACCGGGATGCCCGGCAAGGCCGAGCTGATCGACGTCTACCAGGAGGCGCGGGGCGAGCCGCTGCGGGACTTGGCGTGGTTCGAGGCGCTGACCAAGTACAAGGAGTCCGCCGCGACCGCGCTGCTGATCAAGCGCGGCCGGAAGACGGGTCGGCCGACCGACATGCACCAACGCATGCGGCCCGCACTGCCGTTGCTGCTGGACGAGGCGATGGAACTGCTCGGCCGAGGCGTCTGAGCAGGTCGGGGTGAAGTCCGGTGCGGTTCGGCAGCGCCCCATAGGGATAGGGGCGCGGGGAACCGCGCGACCGGCCACGAAGGCGCCGCAGACGGTCGACGGCACATCACCGCACTTCCGGCGGAGCGCTCAGTACAGCCCGCCGTCCACCCGGAGCAGCGCTCCCGTGGTGTAACTCGACGCGTCGCTGGCGAGATAGAGCGCGGTGCTGATGATCTCCTCCGGCCGCCCGGGCCGGCCGATCGCGTTGCGGGCGCTCTGCCGTTTCTCCTCCGGCCAGGCATGGGAGATGTCGGTGAGAAACGGACCTGCGGAGATGGTGTTGACGCGCACCTTCGGGCCGTACTCCAGGGCGAAGACGGCGGTCAGGGCATTGAGCGCGGCCTTGGCGCCGGCGTACGGGCCGAACCGCGGCTGTGGGAACAGCGCTCCCGAGGAGGAGACGTTGATGATCGAGCCGCCGTCCCCCTCGGCCATCCGCCGCCCGATCAGCGAGGCGAGCCGGAACGGGCCCTTGAAGTTGACCCCGATCACCTTGTCGAACAGTTCCTCGCTGGTCTCCGCCGACGAGGGCGCCAGCGGCGACATGCCGGCGTTGTTGACGAGGACGTCGACCTTCCCGAACTCCTCGTACGCGGTGTCGGTGAGCCGGCCGAGGTCGTCCCAGCGGCCGACATGCGTGGCGACCGGCAGAGCACGTCGGCCAAGGTCGCGGACCTCCTTGGCCACTGTCTCGCACGCGTCCGGCTTGCGGCTGGCGATCACCACGTCGGCACCGGCGGTGGCGAAGGCGCGCACCATCTCCCGCCCCAGGCCCCGGCTGCCGCCGGTGACGAGGGCGACCTTGCCGGACAGGTCGAACAGGTCGGCCGGGGCGATGGACTTGGCGTCACGCCCACTCGCCCCAGGTCCTTGCGTCCCACGCCCGCCGCTCATGTGTCCACCCGGCCGGTGATGCTGTCGTCGATGATGTGTGCGTACCGCTTGCGGGCTGCCTCCAGCTTCGGCGGGATGTGCTCGCTGGGGAACAGGCCTTCCGCCGGCCGGTAGTTCTTCAGCAGCTGCTTGGCGATCGTGGTGCGGTGCACCTCGGTCGGTCCGTCGGCGAGGGCGAGGTTCGGCGCGGCCATCCACCACTTCGCCAGCGGCAGTTCGTTGGTGGTGCCGAGCGAGCCGTGTACGTGCAGGGCCCGCTGGATGATGTCGTGCAGCACCTTGGCCGTCTGCACCTTGCACATCGCGATCTGGGTGCGGGCGGCGCCGTGCGGCTGGGTGTCGATGATCCAGGCGGTGTTGAGGACGAGCAGCCGGAATTGCTGCAACTCCACCCAGGAGTCCGCGATGAACTGCTGCACGGCCTGCTTCTCGGCGAGCCGGGTGCCCTGCGTACGGCGGGACAGTGCCCGCTCGCACATCATGTCGAAGGCGCGGGTGCACTTGCCCACCGTACGCATGGCGTGATGCACGCGGCCGCCGCCGAGGCGGGCCTGGGCGACCTTGAAGCCCTCGCCCGGACCGCCGAGCATGGCGTCGAGCGGGACCCGGACCTGGTGGTAGCGGATGTAGGCGTGGATGCCCTCGTCGAGGGAGTCCCGTTCGTCCATGGTGCCGACGTTGCGCTTGATCTCGATGCCGGGTGTCTCGGCCGGGACGATGAACATCGACATCCGGGCGTGCGGTGGCGCGTCCGGATCGGTGACGGCCATGACGATGAGGAAGGCCGCGTACCGGGCGTTGGAGGAGAACCACTTCTCCCCGTCGATCACCCACGAGTCCCCATCGTGCCGGGCCCGGCACACGAACTCCTTGGGGTCGGCGCCCGCCTGCGGCTCGGTCATGGAGAAGGAGGAGACGATGTCGCCGTCGAGCAGGGGCTGGAGATAGCGGGCCTTCTGCTCGTCGGTGCCGAACATGGCCAGGATCTCGGCGTTTCCGGTGTCCGGGGCCGCGGTGCCGAACACCGTCGGTGCCCAGTAGGAACGGCCGAGGATCTCGTTGAGGTACGCGAGCTTCACCTGGCCGTAGCCCGGGCCGCCCAGCTCGGGGCCGAGGTGACAGGCCCACAAGCCCTGTTCCCGGACCTGGTCCTGGAGCGGCCGGAGAATCGCGCGGGCCTTCGTGTTGCGGGTGTCGTACGGGTCCCCGCCGTGCGGAAAGAGCAGATCGAGCGGCTCGACCTCCTCGCGTACGAAGGCAGCCGCCCAGTCGAGCTTGGCCTGGAAATCGGGATCGATCGAGAAATCCAGCATGCCAAAAACAGTATACTTTTTAGCGCTCCCGGTCCATACTCGACGGCAGACTCGGCGTATTGGGTATGCGCAATTGCGATGAGCCGCGGAGGAGTTGGTCTGATGCAGAGGCCGATGGAGGGCGTGCGGGTGCTCGAAGTCGCGCAGTTCACCTTCGTCCCGGCGGCGGGTGCCGTGCTCGCGGACTGGGGTGCCGACGTGATCAAGATCGAGCACGCCGAACGGGGCGACGCCCAGCGCGGGCTGGTTCGGGTGCTCGGCTACGAGGCCGCCAGCAAGGGCTCGTCCTTCTTCCCGATCATGGAGGGGCCCAACCGCGGGAAACGCAGCGTCGGGCTCGCCCTGGAGAAGCCGTCCGCGCGCCGCGTGCTGGAGGAACTGATCCGCACCAGCGACGTGTTCCTCACGAACTTCCTGCCCGGGTCACGGGCGAAGCTGCGGATCGACGTCGAGGACGTCCGGGCGATCAATCCCGACATCATCTACGTCCGGGGCAGCGGCTTCGGAGTCCGCGGGGACGAGGCGGGGAAGGGCGGCTACGACAGCACGGCCTTCTGGGCGCGCGGCGGAAGCGCCTCCGGTGTCACCCCACCCGGCGCGGACCGGATGACCCGGATGCCCGCCGGTGCCTACGGCGACTCGATGGGCGGCATGACGATCGCCGGAGGCATAGCCGCCGCCCTCTACTCCCGTGCCACGACCGGTGAACCCTCCGTCGTGGACGTGTCGTTGGTCGGAGTCGGCGCCTGGGCGACACAGTTCTCGGTCAACCTCGCGCTGATGACCGGCGGCCCGCTCCCGGTGAACACCCCGCCCCGGCACGGCTCGGCAGCCAATCCGCTCATCGGGGCCTACCTCACCTCGGACGGCCGATGGATCGAACTGTCGATGCTCCAACCCGGCCGGTACTGGGCCGAGTTCTGCAAGCTGGCCGGCCGCGAGGAACTCTGCGGTGACGAACGCTTCGACAGCACCGAGAAGTTGATGGCCAACGCTCCGGAGGCCGCCCAGATCGTCGCCGACCTCATCGCGTCCCGTCCCCACGAGGAGTGGGTCGAGATCCTCTTCCGGGGCGAGGGACAGTGGGCGGCCGTGCAGAACGCGTGGGAGGTCGGTCAGGACCCCGCCCTCCGTGCAAACGGGCTCATCGCCCCCGTCGTGGATGCGGACGGGGTCGATCGTGAACTGGTCGCCAACCCGGTCCAGTTCGACGAGAACCCGGTCGGCCTCACCCGGGCACCCCAGTTCGCGGAGCACACCGACGAGGTCCTGCGCTCACTGGGCCTCAGTGAGGACGAGCTCATCGCGCTCAAGATCGACGGTGCGGTGACGTGACGAACCCGCGACGCGGTGACCTGACGAACCCACCACGAGAGGAGCCGTGATGAGTACGACGCTCGAGCCCGACGGTACGCACGACGGGGTGCCCGCCTACCACTTCGACAACCGGCTCGGCGGCCCCGTCCTCAGCCATCAGGAGCGATGGGACGAGATCGCCGGCACTCACTCCGGGTTCCGCAGCACCATCGCCCGCGGCTACTGGGTCGTCACGGACGGACCGGAGGTCCAGAGGGCGCTCCAGGACTGGCGGACGCTCTCCAACAAGTCGGTGACAGCGCTCGAACCCGACCCGAAGTTCCTGTGGATCCCCGAGATGCTGGATCCGCCCACCCACACTGTGTGGCGGCGGCTGCTGGGCCACTACTTCTCCCCGAAGACCGTCGCCGCCCGCGAGCCGGAGGTCCGCCAGGTCGCTGCGGAGATGATCGACGCGCTGAAGCAACGCGACGGAGCCGACGTTCTCGACGAGTTCGCACGCCGCTTCCCGACTCTCATCTTCATGCGGCTGATGGGACTGCCCGAGGAGGACCTGCCCACCTTCCTCGCCTGGACCCACGACCTGCTGCACCTGTCCCACGGCGAAGACCCGGACGGCAGCAGGCAGTTGAGCGCGATGCGGGCCGTCTCGGCCTACTTCGAGGAGCAGATCGCCCTGCGCCGCAAGGCCCCGCGCGACGATCTGCTCTCGCACGCCATGACCTGGACGATCGACGGCGAGCCGATCGGCGACCGGGACATGCACGCCTTCTGTGTCCTGCTGTTCCAGGCCGGCTTCGACACGGTCCCGATCTCGATCGGCTGGGCGCTCTACCACTTCGCCACGCACCCGGAGCAGCGCAGGGAGATCCTCGCCGACCCGTCGCTCATCGCCACCGGCGTGGAGGAGACCCTCCGCGTGTACTCGTTCGTCGTCCCGGCGCGCAAGGCGACCCAGGACGTCGAGATCGGCGGCTGCCCGGTCAAGGCGGGCGAGATGGTCATGCTCCCGCTGGCGGTCACCAACCGCGACCCCGAACGGTACGACAACCCCCTTGAGGTGGACCTGCGTCGCAAGGCCACCAACCACATCGCGTTCGGCTCGGGCCCGCACCGCTGCCTGGGCTCCCACCTCGCCCGCCTCGAACTCAACGTGGCCGTCGAGGAGTGGCACCGGCGGATCCCGGACTACCGGATCGCCCCCGGCCAGGAGCTCTGGCAGCACGGCAACATGTACGGCATCAAGTCGCTCCGCCTGGAGTGGTGAGGGACACCATGACCCCTCCCCTCAGAGCGGCCGATCTCTACCACACCGGGATCGTGGTCCCGGATGTCGACGCGTGGAAGGCCCGGCTCAGCGAGGTCGCCGGCTACCGGTGGACCGGGACCATGTCCGCCGAACTGCCGGTCCGGCTGGCCGACGGCGACCGCGTGCTGCGGCTTCGCTACGCCTACTCGCTGGACGCCCCGCACATCGAACTAGTGCAGGAGATCCCCGGGACACCGTGGACGGCGGCCGAGCGAAGCGAGATGGGGGTCCCCCCGGACGGAGTCCGGGGGAGCATCGCCACGCATCACCTCGGCTACTTCTGCGACGACGTTCCGACGACGTCAAAGCGGCTGGAGGAGTCGGGCTTCGCCCTGGAGGCCTGCGCGCTGGTCGACGGAACTCCGTCGATCTTCGCCTATCACCTGGCCCCCTCCGGAATCCGGATCGAGATCGTGGACCGCGCCCGGATGCCCGACTTCACCGCCTACCTGCGGTCGAAGACGCCGCAGTGACGAAACCGCCCCAGTGACAGCGGAGGACAGGAAGCACGTGGCACCGACCTTCACCGAGGAGCACGAGGCCCTCCGTTCGACGCTGCGCCGTTTCCTGGCGGACAAGGCGCCGAGCGAGGCGGTGCGCCGCTCGACGGAGTCCGAAGAGGGCCACGACCCGGCGCTCTGGCAGCAGATGGCGGGGCAACTCGGCCTGCACGGACTGGCGGTGCCTCAGGAGTACGGCGGATTCGGCGGCGGTCCCGTTGAGTTGGGGATCGTGCTGGAGGAACTGGGGCGGATTCTGCTGCCCTCGCCGTACTTCGCCACCGTGGCCCTCGCCGGGCAGGCCCTCGCCGCGTCCGGCGACCACACGGCCCAGGCGCGCTGGCTGCCCGCGATAGCCGACGGTTCACTGACCGGGACGCTGGCGCTGGCCGAGGAAGGGGGGTCGTGGCGCATCGAGGACGTGGCGACCTCAGCCGTACGCGGTTACGGGGGCTGGAGGGTGTCAGGCACGAAGATGTTCGTCGTCGACGGCCACAGCGCCGATCTGCTCCTCGTCGTGGCACGCGCGGACACGGGCCCCGGGCTGTTCGCCGTGGACGGTGACACGGCCGGAGTGAACCGCACCCGCCTGGAGACGCTCGACCCGACCCGCCGGCTGGCGCGGATCGACCTCGACGACGCCACGGCACTGCGGGTCGGCCCGGAGGGGGACGCCACGGCGTATCTGCGTACGGTGAGCGACCTCGCGGTCGTGGCCCTGGCAGCCGAGCAGGTCGGTGGAGCGCAGATGTGTCTGGACACGGCGGTGGAGTACGCGAAGGTCCGGGTGCAGTTCGGCCGTCCCATCGGCTCGTTCCAGGCGGTCAAGCACAAGTGCGCCGACATGCTGCTGAAGGTCGAGGCCGCCCGGTCTGCTGCCTACCACGCGATGTCCGTGGCGGGCGGGGGATCGGGTGAGCTGCCGGTGTCCGCGGCGCTCGCCGCGGCGTACTGCGCGGAAGCCTTCACCCATGCGGCCAAGGAGAACATCCAGATCCACGGCGGCATCGGCTACACGTGGGAGCACGACGCGCACCTGTATCTCAAGCGCGCGAAGTCGTCCGAGCAGCTCTTCGGCAGTCCGGCGACGCACCGGGGGCGGCTGGCCGACCTGGTCGGAATCTCTGTGGCCACGGCGACGAAGGGCTGATCACGTGGGAATTCGCGACCGCCTGTCCCGGCTGCTGGCCGAAGCCCCCGCCGATGCCGAGGCGATCGAGTACCAGGGGGACTGGTGGACCTGGGGGAGGATCCAGGAGACCGCGCGGGGTGTCGTCGAGGCGCTCGACGCGGCGGACCTGCGAGCCGGCGCTCGCGTCGGTCTGGTCCTGGAGAACCGGCCCGAGCATGTCGCCGTGGTCGCCGCGGTGATCGCCTCCGGGCGTTGCCTGGTGATGCTGAGCCCGTTGCAGCCCGCCGCGCGGCTCGCGGCCGACATCGCTCGCTGCGAGTTGCCCGTCGTCGTCTCGGGCGCCGAGGCACTGGCCCGAGAGGGCGTCCTGAGCGCGGTGACCGGCAACGGCGCGGCCAAGGAACTGGGCAAGGACGGCACGCTCCTGCCCGCGGGCGGTTCGGCACCCGCCGGGGCACCGGCCAACCCCGGCGTCGCCGTGGAGATGCTGACCTCCGGTACCACCGGCCCGCCGAAGCGCGTACATCTGCGTATCGGCCAGCTCGATCAGGCGCTCGTGTCCGGTGGGCAGACGCCGAAGTCCGAGAGGCTGTTGTCGCCGTCGGCGTCGCTGGTGGCCACACCGCTCGTGCACATCGGTGGACTGTGGCGGGCGCTCGCGTGTCTCGCCACCGGACGGCGCATGCTGCTCATGCCCAGGTTCGCTGTCGGGCCGTGGGTGAGTGCCGTGGCTCGGCACCGTCTGCGGGCGGCGAGCCTGGTGCCGGCGGCCATACGCGCCGTGCTCGACGCGGAAGTGCCGAAGGAGCGGCTCGCCGGCCTCCAGGTCGTCACCTCCGGTACGGCGCCCTGCCCGCCCGAACTCGCCGACGCGTTCTTCCGTACGTACGGCATCCCCGTCCTCATGACCTACGGGGCCACCGAATTCGCCGGAGCGGTGGTCGGCTGGACGCTGCCGTTGCACCAGCAGTGGTGGCAGCGGAAGGCGGGCAGTGCCGGACGCGCCTTCGCGGGGGTCGAGCTGCGGGTGACCGGTGAGGACGAAGGCGAGCTTCCCGCGGGCAGAACCGGCCGGCTGGAGGTCCGTACCGAGCAGAGCACCCGGGGCGGCCGGGCATGGGTGCGCACCAGCGATCTCGCCCGGATCGACGCCGACCGGTTCGTCTGGATCGAGGGACGCGCCGACGACGCCATCATCCGCGGCGGCTTCAAGGTGCAGCCGGAGACGGTCCGACGCGCCCTGGAGACGCACCCCGCCGTGCGCGAGGCGGCCGTGGCCGGGCTGCCTGACCCGAGACTCGGCGAGGTGCCGGTCGCGGCGGTCGAGGTGGAGCCCGGCCTGCCCGCCCCGGACCCCGCCGAACTCGACGCCCTCTGCCGTGCCCGGCTCACCCCCTACGAGGTGCCTGCGCACATCGTCGTCCTCGACGTCCTGCCCCGGACCCCGTCGAGCAAGGTCAGCCGTGTGGAGCTCCTGGACCTCGTCCGCGTCCGGCTCGACCGGCAACCGCGTCCCAAGGAGGAACAGCGATGACGGACACGCACGAGAAGACCGCCGAGCACTTCGGCGTGCTGACCGACGAGGCTGTCGAGCGCTCCCGCCGCCGTCTGGGCATCCCCCAGCCCCAGCGCAATCCTCCGCACAACCACGAGGTGACCTGGGACGGCGTACGCCACTTCGCGTACGGCTACGGCGACGACAACCCCCTGTACTGCGACCCGGACCATGCCGCCGGAACCCGCTGGGGCTCGCTCGTCGCACCCCCCACCTTCCTGTACACGATGGGGGAGGACGCCGCCCCGAAGCCGGACCCGCGGACCAAGGCCCTGCTGAAGGGCGACCCCTTCGCCGGGCTCGGCTCCTACCAGGCGGTGATGGAGTTCGAGTGGTGGCGCCCGCTCCAACTCCGGGACCGGTGCCGGGTGTTGCAGACCCAGGTCGGCGTCCACCTCAAGCGCAGCAGCTTCGGCGGGCGCACGGCCCACGTCGTACGCGACTACCTCTACGCCAACGGGCGAGGCGAGATGCACGCCCTGAGGCGGGGCACATGGATCAACGCCGAGCGGCACACGTCGAAGAAGCGGGCCAAGGAACACCTGGCCCAGGAGCCCTACACCGCTGACCAACTCGCCGAGATCGACGCCGCCTACGCGGCCGAGACCCGGCGCGGCGCCGAACCTCGCTACTGGGAGGACGTCGAGATCGGCGACGAGCTCCAACCCCGGGTGAAGGGGCCGCTGACCACCACCGACGTGGTCGTCTGGCACCTGGGCTGGGGCATGCAGCTCACCCCGCCCGGCGCGTTCGGGATCGCCGCACGCGTCCGGCGCAAAGCCCCGGGACTGTACCCGCCGAACCCCCTGAACATCCCGGACACCGTGCAGCGCCTGCACTGGGAACCCGAGCGGGCGAAGGAACTCGGCCTGCCGAACCCCTACGACTACGGCGGGATGCGCGAGACCTGGCTGTGCCATCTCCTCACCGACTGGATCGGCGACGACGGCTGGCTGTGGAAACTGCGCTGCGAGCACCGCAGGTTCAACTACCTCGGCGACACCACCTGGGTGCGCGGCACGGTCGTCGACAAACGGCGGACGCACGGGCGGGCCGAGGTGCGGGTCGAGGTGCGCTGCGAGAACCAGCGGGGTGAGATCACCACCCCCGGTACGGCCGTCGTCCTGCTGCCCACCCGGGACCGCGCCGTCGAACTCCCGTCGCCGCCCGCCGAGGACCTGGACGGCATGGTCGCCCATGAACTGGAACGGTTCGCGGTGACCGGGGACTGAGCGTCGGTCAAGCGAGTGCTCGGCCAACTGACTGGAACATTCGAGGAGGTTACGTGTCGGACGAGGTGCTCGTGGAGCGCCGTGGCGCGGTCCAGGTCATCACGATCAACCGCCCGGCGGTGAAGAACGCGCTGGACGCCGGGGTGGCCGCCGGAGTGGCGGCAGCGGTGGACGAGCTCGACGAATCGGACGAGTTGCGGGCGGGCGTGCTCACAGGGGCGGGCGGCACGTTCTCGGCGGGGATGGACCTCAAGGCCTGGCTGCGGGGCGAGTCACCCGCGATCGAGGGCCGCGGGCTGTGCGGGATCACCTTGACGCCACCGCACAAGCCGCTGATCGCCGCGGTCGAGGGCTGGGCCCTGGCCGGCGGATTCGAACTGCTGCTGGCCTGCGACCTGGTGGTCGCGGCCCGTACGGCTCGGCTCGGCGTGCCGGAGGTGAAACGGTCGCTGGTCGCCCGGGCCGGAGCGGCGCTGCACCTGCCGCGGCGGATCCCGTACGCCGTCGCGCTGGAGCTGCTGCTGACCGGTGAGCCGATCAGCGCGGCACGGGCGGCCGAGGTCGGCCTGGTCAACCGGCTCACGGACGAGGGCGGCGCACTCGACGGCGCGCTGGAACTCGCCGGGACGATCGCGGCGAACGGTCCCCTCGCCGTCGCGGCGACCAAGGAGATCGCGAGCTCCGCCGCGGACTGGACACTCGAGGAGGGATGGGCGAGGCAGTTCGAGATCGCCGCTCCGGTGTTCCGCTCGCAGGACGCCAGGGAAGGGGCAGCCGCGTTCGCCGAGAAGCGGGCACCGGTCTGGAAGGGCCGCTGACCACGCCGCACGTGACCAGGCATCCGCAATGAGGGCGCGAGGAGGACGACCAATGACGACGGGACCTCTCGTCGGCTGCCGGGTGGTGGAGCTCGGCGGCATAGGACCCGGGCCGTTCGCCGGGATGCTCCTGGCCGACCTCGGTGCGGAGGTCGTCCGGGTGGACCGGCCCGAGCGGGCGGCCGAACCGGACGCAGGCGGACCTGCGGACGTGCTCAACCGAGGCAAACGATCGGTCGCACTCGACCTGAAACGTTCGGCCGGATCCGCCGCCCTCCTCCGGCTCGTCGAGCGCGCAGACGTGTTGATCGAGGGTTTCCGTCCCGGCGTCACCGAACGGCTGGGCGTCGGACCGCACGAGTGCCTGGCCCGCAACCCGCGCCTGGTCTACGGCCGGATGACCGGCTGGGGCCAGGAAGGACCACTGGCTGCGGCGGCCGGCCACGACATCACCTACATCGCGCTGACAGGGGCTCTGGGCGCCATCGGCGAGGCGGACGGCCCGCCGCGGATTCCGCTCAATCTCGTCGGCGACTTCGGGGGCGGCGGCTGCTATCTCGTCATCGGTGTGCTGGCCGCGCTGCACGCCGCCGCGAACACCGGGTGCGGCCAGGTCGTCGACGCGGCCATCGTCGACGGCACGACCCACCTCCTCGCCAGCACCTTCGGCAAACTCGGGCGCGGCGAGTGGACCGACGAGCGGGGGATCAACCGGTTCGACGGAGGGTGGCCCTTCTACGCCGTGTACGAAACCAAGGACGGCCGTCATATGGCCGTCGGCGCGCTGGAGTCCAAGTTCTACCGCCGCCTGGTCGAGCTGCTCGATCTGGGCGTGGACCCGGACCGGCAGCACGACCGGTCGGGCTGGCCGCGGCTGCGGCAACTGCTGGAGAAGCGGTTCGCGGAACGGACCCGGGACGAGTGGGCGGCACTGTTCGAGGGGACCGACGCCTGTGTCGCCCCCGTCCTGAGCCTCACCGAAGCTGCCGCCCACCCACACCTCGCCGCGCGCGGCACCCTGACCGCGCCGGGCGGCGTCGTCCAGCCGGCCGCGGCACCGCGGTTCTCGGCGACCCCGGCGACCCCACGTGGCACCGCACCCACGGTCGGCGCGGACACCCGTGCCGTGTTCCAGGACTGGCAGGTCGACGGCATCGACGGACTGCTCGACAGCGGCGCCGCCCTGCAGTCCAGCGACAGCCCCGTCCTTCCCGTCCGCCCCGCCTGAGCGAAAGGATCTCTTCATGCCGGACGCCGTCATCGTCGACGCCGTACGAACCCCGATCGGCAAGCGCAACGGCTCACTTGCGTCGGTGCACGCGGCGGACCTGTCGGCCCGGGTACTGGACGCCCTCGTCGAGCGCACCGGCGTGGACCCCGGCACCGTGGACGACGTGGTCTGGGGCTGCGTGACCCAGATCGGCGACCAGTCCAGCAACGTGGGGCGCTTCGCGGTCCTCGCCGCCGGCTGGCCCGAACATGTCCCCGCCGTCACGGTCAACCGGGCCTGCGGATCCAGCCAGCAGGCGGTCGACCAAGCAGCGCACGCCGTCATGGCGGGGCAGTACGACCTGGTGGTGGCCGGCGGTGTGGAGACCATGAGCAGGGTGCCGCTCGGCTCGCACCGGACAACGGGACAGCCGTACGGACCCGCCGTCCTCGCCCGCTACGACGGATTCGAGTTCAGCCAGGGCACCGGCGCCGAACTGATCGCCGAACGCTGGGGGCTGAGCCGCCGAAGGCTCGACGAGTTCGCCTCCGAGTCGCATGCGAAGGCCGCCGCGGCGATCGACGCGGGCGTCTTCGACGACCACATCGTGCCGATCGAGGTCGACGGCACCAAGTTCACCGTGGACGAGGGGCTGCGGCGCGGAACGACGCCCGACGGACTGGCAGGCCTCAAGCCGTCGTTCAAGGACGACGGCGTGATCCACGCCGGGAACGCCTCCCAGATATCCGACGGAGCGGCAGCACTGCTCATCACCACCCCGGCGCGCGCCCGCGAACTCGGCCTCACCCCGATCGCCCGCTACCACACCGGAGCGGTGAGCGGCGCGGACCCGATCACGATGCTGCTGGGCCCGATCCCCGCGACCGAGAAGGTGCTGCGTCGAGCCGGGCTGTCCATCGACGACATCGGCGCCTACGAGGTCAACGAGGCGTTCGCACCTGTCCCGTTGGCCTGGCTGGCCGAGACCGGCGCCGACCCCGAGCGGCTCAACCCGCTGGGCGGGGCGATCGCCGTCGGCCACCCGCTGGGCGGCTCCGGCGCCATCCTGATGACGCGGCTGCTGGCCCGGATGCGGCAGCAGGGTCTGCGCTACGGCCTGCAGACGATGTGCGAGGGCGGCGGCACGGCGAACGCCACGATCGTGGAGCTGCTGCGGTGACCTCCGCCGAGGAGGCCGGTCCGGTCCGCCCCCTGCCCCAACCCACCCTCGCCAGCGCCGAGTTCTGGCGCTCCGGGGCCGACGGTGTGCTCAGGATCTCCCGCTGCGCCGACTGCCGGGGACACTTCCACCCGCCGCTGCCGGTGTGCCCGTTCTGCCGCAGTCGCGCGGTGGCACCGGATCCCGTCTCGGGGAAGGCGGTGGTGGTCGGATTCAGCGTCAACCACCAGGCCTGGCTCCCGAAGTTCCCGCCGCCGTACGTCGTCGCCGTGGTCGCCCTCGCCGAGGACGACCGGGCCCGGCTGACCACCAACATCGTCGGATGCGAACCGGACCGGGTGCGCGTCGGCATGCGGGTCCGTGTCCGCTTCGAGCACCTCGAAGACGGCACCGACGACGTGTACATCCCGCTGTTCGAACCGGACCCGGAGACCGAGGCCACCGAAGGCCCCGGCCCGCTGCCCGAGCCACGTGAAGTGCGCACAGCCCTGCGGCCCATGGCCTCGTCCCGCAAGTACGAGGACAGGGTCGCGCTGACCGGCGTCGGCCAGTCGCGCGTGGGACGACGGCTGATGGTCGACCCGCTCTCACTGACCGTCGACGCCTGCCTGGCCGCGGTCGCGGACGCCGGACTCGACCTCGACGAGATCGACGGTCTCTCCACCTACCCCGGGCCGAGCCCCGACGGCATGAGCGAAGGCGGCGTCACCGCCCTGACCGAGGCCCTGCAACTGCGCCCCACCTGGGTCAACGGCGCGCGCGAAGTGCCGGGTCAGATCGGCTCGATCACCGCAGGCATGCTCGCCGTCGCCGCGGGCCTGTGCCGGCACGTCCTGTGCTTTCGCACGGTGTGGGAGTCCTCGCATGGCGCGCTGGTCCGCACCGGCCGGTGGCAGGCCGGCTCGGGCCGCGCCACCGGTCTGTTCGAGTTCCGGGCCCCCTTCGGAGCCATGTCGGCCGCGCAGTGGATCGGCTGCAA
This sequence comes from Streptomyces sp. NPDC058697, assembly GCF_042715345.1. Classification (NCBI taxonomy): domain Bacteria; kingdom Bacillati; phylum Actinomycetota; class Actinomycetes; order Kitasatosporales; family Streptomycetaceae; genus Streptomyces; species Streptomyces sp. NPDC058697. The sequence continues at coordinate 123,317 of NZ_JBHXSU010000010.1, forward strand.
CGCCTCGCACTACATGCACCGCTACGGCGTCGGCCGCGAGGCCCTTGGCGCGATCGCCGTCACCGCGCGGGCGGGCGCGGCCCGCAACCCGGAAGCCCTGCACCGCGACCCGATGACACTCGACGACTACTTCCGCGCGCGGATGATCTCCACCCCGTTCGGGCTCTACGACTGCGACGTGCCGTGCGACGGGGCGGTGGCCGTCGTGGTCTCCGCGATCGAGACGGCGTACGACCGACCGCGTCCGCCCGTCCTCGTCGAGGCAGTCGGCACCGCCGTCCTCGAACGGCTCAGCTGGGACCAGGACACCCTGACCCACCTGCCGCAGTCGCGCGGCCCCTCCGCACACATGTGGACGCGCACCGATCTCACCCCCTCCGACGTCGACGTCGCCCTGCTCTACGACGGGTTCTCCTTCAACGCCCTGTCGTGGATCGAAGGCCTCGGCTTCTGCGGACCGGGCGAGGCGACCGACTTCATCGCCGGCGGCAAGACCATCGCCCACGACGGCGACCTTCCACTGAATCCGCACGGCGGCCAGCTCTCGGCGGGCAGGCTGCACGGCTACGGGTTCGTACGCGAGGCCATGCTGCAACTGCGCGGCGAGGCGCACGGACGCCAGGTCGAGGGCGCCCGGCTGGCGGTGGTCACGGCGGGCGGGGGCGTGCCGTCGGGGGCGATGCTGCTGAAGACCGCCGGCTACCAGGCGACAGGCAGGTCGTAGATGCCGTAGGCCTGCGAGTCCTCCTTGAACTTCAGCTCCGAGACGTCGACGGCGAGTCGCAAGGTCGGCACCCGGCGGAACAGCGTGCTGAACACGACGTGCAGTTCGATGCGGGCCAGCTGCTGTCCCACGCACTGGTGCGGGCCCCAGCCGAACGCGTGGTGATGCGCTGCGGTGCGGGTGAGATCGAGTGTCCCGGGCTCGGGAAACGCCTGTGGGTCCCAGTTGGCCGCCGGCAGCGAGGCGATGACACCCTCGCCCGCTCGGATGGTCTCGCCCTCGATCTCGATGTCCTCCACCACCGCCCGTCGCGCCAGTAGATGCGGGATGGTGAGGTACCGCAGCAGTTCCTCGACGGCACCCGTCACGTACTTCGGATCGGCGGCGTGCTCGCGCAGGCCTGCGAGCTGGTCGGGGTGCTGCAGCAGCAGAGCGGTGCCCAGCGTGATCATGTTGGCGCTGGTGTCGTGCCCGGCGACCAGCAGGATGTGCCCCAATGGGGCGGCCTCCTCCATGGAGAGCACGCCCTCCTTGATGCGCGCACCGAGGTCGGAGAGGACGTCCTCACCGGGGTCGTCCATCTTGGCCTCGATGAGTCCGGAGATGTAGCGGCGCAGATCCGCCGTCGAACGGGCCGCCTCCTCGGCGGTCTTGAACCGTGCGTTGGTGACTCCGGCGTGCTCCTGGAAGAACGCGTGGTCCTCGTACGGCACTCCGAGGAGCGCGCAGATCATCAGCGACGGGAGAGGCAGGGACAGGGCCTCGTTCAGGTCGGTCGGGTTGGGACCGGCCAGCATCCTGTCGATGAGGTCATCGGTGATCTGCTGGATCTCCGGGCGGAGTTTCTCCATACGGTGACGGGTGAACGAGTTCGTCAGCATCCGGCGCCACCGAATGTGTTCGGCGCCGTCGGTGTTGTTGATCGACGGCTGCATCTGCGTCGCGTGCGCCTTCATGGCCTCGGTCGTGTGCGGATATCCGGGCGCACCGATGTCGGCGCTGAGCCGTGGGTCTGTCAGCAACTGACGCTGGGTGGCGTGGGACGTGACGACCCACGGCGTGGTGCCGTCCCAGGTCCTGGCACGTACCAGTGCCTTACCCGTGTCGTGCAGTTCGAGCAGACCCGGCGGAGGCGCGAACGGGCACTGGCCCGACCTGGGAGACGGGAACTCCGGCAACGCCTTGTCGCCGTCCGTTCCGGCCACGATCTCGGTCATGGTTCTCGTCCTCTCGTCGGCTTCCTCGCTCGGCGAAGGAATGTTATGTCGACCGATCGGTACAATCAATCCTTCGGCGTCGGTGAAGGCCAACGAGGTTCCCGTGGCATCCCCAGTCCCCGTTCGGCGACCTGGGTACGCAGGACCTCGTTCGCTCCGCCTGCGATCGTGTACGCGCGTGAGTACAGGTGGGCGTCCTGCCACCAGCCATCGGCCACCGCCATCGGGTCGTCCTCGGTGAGCAGGCCGTCCGTGCCCTGCAGGCGGAGGCCGAAGTCGGCCAGGTCGTGGTTGAGTTCGCTGAAGAAGATCTTGCCCAGGAGGGCGTCGGCAGGCTGCTCCGTGCCGTGCAGCATCCGTGATTGCGCGAGGCCGGTCATTGCGGCGTTCACCTGCACCCGCGCGGCCAGCTCGCCGATCGCCTGCCGGGCGGCGGAGTCGTCCAGCGCGGGCCGACGGTCCACCGGAGTTGCCTCCGCGAGTCGCAGCAGGTCCTCCAGTGCGGCGAACAGCTCGACGCCACGCGCGCCCACACCGGAACGCTCACGGCCAAGGCTGCTCATCGCCACGCGCCAGCCGTCGTTCACCCGGCCGATGACGTTCGCGGCCGGGATCCGAACCTTGTCGAGGAAGACTTCGCTGAAGTCTGTCGTCCCGGTGATCTCACGCAAGGGCCGGACGTCGATCCCGGGGCTGCGCATGTCCAGCACGAAGGCCGTGATGCCCTTGTGCTTCGGGGCGTCGGGGTCGGTGCGCGCGAGCAGGTAACCCATGTCGGCATGCCGGCCGTTGGTCGTCCACACCTTCTGGCCGTCGACGACGAACACCTCGTCGTCGCTGCCGTCGTCGCCCTCGCGGCGCGCCCGCGTGCGCAGCGACGCCAGATCGCTGCCCGCCTCCGGCTCGCTGAACAGCTGGCACCACACGTCCGTGCAGTTGCGGATGCGCGGCAGGAAGCGTGCCCGCTGTTCGTCGGTGCCGAAGTCGAGCAGGGCGCCCGAGGCCAATGAAGCCGCGCCGACCGGCGGCCAGGTTCGGGCGCGGGCGATCTCCTCGGCGACGACGGAGGGTTCGAGGGGGTGGGCGTCGGGTCGTCCGCCGTACTGGGCCGGCCAGTCGATCCCGAGCAGGCCCGCTTCGTACAACTTCGCGGTCCACTCCCTGATCGCCGGCATCAGTGCCGGTTCGGGTGCGCGCACTCCGGAGTGCGCCTTGGCGCCGGGCGAGTGTTCCGCGACGAAGGCCCGCACCTTCCTCCGGAACGCTTCGAGCTCGGGCGTGGGCTCCAGTCGCATCGCTGCCGACTCCTCGGTCCTCGTGCACGCGATCTCGAAATGAGGGTACTCTAACCAGGTCGTGACGCCTATCGCCAGAGCTCAGCACCGGGAAACAGTGACCCGATCTCGGAGGCAGGCGCCCGACCTGCACGTCCCCCGCCCCTGCGGTGAATAGACTGGGGATCCGCAATATCTCCTCAGAGGAGTTGGCCCATGGCGACTGCCGTCGACCGTGAACCTGCCGACGGCGAGACCGGCATCCCGGTCGGCAAGCTGGCCGCACAGACCGCGCAGCGCATCGAGGCGACCGTGATCCGACAGGGCTGGCCCGTCGGTGAGTCGCTGGGCTCCGAGGTGGACCTGCGGGAGCGCCTGGGGGTGAGCCGTGCGGTGCTGCGCGAGGCGGTGCGGCTCGTCGAGCACCACCAGGTCGCCAGGATGCGGCGCGGCCCGAACGGCGGCCTGATCGTCTGCGCCCCCGACGCGGGACCGGCGACCCGGGCCATGGTCATCTACCTGGAGTACGTCGGCACACGCGTCGCGGATCTGCTCCAGGCTCGCCAACTCCTCGAACCGATCGCCGCGGGGCTTGCCGCGGACCGGGTCACGGAGGAGGGGATCGCCACCCTCCGTGCCGTACTCGAGGCGGAACTCGCCCACTGGGACGACCCGTCCGTCCACGCGCAGGACCCGCTGCACCCGGTGCTCGGCCAGTTGTCGGGAAACCCGGTGCTGCACCTGTTCATCGACGTTCTCACCCGCCTCACCGCCCGGTACGCACACACCTCCCGCCGTATCTCCAAGGCGGAGATGCATGCGGCGAAGGAGACCTCGCACCGTGAGCACCGCGCCGTCGTCGACGCCGTGATCGCCGACGACGGCGCACGGGCGCAGTCCGAGCTCACCGCGCATCTGGAGTCGGTGGCTGCTTGGATCGACAAGCACCGGGTGCGCCGCGGGCAGCGGATCGCGGGGAACGTGGTCGAACCCGAACTGGCCGAGGGGCCGCGGGCCAAGCTCGCCGAGGTGGTGGCCGCCCGGATCCACGACGACATCGCCGCGCGGGGCTGGCAGATCGGCATGGTGCTCGGTTCGGAGACGGATCTACTGGCCCGCTACGGCATCAGCAGGGCCGTCCTGCGGGAGGCCGTCCGGCTTCTCGAGTACCACGCTGTCGCCCGGATGCGCCGAGGTCCCGGCGGTGGACTGGTCGTCACCGCGCCGGAGCCACAGGCCAGCATCGAGACGATGGCGCTCTTCCTCGAATACCAGGGAGTCACGGCCGACGACCTGCGGATCGTCCGCAACGCCATCGAACTCGGCATCGTCGCCAGAGTGACCGCCCGACATGCCGAGGGCGACACCGAGGTCGCAGAGCGCCTCGCCAAGGCGGTCCGATGGGCCACCGAGGGTCCGGCGGACGACCCCCGCAAGGCAGACCTGTTCCACACCGAACTGGCGGCCCTGGCCGACAACCCCGTGCTGTCGCTCTTCCTCGCCATCATCACCGAACTGTTCCGCCGGCACGCGTCCGGCCACGACCGCCCCCTGCCGGGTGACACGGCGGCCGGCGAGGTCCGACACGTCCACCAGCGCATCCTCGACGCCATCGTGCAGGGCGACGCAGGGGTCGCCCGTCATCGGATGGGCCGTCACCTGGATGCGCTCATGCCCTGGTGGCACTGATTTAGTGATACTGATTCCTGCGCAGCTTGGGTTAAATCGGCTGCTCGTGGCCTTACTCTGTGCCGAGGGAGAGTAATTACGTATACTGAATAGCGTCGAGCTGGAGGAGATCCGATGCGCCGGACCCTGTTCGAGCAGGACCACGAGGACTTCCGCCTCCTGGTTCGTGACTACCTCGCCCGCGAAGTGCTCCCGGTGTACGAGGACTGGCGGCGCGCCGCACTCGTTCCCCGCGACCTGTTCACCTCGATGGGCAAGCTCGGCATCATCGGCACGGCCATCCCCGAGGAGTACGGCGGAGGCGGTCGGGACGACTACCGCTTCAACGTCGTCATCCAGGAGGAGTGCGCCCGGGCCGGGGTGACACTGGGCGGCCTGCGCACACATCTCGACATCGTCGTCCCGTACTTCACGGGCCTCGCGGACCCCGACCAGCGGGCCCGCTGGTTCCCGGGGCTGGCCTCTGGTGAGTTGTACACCGCGATCGCGATGAGCGAACCGGGTACGGGATCGGATCTCGCGGGTGTCACGACACGTGCGGTCCGCGACGGTGACCACTTCGCGCTCGACGGAGCCAAGACCTTCATCACCGGTGGCCACCACGCCGACCTGGTGATCGTCGTGGCCCGCACTGCCACCGACCCGGGCGACCGGCGTGCCGGACTGTCCTTGCTCGTGGCGGAGAAGGGCATGCCCGGGTTCACCGTCGGACGCAAGCTGGAGAAGATCGGTCTTGCCGTTCAGGACACCGTGGAACTGTCCTTCGCGGACGTCCGCGTTCCCGTCGCCAACCTCCTCGGCGAGGAAGGTGCCGCCTTCTCCCATCTCGGCCGCAACCTCGCCCAGGAACGGCTGGCCATCGCGGTCGGCGCGGTTGCCCAGGCCCGCGCCGCGATCGACCTGACCGTCACCTACGTCCGCGACCGGACGGTGTTCGGCAAACCCGTCTCCCACTTCCAGAACACCAAGTTCGAACTGGCCGCCATGGACACAGAGTTGACAGCCGCGCAAGCCTTGCTGGACGCGGCTGTCACAGCGCATGTCGGGGGCGAACTGAGTCCGGCCGACGCGGCCAGGACCAAGCTGTTCTGTACCGAGACACAGGGCCGCGTGATCGACCGATGCCTCCAACTGCACGGCGGCTACGGCTACATCCTCGAATCGCCGATCGCCCGGTTGTACGCGGACGCCCGGGTGACCCGCATCTACGGCGGCACCAGCGAGGTCATGAAGACCATCATCAGCAAATCCCTGGGACTGTGATTCCGTCCCGTGAGGAGTGGGGTATGAACATCGACGGTTCATCGGCACTGGTCACCGGTGGCGCCTCCGGACTGGGACTGGCCACCGCTCACCGGATCGTCGAGCGCGGCGGCCGGGTCGTCCTGGCCGACATCTCCGAGGAACAGGGCGTCAAGGCGGTCGCCGATCTCGGCCACGCCGCCCGCTTCGTCCACGCCGACGTCACCGACGAGACCGCGGTCACGGCCGCCCTCGACACCGCGGCGGAACTCGGGCCGCTGCGCTTCGTCGTGCACTGCGCGGGACGCGGCGGCGACCGCACCCGGATCATCGACCGCGACCGCAGCCCCGGCGAACTCGACACGTTCGCGGAGGTCGTACGGGTCAACCTGATCGGTACCTACAACGTGCTGCGCCTGGCTGCCGCCCGGCTCTCCGGCAACGAGGTCGTCGACGGCGACCGCGGTGCCGTGGTGCTGACCGCGTCGGTCGCCGCGTTCGACGGCCAGATCGGCCAGACCTCCTACACCGCGGCCAAGGCCGGGGTGCACGGCATCACGCTGGTCGCCGCCCGCGATCTGGCAAGCTGGCAGATCCGCGTGAACACCATCGCCCCGGGCGTGATGGACACCCCCATGCTCGGCCGGCTGCGCGAGGACATCCGCGACGGACTCGCCGCCTCCGTTCCGCACCCCAAGCGACTCGGTGACCCGGACGACTACGCCCGCCTCGCGGTCGAAATGCTGGAGAACCCATACCTCAACGGCCAGACCGTCCGCCTCGACGGGGCCATCCGCATGGCTCCGCGCTGAACAGGGGGAACCGTCACATGACTTCGGTGCTGCGGGACCCCCGCGACGACCAGGACGACCAGGTCGAGTCGGACGAGGAATTCCGGGCCACCCTGCGTGCCTTCCTGACGGACCATCAACCGGGCCGTCGCCCGAAGGACCCCGCCGAGCGGCTGCTGTGGCAGAAGGCCTGGCTGGCCACCCTGTTCGACGCCGGGTACGCCGGCCCGAGCTGGCCGCGCGAGCACGGCGGAATGGACCTGGGCTTCGCCCGCCAGGTGATCTACCAGGAGGAGTACGCGAGAGCCAAGGTACCCGGACCGCTCGGCACCGGGCTCGGCATCGCGGCGCCGACCCTGATCAAGTACGGCACGCCGGAACAGAAGCAACGCTTCCTGCGCCCGATGCTGCGCGGCGACTCCGTATGGGCGCAGGGCTATTCCGAGCCGGAGGCCGGCTCGGACCTGCCCGCGCTGCGGACCACGGCGCGCCGGGAGGGCGGCGGACCCGACGACCCAGGCGCCCACTACGCCGTCAACGGACAGAAGGTGTGGAACAGTTCGGCCGACATCGCCGACATCCTCTTCACCCTCGTCCGCACGGGAACCCCAGACTCACGACATGAGGGAATCAGCTACCTGCTGATCGACGCGCACGCCCCCGGAGTGACTGTGCGCCCCCTGCGGGATCTCACCGGCGACGCACACTTCTGCGAGATCTTCCTCGACGACGTACGGGTGCCGGTGGCCAACAGGATCGGCGCGGAGAACGGCGGCTGGCCGCTGGTGCGGACGAGCCTCGGCCACGAACGGGCGGCCGGCGCGATGAACCAGGCAGCGCTGTACCGACGCGTGCTCGACGAGTTGATCGAGCTGGCGCACGAGCGCGGCGCGACGGCAGACCCACTGGTGCGCGACCGACTCGCCGACTTCGAGATACGGGTGCAGATCATGAGGCTCACCGGGATGCGGACCATCGCCGACATCATGGCGAAGGGGGAGCCCGGTCCGGCCTCATCGACCTCGCGGCTGTTCATCGTGACATTCGAGCAGGAACTGCACGAGTTCGCTCTGGAGATGCTGGGGGCGTACGGGATCCTCGGCCGACGTGATCCGCACGCCGTCCAGCGTGGACGCTGGGTATGGGGCTTCCTGCGCACCAGGGCCTCGTCGATCGGGGCCGGCACCGCCGAGATCCAACGGAACACCATTGCCGAGCAGGTACTGGGCCTGCCTCGTGACCCGGTGCTGCCGGCTGTGGGGAGGATGAAGTGAGAGCCGCGCGCTGTAGTCAGTACGGGCCACCCGGCGGTCTCGCGGTTGTGGAACTCGGCGACCTCGAACCCGGCCCGGGCGAGGTACTGGTCCGCGTGCAGGCCGCCGCGGTCAACTTCCCGGATGTACTGCTGGTGGCGAACCGCTACCAGGTGCCCGCGCCGCTCCCGTTCACACCCGGCAGCGAGTTCGCCGGCTTCGTGGCCGCGCTGGGCCCCGGGGTGTCCGGCCCTCCGGTGGGCACGGCTGTGGCCGGGGCTGTGCTGACGGGTGCCTTCGCCGAACAGGTCGTGGTGCCGGTGGCCGGGCTGCGCCCGATTCCGAGCGGGCTCGACATGGTGCATGCCGCCGCGTTCCACGTGACCTACGCGACCGCCTACCACGCCCTGGTCACCGTTGGGCAGGGCGCGGCGGGGGAGTGGGCGGCGGTGCTCGGTGCCGCGGGTGGGGTCGGCTCCGCGACCGTCGACGTCGCGACCCGGCTCGGGATGCGCGTGGTCGCGGCCGCGTCGAGCCAGGAACGGCTCGCGGTCGCTCGCAAGCTCGGCGCCCAGGCCACCGTCGACTACGTCCACGAGGACCTGAAGGCGCGGATCCGCGAACTGACAGGCGGCGACGGCGCCCACCTCGTGATCGACCCGGTGGGCGGCGACCACTCGGAAGCCGCCCTGCGCGCGCTGCGGCGGGGCGGCCGGTTCGTCACGGTCGGTTACGCCGATGGGAGGATTCCGCGGATCCCACTCAACCTCGTGCTGCTCAAGGACGCGGTGGTCAGAGGCTTCGAGATCCGCATGCTGCGCCAGTACGCCCCGGACGCGGTGAAGGCCGGCGACCGGGCGCTGGCACGGATGGTCAGTGACGGAATGCGCCCGCTCGTCTCGCGTGTCCACCCCCTTGCCGACGTGGCATCCGCCCTGACCGATGTCGCGGAACGCCGCACCACCGGGAAGGTCGTCATCGACATGACCGGCGGGGTGTGAACACCCCTCAGAAGGTGGGTAGTTGAGGGCGCCGCTTGACGTAGCCGGCGGCGTCGACCCGCATCTGCATCCCGGTGACATAGCGGGACTCGTCGGAGACGAGGAACAGAACCGTGTCGGCGATGTCCTCCGGCTCGACGTAGGGGATGCCGAAACCGGTCGTCGCGGGGAAGGAGGGCAACGCGTCCTCGCGGCTCGGATTCTCCAGGTCGGGCCGGAACGACCTGTACATGAGGTCGCTGTTGAGCATGTCGGTGTTGACATTCGTGGGGTGCAGCGCGTTGACCCGGATCCGTCGGGGCGCGAGGACCGTGGCCAAGTCATGCACGAATGCCGCCACTTGGCGCTTCGCGAACGAATAGCCCAGCCCGCCGGGCCCGTTGGCCGGGTTGTCCGTCGTCGACGGGATCAGCCCGGCGATGGACCCCGTCGCGACGATCGAGGCGCCGTCGGGCAGATGGGACAGAGCCGCGTCGACCGCGTGGACCACCCCGTTGAAGTCGACGGTGATCGCGTCGAGGAAGGCCTGCGCGGTCTGCTGCGGCCCCAGCGGGCAGATCCCGGCCTGGGCCACGACGGCGTCGAGGCGCCCCAGTTCGGCGACGCCCTCGGCCACGGTCGCCTTGAGCGCCGCGGGATCGCGTACGTCGGCCCTCCGGGCGACGATGCGCCGACCGAGCTTCTCGACCTGGCGCACGGTCTCGTCCAGGTCGTCCGCGGTGGCCAGCGGGTATCCGTTGGTGGCGATGTCCTCGCAGAGGTCGACGGCGATGATGTCGGCACCCTCCGCGGCGAGCCGTATCGCCTGTGCTCGGCCCTGGCCGCGCGCGGCTCCTGTGATGAAGACGGCCTTGTCCTGCACTCGCCCCATGGGGTCTCCTTCTGTCGCGTAAAAGAGTAGCCTGAATAGGGTGACATGGATCTGGCTCGTCTTCCATGTTCCGCGCATGGCAAGGGTTTTTGTCGTCGCGTTGCCCACTGAGTGGGACATGATCAGTGCACGCAATATGCCGTGCTGCTAGAGAGTCTCCGAGACCGAGGGAGCACAGGATGCCGTTGCAGCCATGGATGAAGTTGCTGTCGACCGACGACCATCTGATCGAGCCCCCGCGACTGTGGTCGGACCGTCTTCCGGCGAGGTTCCGGGACAAGGGCCCGCAGATCCGCGAACAGCCGCGCGGGAAGGGGGAGGCGCCGGCCGAGGTATGGGTGTACGAGGACCGGGTCTACCCCTACATCGGCCTGAACGCCGTCGCGGGAAAGAAGCCGGAGGAGTTCGGCCTCGAACCGACGCGCTATGACGAGATGATCCCGGGCTGTTACGACCCGAAGGCCCGCCTGCGCGACATGGACCTCGACGGAGTGTGGGGCGCCCTGTGTTTCCCCTCCTTCCCGGGGTTCGCGGGCACGGTCTTCCTGGCCGGACAGGACAGTGAGCTCGCCCTGCTGTGTGTCCAGGCCTGGAACGACTTCGTGCTGGACGAGTGGTGCGTCACGGCCCCGGGCCGGCTCATACCCCTCGTCATCCTTCCGCTGTGGGACGTCGAGGCATGTGTCGCCGAGATCCACCGGACCGCGGCCAAGGGCGCCAAGGCGATCTCCTTCCCGGAGAACCCGGCCCCGCGCGGCCTGCCCTCCTTCCACACCGACCACTGGGACCCGGTGTTCTCGGCGGCCGAGGAGACCGGGCTCCCGCTCTGCCTGCACTTCGGCACCTCGGGCAAGCCGCCGAAGACGGCCGAGGAAGCCCCGTTCGCCGTGACGATCGCCCTGTTCGGCTGCAACGCCATGTTCGCCACCGTCGACCTGCTGTTCTCCCCGGTGCTCCACAAGCACCCCAAGCTGAAGATCGGTCTCTCCGAGGGCGGCATCGGCTGGATCCCGTACCTGTTGGAGCGCAGCGACAGCACCTGGGAACGGCACCGCTTCTACCAGAACGTCAACCAGAGCGTGCGGCCCTCGGAGCTGTTCCACAGGCACTTCCACGGCTGCTTCATTGACGACCGCTTCGGCGTCGATGTTCGTCACCACATCGGCATAGACAAGATCACCTGGGAGTGCGACTACCCGCACTCCGATTCCTACTGGCCCAAGAGCCGGGCCTACGCGGCGGAGGTACTCGCCGACGTACCGGACGACGAGGTGCACCAGATCGTGGAACTGAACACCCGCCGCCTCTACAACCTCCCCGCATGAGCAGGCGCCCGGAGTCCGAGCGGTCCGACTGGACCGACCTGGACCTCCTCACCCGCGAGGAGGCCCGTGGCAGGCTGCTGAAGGAGATCGCCGAGACGGATGCACGCCTCGCCGAGCTCGGCGAGTCCGACCGGGCCGAGCGTGAACTCCTTGAGTCCCGGCAGCAAGCCCTGCGCGAGGCCGCCGGGGAACTCACCGACCACCCGAAGGACTGAGGCTGCCATGGGGCGTGTGGAAGGCAAGGTTGCTCTCATCACGGGAGGGGCCCGCGGACAGGGACGCTCCCACGCCGTACGACTGGCGGAGGAGGGGGCGGACGTCGTCGTCACCGACGTCTGCCACGACATCAGCGACGAGCTGCCCTACCCGTTGGCGTCAATGGAAGAGCTGAAGGAGACCGTGGAGCTGGTCAGGGCGACGGGCCGCAGATGCGTCGCCGTGCAGGCCGATGTCCGCTCGATCGCCGAGATGCGGGCCGCCGTCGACGCGGCGCGCGTCGAGTTCGGGCGTCTCGACGTGGTCGTCGCCAACGCCGGCGTCATGAGTTCGGGGGCCGCCTGGGAACTGTCCGAGGAAGTCTGGGACGTCGTCGTCGACGTCAACCTCAAGGGAGCCTGGAACACGGCCCGGGCCGCGATTCCCTGGCTCATCGAGGCAGGGGCGGGCGGCTCGATCGTCATCACCAGCTCGGCCGCCGGTATCCGCGGCCATGTGCCCTACGCCCACTACGTCGCCTCCAAACACGGTGTGGTCGGTCTGATGAAGGCCCTCTCCAACGAACTCGCCCCGCACCGCATACGGGTGAACACCGTCCACCCCACCGGCGTCAGCGACACCGGCATCTCCGTCGGCGTGCCCGTGGAGGAACTGGCGGAGCGGGAGCCGCTGTTCGCCCTCGCGGCGATGAATCCGCTCGCCCCCTGCGTGGAGCCGCGGGACGTGTCCAACGCCGTGCTCTTCCTTGCTTCGGACGAGGCGAGGTACGTCACCGGGCTCCAGTTCACCGTGGACGCGGGTTCGACGAACAAGCCGTAGAGCGGGGAGGGCACATGAGACTGCCGACGGTCGGATTCCTCGGCGCGGGGCAGATCGGCGAACCGATGGTCGAACGGCTGCTCGCCGCCGGTCACCGGGTCAGCCTGTACGCACGCCGAGCGGAAGTGCGTGAGCGGCTGCCGGCCGCGCGGCTCGTGGCGGACCCGGTCGACGTGGCAGCCTCCGATGTCGTCGTCAGCTGCCTCTACGACGACGCGCAGATGCTCGACGTCCTGCCCGAAATCGTCGCGGCAATGGATCCAAGCACGGTGCTGGTCTCGCACACGACCGGCAGACCGGGCACGCTCGACCGCCTGGCCGCGTACGCTCCCGGCGGCGAAGCGGCCGTCGTGGACGCGGCGTTCAGCGGGACGGCCGACGCGGTGCGTGCCGGCCGACTGGTGGTCTACCTGGGAGGCGAGCCCGAGCACGTCGCCAGGGCCCGCCAGGTCGTGCGTGCCTACGCCGATCCCGTGCTCACCACGGGCGGGCGCGGCTCCGCACTGCGAGTGAAACTCCTCAACAACCTGCTGTTCGCCGCGACGGCCCAACTCACGCTCGGTGGAGTGGAAGCGGGCAAGGCTCTTGGCGTCGAGGAGAGCACCCTGCTGGATGCCCTCGCCGTCGGCAGCGGCGGTTCGACGGCCGGCCGCTACATCGCAGCCCGGGGCGGGGCCGAGGCCTTCATCGCGACGGCCACGCCGTTTCTGCGCAAGGACCTGGAGGCCTGTGCGGACCTCCTGGCGGAATCCGGCATGGATCTGTCGGCGTTGCTGAGCGCGGCCCGGAGCGGGCCGATTCAGGTCGGGGGCCCATCACCTTCGGAAACGGAGCTGTTGAATGAAGATCACCATTGACAGGACGGCCTGCTCCGGCCACGCCCGCTGCGCTGCGGTGGCATCGGAGCTCTTCCGCCTGGACGAGGACGGCTATGCGCTGCCCTTCGACGGGGAGACTCCGGAAGGCCTCGAAGAGGCAGCCCGCGAAGGCGAACGGGCCTGTCCGGAACGGGCGATCAGCGTCGAGTGACATGAGTGAGCCCCACGGTCCCGGACCGTGGGGCTCACTCACGTCCGTCCGTCCGCTCAGCCGGCCGGCTGCGGAGGCGGCGTGAAGTTGTGGCCCCAGAACGCGCCGTCGGTGATCTCGTAGACGGGGACGGGCTCGGGGACCTTCAGACCGTTCCAGCCGAACTCGACCGCGTAGTTCTCCGGCGACCAGACATAGAACGACACCATGCGGTCGTTGGTGTGCTTGCCGAGCGAATGCATCATCGGCAGCTCGTACTTGGCAGCCCGGTCCAGGGCGAGCCCGACATCGTCCAGCGTCGCCCCCTCCACCATGATATGCAGCAGGCGGCCCGGACCCGGCATCGGGGTGACACCGAGTGTGTGGTGCCGGGGGTTGCATCCCATGAACCAGGTTGTGCCGCCCGGCGAGCGCATCGTGTTGCGCTCGATGAAGCCAAGGACGTCGACGTAGAAGTCGAACGTGGTCCGCGCGTCCTCGGCGGAGATGATGGCGTGTCCGAAGCCCATGTCGCCGGTGACGAACTTCGAGACCAGCGGGGTGCGCACGGGCACATGGTTCAGGACGGTGCCGTAAAAGAGTTCCACCGGGTTCCCGCCCGGATCGTTGAACTTGGCGAAGCCCGTGACCTTCCGTTCCGCCGCCTCGTCCTCGGTGCCGGCGGTCACCTTGATTCCGGCCTTCTCGACGTCCGCGACCAGAGCGGTGAGCTCCCGCTCGTCGAGCACCTCGAAGCCGAGCGCCGTCATTCCGGGCTGGGCGCCCGGTGAGACCACGACACGAGCCGGGTAGTCGTCCATCCGGAAGTACAGCGACTCGGGATCACCGCCCTCGGCCGGCATCAGCCCGAGGAAATCGGCCCCGAAAGCCTTCCATTTCTCGATGTCGTTGGACTCGAGCCTCAAGTACCCGAGCGAGCGAACTCCCATCCGACTCTCCCCTTCACACTGGTTCAGTTCCGGGCGGCCGAGAGCCCCCGGTTTCGCCATATGCGCGACCGTAGGCAGTTCGGTGTGCCCGCCGCCGGGTCCGTCCCACTGATCGGGAGAGCCGGAACGGGCGGCTTCGGCCGAGTGGGACGGTGCCTGTCATGACAGTCACCTCTCTCACGTACGAGGACACCCTGCGCGAACTGCGCACCGACGAAGGCACCCTGCGCTACCACGAGGCGGGCGATGGACCGCCCCTGCTCCTGCTGCACGGGTCGGGACCGGGTGTGACCGGCTGGCGCAACTACCGGGGCAACCTCCCCGTGCTTGCCCGTCATTTCCGCTGCCTGGCGCTGGAGTTCCCCGGCTTCGGGGTGAGCGACCCGATCGCGGAGAACCCGATGGCGGCGGCCCCGAAGGCCGTGCTGCGCTTTCTCGAGGGCCTCGGGCTCGACCGGGTCGACGTCGTCGGGAACTCCATGGGCGGATTCGTGGCGGTGGGGCTCGCCGTCGCCCACAAGGACCTCTTCCGCAGGGTCGTGACCATCGGTGGCGTGGGCCGCAACATCCTCTCCCCGGCGCCCAGCGAAGGGCTGAACCTGCTGGTCGAGTTCACCGAGAACCCCACTCGGGAGAACCTCGTGCAGTGGCTGCGTTCGATGGTGCACGACCCGGCCCTGCTCACCGAGGAGCTGATCGAGGAGCGCTGGACGAGCGCCACCGATCCCTCGACGCTGGAGGCGTCCCGCCGGATCTACGGCCGGCAGGCGATGGCCGCTGTCCTGGCCGCCCAGGCCCACTCCGACCAGCCCGTCTGGGCCGCACTCCACAAGGTCACCGCACCCACGCTGCTGACCTGGGGCCGGGACGACCGTGTCACGCCGTTGGACAACGCGCTGCTGCCGCTGCGCACCATTCCTCGCGCCGAACTGCATGTGCTGCCCGACTGCGGTCACTGGGCGATGATCGAGCAGAAGGAGGCCTGGGAGAGCGCTGTCCTCGCGTTTCTGACCCGCCCGGAGACTTCCTGAGCACGGGTGGCAGGAGCACCCGACGACATGGGGGACGACAACGTGGCGAGACCCGCGGAGATACGGCAGCCCGCAGCCCCGATATCGAGTCGTCAGGCGGCTCGCCGGGTCCGCATCCTGCTGGCCGCCTCCGAACTCGGCGCGCGCGAGGGGCTGGCGAGGGTGCAGATGCACGACGTGGCAAAGGAGGCGGGTGTCGCGATCGCCACGCTGTACCGCTACTTCCCGTCCAAGCCCTGTCTGTTCCTCGCGGTCCTCGAATGGCACATCGAGCAGTTCCTCGGGGGCCGTGACGGCGGCCGCGATGTCGGCCCGGCGGCCGATGAGATGACGGAGCCCGCGACGGACGTGGCGGCGACGGAGGTGGCGGAGACACTCATCGCGCTGAGCGGGAAACTGCTGGGCAGTCGGCTGCTGGCCTCGGCGGTGGCGCTGTCGTCGTTCAATGAGTACGCGAGCGTCGTCCCGACCCGGATCGACATCGTCGAGAAAGCGCTGGGACAGAGACTCCTGCGCCTGGTCAGGGGCCATGCAGACGCGGAGACCGCGCGCACCAGGGTGCGGCTGCTCGTCTACAGCTGGTGGGGGCTGTTCGTGGCCATGCTGACAGAGGAGATCTCCACCGAGCAGGGTGAGGCGGACATGCGGCTCGCCGCGCGGCTGATCGCGACGGCGTAGCGCACAGCACAGTGCCCGGGACACACCGCGTCCCGGGCACACCTGCTGCCGCGTCAGTCCGTCGAACTGTCCATGTCGACGACCGCCAAATACCCGAACGCGAGACTCGAACCGATCGGAGTGCCCGCACCCGGATACACGCGTCCCGACATCGCGGCCGCGGTGTTCCCGGTCGCGTACAGACCGTCGATCGGCCGGCCGTCGGGCCGCAGCACCCGCGCCCGCTCGTCGATCCTCAGCCCGCCCTTGGTGCCGATGTCGGACGGGACGATGGTCGCCACGTAGAACGGTGGTTCGTCGATGGGGAGGAGCAGCGGGTTCGGCCACTCGGGCACCGGCTTCGCGGGGAAGTTCTGCCGGGGGTCGGCCGGGAAGGGGACCATGTGGTGGAACATCTGGTCCCACGGGGTCTCACCGCGGTGGAACGTCTCGTCGACGCCGGTCCGCGCGTACCCGTTGAACTCGTCGACGGTCCTTCTCAGCGTGTCGAAGGGGACGTCGATCAGACGTGCCAGCTCCTCGATGGTGTCGGCCTTCTTCAACGCCCCCGACGCCAGCCACTGTTCGAGCCCCGGAGTGGCGGGCGGGAAGCCGATGCCGTCCCGATCCAGATGGCGCTTGTCGAACACCCAGTGCGCCGGAATATGGCTCACCCCGCTCGTGGAGTGCAGGCGGACGATCTCGTGCGCGGCCTGGTCGTACGGCCGTGTCTCGTTGACGAAGCGCTCGCCCGCGCCGTTGACCCAGATGCCGCCCCGGGTGCCCGTGTGGAAGACCGGCAGACCGTCCGGGTGGATCAGTCCAGGCACGAACCAGGCCTCGTCGAGCAGGTCGGTGTCCGCGCCCACGGCGATGCCGGCCCGCAGGGCGTCACCGGTGTTGGCCGGGGCACCGTCGGACCACTCTCCGGTGAGCGGTGGCTGGTGCTTCTCGCGCAGCTCACGGTCGCGCTCGAAGCCGCCGGCGGCAAGGATCACACCTCGCTCGGCCCGGATTCGTACCCGCTCCCCGTCATTGACGACCTCGACGCCGACGACCCTGCCGTCCTCGACGATCAGGCTCTCCAGCGCGGTGTTCAGCCGCAGCTCTCCGTTGCCGGTCTCCAGGAACGCCGACAGCGCCCGGCCGATCAGCGCCCGGCCGCCGCTGAGTACAGGGCCCTCGTCGAAGCCGAACCGCTCGGTGGGCAGCGAGTCGCGCAGGAGTGCCCGGTGCTCCTTGAGCTCCACGACCTCGACCGGGGGCGGGAAGACGGTGTGCCCCGTGGGAGACGCTCCCGGGGCCGACGCGTAGTAGTCCGGAACCGGCCCGTGGACGAAGGACTGGAACCAGGGGTTCTGTTCGAGCTCGTCGAGCAGCCGGGGTCCGGCCGCCAGATACGCGTCCTGAAGCGCCTCCCGGGACGGGTCGTCGACGACACTGCGCAGATATACCCGCGCGTCCTCGATGTCGTCCCCGAGGCCGGCCCGGCTCAGCGGAGCAGACCCCGGAAACCACAGACCCGCTCCCGAGTACGCCACAGTGCCGCCGACCCGGTCCGTCTTCTCGACGACGAGCGTGCGCAGACCGCGCGCCGCCGCCACGTACGCCCCGACCAGACCTCCGCCCGACCCTACGACGATCACGTCGTAGGCATCCTCGTTGATGCTCATCCGAACCTCCTCATGAGTGCCGACGTTCTTGGTGGGGGTGAGAAACCGCGCCTGCGGACAGAGGCCGCGGGACGCTCTGCGGAGTCCGTCGCGGTAGGCAGTTCGCCGAGCGACGGTAACGAGACGGCGTGGGCCCGCCGTCGCGTCATCTCGCTCAGCGAGACCCGCCCTGTCCTCGGCCTTCGAGTCCCGGTGAGCGGAACGCGCACGGCTCCGGTCCGGCGCGGCGGCCCAGGCTGAAGGCCGGCACGAGTTGAGGATGGCGATGACAGACGTTTGGGAACCCACGGCCGTCGCGAACGGTGAAACGGCCGTGGCCGAGGCGGCCGCACGGCTCACCCGCGCGGCGCGTGAACACAAGCCCTGTACGCCCGTACGGGACCTGCTCGGCGCGACCGACATCAGCCTCGCGTACGCCGTCCAGCGACGCGTCATCGGCGACCGCATCGCCGCCGGAGCCCGGGTCGTGGGCCGCAAGATCGGGCTGACGTCGGAGTCGGTGCAGCGACAGGTCGGCGTCGACCGGCCCGACTTCGGCTTCCTGCTGGACGACATGGACGTCACCGGACTGCCTGCCGTCCCCAGTGACCGGCTGCTTCAGCCCAGGGTCGAGGCGGAGATCGCGTTCGTCCTCGCCTCCGACCTGGATGAGGACAACCTCGATGTCGAGCGGGTCCGGGCAGCGGTCGGACACGCCGTGGCCGCACTGGAGATCGTGGACAGCCGGGTGGCCGACTGGGACATCGCGATCACGGACACGGTCGCCGACAACGCGTCCAGCGGTCTGTTCGTCCTCGGCCAACAGCAGGTCCCTCTGGGGAAGTTCACGCCCCGGGACGTGACCATGCGGCTGTACGCCGACGGCGAGCTCGCCTCCGAGGGCGATGGTGCGGCCTGCCTGGGCGACCCTCTCGCGGCGCTCCTGTGGCTGGCGCGCACCGCCCGGGAGTTCGGCGACCCCCTGCGCGCGGGACAGGTCGTCCTCGCCGGTGCCCTGGGTCCGCTCGTCCCCACCCCGCCAGGCACCACCGTACGGGCCGAGATGTCGGGCCTGGGCGTAGTGGGAGTGACCTTCTCACCCAAGGACCGAGGATGACGAAGACCAAGGTGGCCGTAATCGGTTCCGGCAACATCGGCACCGACCTGATGATCAAGGTGTTGCGCCTGTCCGACATCCTGGAGATGGTCGCGATGGTCGGCATCGACCCGGACTCGGACGGCCTGGCGCGCGCCGAGCGCCTGAAGGTCCCCACCACCCACGAGGGCGTGGAAGGCCTGATTCGCATGGACGGCTTCGACGACATCGAGATCGTCTTCGACGCCACGTCCGCGAAGGCCCACGTCGAGAATGCCAAGAAGCTCGCTCCGTACGGCAAACGTCTCGTCGACCTCACCCCGGCGGCTCTCGGCCCGTACGTGGTGCCGACGGTGAACCTGGACGAACACCTTGCTGACGCGGACAACGGTGCCGGCAACTTCAACATGGTCACCTGCGGCGGCCAGGCCACCATCCCGATCGTCCACGCGGTCAGCCGGATCACCCCCGTGCCCTATGCCGAGATCGTCGCCTCGATCTCCTCGAAGTCGGCCGGACCCGGCACGCGGGCCAACATCGACGAGTTCACCGAGACCACCTCCGGCGCGATCGAGAAGGTGGGCGGTGCCCGGCACGGCAAGGCGATCATCGTCCTCAACCCGGCCGAACCGCCCCTGATCATGCGGGACACGGTGTACTGCCTGATCGGCGACGCGGACCACGACGCGATCCGGACCTCCGTCGAGGAGATGGTGGCCGCGGTCGCCGAGTACGTGCCCGGCTACCGGCTCAAGCAGCAGGTCCAGTTCACCCCGGTGCCCGTCGGTGAACCGGTCCACACGCTGCTGCGAGGCGGCGACCTCTCGGCCGCGACCACCAAGGTCTCCGTCTTCCTCGAAGTGGAGGGAGCCGCCCACTATCTGCCCGCCTACGCTGGCAACCTCGACATTATGACCTCCGCCGCCCTCCGCGTCGCCGAGCGCATCGCGCTGCGACTGACCACCGAGGTGACCAAGTGACGGCCAACCGCAGGCTCTACGTGCAGGACGTCACCCTCCGGGACGGGATGCACGCGATACGGCACCGGATTTCACCCGTGTTCGTTTCCAAGATCTCCGCGGCGCTCGACCGGGCGGGCGTGGACGCGATCGAGGTCGCCCACGGCGACGGCCTGGCCGGCGGAAGTCTCAACTACGGGCCGGGCAGCAACACCGACTGGGAATGGATCGAGGCGGCCGCGGACGCTATCGAGCACGCGGTCCTCACCACCTTGCTCCTGCCCGGCATCGGCACGATCGCCGAACTCAAGCGGGCACATGCCCTCGGCGTCCGCTCGGTGCGCATCGCCACCCACTGCACCGAAGCGGACGTCTCGGCCCAGCACATCTCCACCGCCCGCGAACTCGGCATGGACGTCTCGGGATTCCTGATGATGGCCCACATGGCCCCTGTGGAGGTCCTGGCCGAGCAGGCCGGGCTGATGGAGTCCTACGGCGCGCACTGTGTGTACGTCACGGACTCCGGCGGCCGGCTGACCATGGACGGCGTACGCGACCGCATCCGCGCGTACCGTGACGTTCTCGATCCGGAGACCCAGATCGGTATCCACGCCCACGAGAACCTCTCCCTCTCGGTGGCGAATTCCGTGGTGGCGGTGGAGGAGGGGGTGACCCGGGTGGATGCCTCCCTCGCCGGACAGGGCGCGGGCGCGGGCAACTGCCCGATCGAGCCGTTCGTCGCCGTGGCCGACCTCCTGGGCTGGAAGCACGGCTGCGATCTGTTCGCCCTTCAGGACGCTGCCGAGGACCTGGTCCGCCCACTCCAGGACCGGCCGGTGCGCGTCGACCGGGAGACCCTCACCCTGGGCTACGCCGGCGCCTACTCCAGCTTCCTGCGCCACGCCGAGGCCGCGGCGAGCCAGTACGGGCTCGACGCCCGCACCATCCTGGCCGAGGTCGGCAGGCGTGGCCTCGTCGGCGGTCAGGAGGACATGATCGTGGACATCGCACTGGACCTCACACACGGCTGACTCCGTCTCCCACGCCGCTCCCCGGAGAACTTCCGGGGAGCGGCGTGTTTTGCTTCGGACGAATAATGGACCGCTCGGCCCAATGAGTGCGTGCACGACTCTTTCTCCGAGGACGGCGGGATTGATAGCGTGACATCGGTGCCGAACTAGAATTGATTTCAGTTTGAGCAGAGAGGCAATGACGATGACGTCTGCCCTTCGCCTGGAACCGCGCTCCGAGATCGACCACCGCGCTCTGCCGCCGTCGATGATGGAGCGCGTCACTCTGATCATGGATCTCTTCGAGCGGCCACAGACGCATCTGACGCTCGAAACGGTCTCCCGCCGGACGCACCTGCCACGGTCGACCGCCCACCGCATTCTCGATCAACTGGTTCGGCTGGAATGGCTGCGGCACACGGTCGCCGGATACCTGCTGGGGCCACGGGCACTCGGCCTCGGCGGACGCGAGATCGGGCACAGTGCGTTGCGCGCCGCAGCCGCGCCACGCCTCCTGGAGCTGGCCGTGCGCACCAAGATGGTCGTCCACCTCGCGGTTCTCGACGGGCCGGAGATCTACTACCTCGACAAGGTGGGCGGCCGGGCGGCGGTGGACATCCCGTCCAGGGTCGGCGGCCGGGCGGTGGCGCATTGCACCGGGCTCGGCAAGGCCATGCTCGCCTGGCTGAGCCCCGAGGAGATCGACGCACGGTACGAGCAGTCGATCGAGCGGCGCACCCCGCAGAGCATCGGCCGGCTCGACCACCTCCACCGGGAGCTCCGCACCGTCCGCCATCGAGGCGGACTGGCGATCGACCGGGGGGAGTGTTTCCCCGACCTCGGGTGCGTCGGCCTCGCGTTGCGCGGGCCGGAAGGGCCGGTGGGGGCGATATCGGTAGTCGGTGACGGCGGCTCTCCGCTGGAATTCGTCGCCCCCTTGGTGGTGAAGGCTGTAAGGGAGGTGTCCGAGGAGCTCTTCGGCCGGCCGCAGCCCTACCGCCGGGACATGCGGGACGCCGTCGGGTGACGGCGGGCGCGTCCCGGCGGGCACCGTGCGGACCTGCCGGACCTGCCGGGTCTGCCCGGGCGGCCGTGCCTCACCGGGCCGTCCAGCCCCCGTCCACGGTGAGTGTGGTCCCCGTGACGAAGCGGGAGGCGTCCGAGGCGAGGAACACCGCGGCGCCGCCCAGTTCCTCGACGTTGCCCACCCTGCCCAGAGGGGTGCTCTGCACGATGCGCTCACCCCAGCGGCTGTCCAGCAGTCCGGAGCTGAGGTCCGTGCGGAAGTAGCCGGGCGCGAGGGCGTTGACGCGGACGCCGCGGTCCGCCCACTCGACGGCGAGCGCTTTGGAGAGCGCCTCGACGCCGCCCTTGCTGGCGGCGTACGCGGCGATCCGCTCGAAGCCCGTACTCGCGTGCACCGACGAGACATTGACGATCGATCCGGAGCCCTGCTGCAGCATGACCTTGCCGGCCTCACGGCAGCAGTAGAAGGTGCCCTGGAGGTTGATGTCGAGCACCCGCTGCCAGTCCTCGTCGGTCACCCATTCGCTGCGGGTGAAGTGCGGGCTGACACCGGCGCAGTTGATCAGCGCGTCCAGCCGACCCGTCCATTCCGTGATGCGCTCGGTCATCGTCAGCACGGCGGCCGAGTCGGCGACCGACCCGGGAAGCACCAGCACTTTGCCGCCGTACTCGGCCAGTTCGGCTTCGAGGCTGTCCAGATCCGCTGCCGTACGGGCCGTCACCGCCAGGTTCGCCCCGGCCTGGGACAGGGCGACGGCGATCGCGCGGCCAAGGCCCTTCCCGGCTCCCGTCACCCAGGCTGTCTTGCCGTCCAGCCGCAGTTCGGTGTTCACGTCGGCCATGGTTCAGCCCTCCGCGGGGATGTCGCGCAGCGTCCGCTTGAGGACCTTGCCCGAGGGTGTACGGGGGAGTTGGTCGACGATGTCGAAGCGGGCGGGGACCTTGAACCTGGCGAGACGTGCCCGGCAGAACTCCCGCAGTTCGTCCGCCCCGGCGCTCGTCCCGGGCCGGAACACCACGAAGGCGCGGGGGACTTCGCCCCAGCGGGGGTGGGTCAGGCCGACGACCGCGGCCTCCACGACGGCGGGGTGCTCGTACAGGACCCGTTCGACTTCCGGGGTGGCGATGTTCTCGCCGCCCGAGACGATCATGTCCTTCTTGCGGTCGTCGACGTACAGGAATCCGTCCTCGTCCACGTGTCCGATGTCGCCGGTGTGGAACCAGCCGTCCCGCAGGGCCGCGGCGGTGGCCTTCTCGTCGCGCCAGTAGCCCGCGAAGACCTTCGGCCCGCGCAGCGTGATCTCACCGAGTTCGCCCGCCGCGGCCTCCTTGCCGGCGTCGTCGACGATCCGGACCCGGGTGTGCGGCACGGGACGTCCGACCGAGCCCAGTTTGGGCAGGGCGTGTTCGCGGTCGAGGAAGGTGTCGCCCGAGACCGTCTCGGTCAGGCCGTAGGCGTCGGCGAACCAGGCGTTCGGGAACGCGGTCATGATGCGCCGGAGTACGGGTTCGGGAGTCTTCTCGCCGCCGCCCACGATGAAGCGCATCGAGGTGGTGTCGTACGACTCCCGGTCCGGCACCTCCAGGACGGCGTTGACCATCACGGGCGCCAGCCAGGCGTTGGTGACCCGGTGCTCCTGGATGGCCCGCAGGACGCCCGGTGCGTCGAACTTGCGCTGGAGGACCACGCCGCCGCCCGCGTACAGCACCGCGAGGGCGGGCATGTCCAGGCCGCCGACGTGGTAGAGCGGCCCTGCCACGAGCGTGGTGTCCGCCGCGGTGAGGCCGAAGTGGACGATCTGGGACACGTTCTTGGCGTGCAGGTTGCCGTACGTGATCCGCACACCCTTGGGCCGTGACGTGGTGCCCGAGGTGTACATCAGCCGTTGGAGGTCGTCCTGCCCGGCCTCCACCGGGACCACCCGGGCGCCCTCGTGCCGGTCGAGCAGTTTCTCGTAGCTGGTCCACCGGTCCGGGGCGGGCTCGCCGTCCACCAGGATCCGGTGTTCGAGGTCGGTGAGCTTGCCGGCGATCCGGTCCGTCGCCCTCAGGAACTCCGGCTCCGTGACGATCGCCTTGGCCTGGGCATGGCCCAGGATGTACGCCCATTCCTCCTCGGACAGGCGGTAGTTCAGCGGCAGGAAGACCGCCCCGATGCGGTTGGTCGCATAGACCAGTTCCAGGAACTCCGGCCGGTTGTAGAGGAGCAGACCGACGACGTCACCGCGTCGGACGCCCAGCTCGGTGAGGCCGGCGGCCAGCTGGTTGACCCGCTCATGGAGTCGGCGCACCGTCAGGCGGCGGTCCTCCTGCGTCACGGCCACCGCATCGGGCCGCTGGGTCAGGTGGTAATCGAGGATGCTCGCGAAATTGTGCACGGCTCTCTCTCGCTCTGTGTCTGCGTGGCGAATGCGGCCTGCCACCGCTCAGCGGAAGGGCAGATTCCGACCGGTCGGTTGCCCGTTCCCATGATTTAGTGTACCTCTTGGTCTATAAAACTTGTGTGCCGAACTGTACGACGACGCGTAGGCATCGACAACCACCCGTGCGCTCGTGAATTCGCGTCGCTTCCGCCGATGAGGAGGCCCCCAGTGCCGCGCATCCGCCTCGACACCGACGGACCCGTTGTCACGGTCCGCCTCGACCACCCGCCGATGAACGCCTTCGACACCGCCCAGCGCGACGAGTTGGCCGCCCATGTGCGGGAACTGGCCGACGCGTCCCACGTACGGGCCGTCGTGCTCTACGGCGGCGAACGGCTTTTCGCCGCCGGGGCGGACGTCAAAGCGCTCGCCGCGATGGGGCCCGAGGAGGTGCGGGGCTGGAACCGGGCGTTGCAGCGGACCTTCGAGGAGGTGGCCCGGCTGCCCGTGCCGGTGGTCGCGGCGATCAGCGGATACGCGCTCGGCGGCGGCCTCGAACTGGCCCTCGCCGCCGACTACCGGGTGGCGGCCGACGACGCGCAGCTCGGCCAGCCGGAGGTGCTGCTCGGGATCATTCCGGGCTCGGGCGGCACCCAGCGGCTGACCCGGCTGATCGGTCCGTCACGGGCCAAGAACCTGCTGATGACCGGCCGCCGGGTGGACGCCGACGAGGCGTTGCGGCTCGGTCTCGTGGACGAGGTCGTTCCCGCGGGCGAGGAGTACGACACCGCCCTGCGCTACGCCCGACGGCTCGCCGCAGGGCCCGCGGCGGCCCTGGAGGCGATCAAGGAGGCCGTGGACCACGGTGCCGACACCGCACTGTCCGCCGGGCTTGCCCTGGAACGGTCCCTGTTCACGGGAGTGTTCGGCACGGCGGACGCCGCCACCGGCATCCAGTCGTTCCTCGAACACGGTCCAGGGCGGGCGCGCTTCGAAGGCCCCGTGCGCGACAACTAGGCGCGCCGCAGCGGTCGTACGACGAGAAGAGGGGTGGAGAAGATGAAGGCGCTGCGCTGGCACGGAGCACGGGACCTGCGGCTGGAGGAGGTGCCGGACCCGGCCGACCCGGGGCCCCACGAGGCCGTGGTGGAGGTGTCCTGGTGCGGAGTGTGCGGTACCGACCTGCACGAGTTCCTCGAAGGACCGCACATGATCAGGGGTGGTCCGCATCCGCTCACCGGCACCGGACCACCCCTCGCCCTCGGGCACGAACTGAGCGGCACCGTGGTCGCGTTGGGCGCCGAAGCACCCGGCATCGCGGTCGGCGACCGGGTGACCGCAGACCCTGTGTGGCGGTGCGGTGTCTGCTTCTGGTGCGTCCGCGGCGAGTACCACATCTGCCCCAAGAGCGGCTCGGTGGGCCTCGCCTCACCCGGTGCCTTCGCCGATCGGGTCACCGTGCCGCTCGCGGGGCTGGCGCGGCTGCCCGACAACGTCAGTGACGAGATGGCGGCGGTGGCCGAACCACTCGCCGTGGGCCTGCATGCCGTCACCCGGGCGGGAGTACAGCCCGGCGACAACGTTCTCGTCGTCGGCGGCGGGCCGATCGGCGTGGCCGTGGTGCTCGCGGCCCGCATCGCAGGCGCGGCCGGACTCTATGTGAGCGAACCCCTGGCAGGACGCCGTGAGTTGCTGCTCGGCATCGGTGTCACCGAGGCCTTCGACCCGCGCGAGACCGACGTACGTCGCGAGGTGTTCCTGAAGACCGGACGCATCGGCCCGGACGTCGTCATCGACGCGACCGGGGTTGCCGCACTCGCCACGCAGGCCGTCGCCACTGTCCGCCGCGGCGGACGGGTCGTGCTCGCCGGTGTCGGGCACGGCAGCGTCGAGTTCGACATGGGACAACTCGTCTTCTACGAGCGCTCCGTGCTCGGCACGCTCGGCTACAACTTCGACATCCCCCGTGTGATCGACCTGATGAGCACCGGACGCCTGGATGCCTCCGCACTGGTCACCGGGCGTTTCCCGCTCACGGAAGGAGCCGGGGTCTTCGAGGACCTGGCCGCCGACCGGGCCAGGCACCTCAAGGTTCTGCTGACTCCGAAGGGAATGTGACATGGATTTCGACCTGCCGGAGGAGACCCGGGACCTGCAGGACATGGTCCGGGAGTTCGCGGCGAAGGAGATCACCCCGTACGCCGCGGAGTGGTCCGAGAGCGAGACGTTCCCGACCAAGATCTTCACCAAGCTGGGCGAACTCGGCCTGATGGGCATGCTCGTGCCCGAGGGGTACGGGGGCGCCGGCTCCGACACCGTCTCCTACGTCGCGGTCATGGAGGAACTCGGCGCGGCCGACCAGTCCGTCGCCTCCTCCTGGAACGCGCACTCCACCATCGCCACGCTGCCGCTCCTGGCGTACGGCACCGAGGCGCAGAAGCAGCGCTGGCTGGTTCCGCTGGCCAGGGGCGAAGCCATCGGGGCGTTCGGCCTGACCGAACCCGGTGCCGGCTCCGACGCGGCCGGCATCACCACCGCGGCCCGCCGGGCCGACGGCGGCTGGCTGATCAACGGCACCAAGATGTTCATCACCAACGCCGGCACCGACATCAGCCAGGGCGTCACCCTGCTGGCCACCACGGGCCGGGACGACGACGGACGCAAGCGGTTCGCCACCTTCTACGTCCCGACCGGCACACCCGGCTACACCTGCGGCGCCAAGCTGAAAAAGCTCGGCTGGCACGCCATGGACACCCGGGAACTGGTCTTCGACGAGTGCTGGGTCCCCGACGACCACCTGATCGGCGATGAGGGCGGTGGGCTGCGCCAGTTCCTGTCCGTGCTCGACAAGGGACGTATCAGCGTTGCCGCACTGGGCCTGTCGCTGGCCAAGGCGGCGCTCGCTCTGGCAGTCAAACACGCCACGGAACGCCACCAGTTCGGCCGCCCGCTGTCGGCGTTCCAGGCGGTCGCCCACAAGATCGCGGACATCGGCACGGAGTTCGAGGCCGCCCGCTGGATGGTCTACCGGGCCGCCTGGCTTGCCGACCAGGGGCGGCCGTACGGCACGCAGGCCGCCATGGCCAAACTGTTCGCCTCCGAGGTCGCCAACCGCGCCGCCTCACAGGCCGTGCAGATCCACGGCGGATACGGCTACGTACGAGAGTCGGAGATCTCACGGTTCTACGCCGACGCCAAGATCCTGGAGATCGGCGAGGGCACGAACGAGATCCAACGCGACGTCATCGCCCGGGCGCTGGTGAAGCAGGCGTGACATGCGAGGAGGCCCGCGGCGCGTGCCGCGGGCCCCGGGGTCAGCCCGCCAGGGAGGCGGGCTGCCACTCGGCCTCGGGATCGAGCGGCAGACCGGGCCGGTCGCGCTTGAACGCCTCGGCCTCCTGCTCCACGTCGGGCAGGGCGGCGCCGGGCGCGCCGAACCCCCGCAACAGGGTGTCGCAGTACTCGCGGGACAGATACGCGGCGTCCCAGCGACCGTCCGGCTTCACCCACTGATAGGTGTGGTTGTGCAGATTCAGGAACTGCAGGGTGGCCAGGCGCGGTTCGAGTGCGCGGAACCTGCCCTGCTCCATCGCCTCCGTGAGCAGGCCCCGAACCAGTTGCTCGAACTCCGCGCGCTGGCCCAGCAGCGTCTGCAGGTAGTCGCCCGTGAGACTGCGGTAGTCGTGCTCGTAGACCCAGATGTGGTCGAGCCTGCGGAAGATGATCGTCAGCAGCGACTCCGACAGCAGGCGCAGTCGGACCAGCGGATCCGCATCAAGGGCCGCGATCTGCCGGGCGCGGGACAGCAGCGGGTCCATCACCCGCGACTGGATCTCGATCAGCAGGTTCTCCTTGGACCCGATGTAGTAGTACAGGGCGCCCTTGGCGAGGCCGACCGCACGGCCCAGGTCGTTGATGGAGGTCGCCGCGTAGCCCTGGCGAGCGAAGAGCGCTGCCGCGGTGTCGATGATCTTCTGGCGTCTGACCTCGAAGTCCGGTCCATGGCCCGGTGGTCGTGGCATTGCGTTTCTCCCCGCCTGATGTGTCGACGTGTCGATGTCGATGCGACAGGTTCCGTGCCCGCATCCGGACGACCTTCGGCACATCCGGGGGGAAGCGGGCTCGGGACCTCGTACTTCTGTGTGTGAACCAGTTTGCTGGACCAAACGGTACATTAAAAGTTGGACTCAGGCGGTGCGGCCTCGGGCCGCCCGCGCGAGCAATGCGAGGACGTGCATGACGACCGAGCTGTCACGGCAGACCATGACCGGTTCCGCGTATGCGGAACAGCTTCTGGAGATGTACCGCCGGATGTGTCGTATCCGGCGCTTCGAGGAGCGGGCGTCCGAGCTGTACAAGGCGACGGAGATCCCCGGTTTCCTGCACCTGTCGATCGGCCAGGAGGCCAGTGCCGTGGGTGCCTGCTGGCCCCTCGGCCCCCGCGACGGAATCACCTCCACCCACCGAGGTCATGGCCATGTTCTGGCCAAGGGCCTGGATTCGGCGTCCATGATGGCCGAGCTGATGGGCAAGGAGGCCGGGACGTGCCACGGCCGAGGCGGTTCGATGCACATCGCCGACCCGGACCTGGGCATCTACGGGGCCAACGGCATCGTCGGTGCCGGGCTGCCGATCGCTGCCGGCGTGGCTACGGCGGCCAAACTGCGCGCCGCGGGCGATGTGGTGGTGGCGTTCTTCGGGGACGGCGCCGTCGCCCAGGGCATGTTCCACGAGGCCGTCAACCTGGCCGCCGTCTGGGACCTGCCCGTTGTCTTCCTGTGCGAGAACAACCACTACTCCGAGTTCTCGCCCGCCTCGGAACAGCACCGCGCCCCACTCTCCGCCCGCGCGGCCGGGTACGGCATCGGTTACGCGCACGTCGACGGCAACGACGTCCTCGCGATGGCGGGGCTGATGAGCGATGTGGTGGAACGATTGCGGGACGGCGGCGGCCCGGTCCTGGTGGAGGCCGAGACCTACCGGTGGCACGGCCACTACGAAGGGGACCCCGAGCGATACCGCAGGCCCGAGGAGGTCGCCGCGGCAAAGGAGCGCGACCCGCTGCTGGTGGCCCGCCGGCACCTTGAGGGGGCAGGAGTTCCAGCGGTGCTGGCCGACGCCATCGACGAGGAGATCGACAAGGAGATCGAGGCGGCGGTGGAGTGGGCCAGGAGTCTGCCCGAGCCGGCCCCGGAGACGCTGCACGACTTCGTCTCGGCGCCGCGTCCCGACATACCCGAGCCGGCCCCCGCCGAGGGCGAGATCTTCCGCACCATGGACGCCGTGCACCTCGCGCTGGAGCACGAACTCACCGCCGATCCCACCGTGTTCCTCGCCGGCATCGATGTCGGTGCCGGCGGCAACGTCTTCGGACTCACCCGAGGCCTCGCGCAGGCCTTCCCGGGCCGGGTCCGCGACACGCCGATCAGCGAGAGCGCCGTCGTCGGTACGGCGGTCGGGGCGGCCATGGCCGGTATGAAGCCGGTGGTCGAGATCATGTACATGGATTTCATCGGCGTCTGTCTCGACATGCTGCTCAACCAGGCCGCCAAGCTGCGTTTCATGACCGGCGGACGGGCCTCCATGCCGCTCGTGGTGCGCACCCAGTTCGGCGCCGGGCGCTCCTCGGGCAGCCAGCACTCGCAGAGCCTGGAGGCGCTGCTCGCCCACATTCCGGGGCTGACCGTGGTGATGCCGTCCAACCCGGCCGACACGTACGGTCTCCTGCGCGCCGCCATCCAGGACCCCAACCCGGTCGTCTTCGTGGAGAACCGGCTGCAGTACGGCCTCAAGGGCCCGCGTCCGCCGGTCGACCACCTGATCCCGCTGGGCAAGGCCAAGGTGATCCGTGAGGGCAGCGACATCACCCTGGTCTCCTGGTCCCGTATGGTCCAGGACTGCCTCGCCGCCGCGGAGTCGATGGCCGCCGAGGGGGTGAGCGTCGAGGTGATCGACCTGCGTACGATCGCCCCGCTGGACCGGCAGACCGTCCTCGCCTCGCTCGCCAAGACCAACCGCCTGGTCATCGCGCACGAGGCCGTACGGGACTTCGGCGTCGGGGCCGAACTGTCCGCGCTCGCCGTGGACGAGGGGTTCTGGCACCTGGACGCTCCGGTGACGCGGGTGGCCCCGCCGTCCGTGCCGGCGCCGTACGCGCCCTCTCTGGAACGGGCCTGGCTACCGTCGCGGGACACGATCGCCGAGACGCTGCGGCGGATCGCGGCGGTCTGAGGGCGAGGACGAAGGAGGGCCTCCACGGGGATCAGATCCCGTAGAGGCCCTCCTTCGTCCTCGCCCTCGTCCGCGCCCACGCCCTCAGACGGTGGCGACCGGTGTCAGCGGGCTGCCCTGCGTTCCCGGCAGGTTCAGCGGGGGAGCCGTCAGCAGGAATCGGCTGCGGTTGTGCTCGCGCAGCCAGGCCGCCAGGTCGTGCAGATACCACAGCTCACCTAGCGGGACGCCGAGCTTGAAGAGGCACAGGTGGTGGATCGGGAGCAGGGTGTGCGGGCCCTGGGCCTGCGTCACTCCCACGCCCTCGACCGCGTAGTTGTCCGACACCAGCGCCGAGATCTGCGATTCGGCGATCCACTCCAGCAGCGCCGGGTCGTCCGCGTCGAGGTAGGCCGCCGTCCGGTGGATCGCCACGGGGTCCGGGTTCTTCTCCCAGGCGAGGATCTGGGTGGCGAAGCCGGTGTGCAGGAGAAGGATGTCGCCCGGCTCCACGACGACGTTGTCCGCCGCCATGATCTCCTTGAGCTGCTTGAGATTCACCGCCTGGTAGCCGGTACCCAGGTGGTGGGCGATGTCGATGAGAACACCCCGCCCCTGGACCCCGTGCGCCGCCATGTGCTCGAGACCGAGGTGGCGTGCGAAGCCGCTGCTCCCGCTGCCGTCCCCCTTGGCGTCCTCCTGCGGTCCCACGATGTCGCTGCCCGGCCGGAAGCCGTTGTAGTAGACCGGCTCGGCGACCCCGTCGCTGTCGGCGTCGAACTCGGCGCCCTGGTGAGCGAGGGCGTCCCACTGCGTCGAGTACTGCAACCAGAGGGTGACCACGTCGTCGGACCACACGTCGATCAGGTCGGGCGAGAAGTGCTCGCTCGCCTTGATGTTGTAGAAGACGTCCTGCTGGTGCTGCAGATCCTCGGTGGGGCGCAGGATCGGCGGGTAGCGCCGCTGGTTCATTGCAGAACCGCCCGGGTAGTCCAGCGGCAGGCTCAGGCTGAAGGTGATCCCGTGCTCGACCTCGCGCACCCCCTGCAGGACCTTCTCGGGTGTCAGCAGGTTGATGCGCCCCAGTTCGTCGTCCTCGCCCCAGTCGCCCCACGTCGAGCCCGGCGGACGCTGCTTCCAACGCTTCGTCACGATAAACGCCTCCTCAGGCGACAGTCCCCGTTGACAGCCTTCGGCATGCTATTTGGATTGTACCGACCGGTCAACAAGCGTGACTGTTTCTGCCCAGCTCTTCATGTGGGCTTGCTTCCAGTAATAGACTGACTGGTCGAAACGTCGACCTTTGGAGAGGCAATGAGCGAATCCACACAGGCGTGGGTCGTGGCGGGTGTGCGCGCCGTGATCGGGGCGCACACACAGGCCCAGGATGCCGGCCGCACCGACGACGTCGTCGCGCTGTACACGCCCGACGCGGTCCTGGAGCTGCCGGGCATGGACCCCGTCCAGGGGCACGACGCCCTCCGCGCGGCATTCAAGGGCTGGGTGCCGACGCAGCCGCAGCTGCACCTGGTGACCAACACGGTTGTCACCTCCGCCGCCGACGACGAGGCGACGGCGTCGAGCGACGTGGTCTTCCTGCAGCGCGGCGAGTCGGGCTGGACGGTCCAGGTCGTCGGGCACTACGACGACGCGCTGCGCAGGGTCGACGGCGCCTGGCTGCTGCGGCACAGGGCGACGACGTATCAGGTCTAGCAACGCATCACCCCTTCGTCCTTGGAGAGAAATGAGCACCACTTCTGCCGACGTCGAGGCGTCGGTCACGGTCGGCGTGCACGCCGCGATCGCCGCCTACGCCCAGGCTCTGGACGCCGGCCGCAACGATGACATCGCCGAATTGTTCGTGCCCGACGGTGTCGCGGAGATAGCCGGTATGGCCACCTTCGAGGGCCATGACGCGATCCGCGAGGGCTATGCGGCCTTCACGCCGACCCAGCCACAACTGCACCTGGTGGCCAACACCGTGGTCACCTCGCACACCGAGGAGGAGGCGACCGCGGTCAGCGACCTGGCGTTCTTCCAGCGTGGCGAGTCGGGCTGGGCCGTACAACTCGTCGGCCGGTACGACGACACGCTGCGCCGGCACGACGGCGCGTGGAAGTTCCGGCGCAGGGTCACGACCTTCCTGCCGTAGCACGCCGTGCGAAGCCGGCGCCCGTGCTGTCCGACGGATCGGGCGGCACGGGCGTTGGGCCTGCTCAGGCCTTGGCGGCCTGCTCCGCCTTGGAGAAGGCGAAGGCCGGGAAGTCGTTCTCGACCGACTCGCTGATCAGCTCCTGGAGCTTCCAGCGTCCGGTCGGGTTCAGCAGTTGCTTGATCGGCTTGCCGGGGATGTTGGCGCCGTAGAAGTAGCTGCTCTTGAGGAAGGACGACTGCCCCTCGCTGTCATTGACCAGGTCGGTCCACTCCTGCTCCGCGGAGTCGGTCACCTCGATGACGTCGTGGCCGTGGTCCCGTGCATGGATGAGCAGGTCCATGACGTAGTCCACCTGATCGCCGGAGTAGCGCGGGTTGTTGCCGAGGGCGCCGTGCGGGCCGCCGGGGAAGAAGAAGTTCGGGAAGCCGGCCGTCGCGATGCCCAGGTAGGTCGACGGCCCCTCCGCCCAGTGCTCAGCGAGCGGGAGGCCCTGTCGGCCGTGCACGCCCAGCCGGTTGAGCGCGCCGGTGCCGAAGTCGTAGCCGGTCGCCCAGATGATGATGTCGAACTCCTGCAGACCCTCGGACGTCTCGATCCCCTCCCCGGTGATGCGGGTGATCGGGGTCTCGTTGATGTCGACGAGGGAGACGGTCGGCTTGTTGTACGCCTCGTAGTATCCGGTCCCGAACGGGGGCCGCCGGCCGCCGTAGCCGTGGCCCTTGGGAATCAGCTTCTCTGCCGTTGCGGGGTCCTCGACGATGCTGCGGATCTTGCCGGCGATGAACTCGCACCACTCCTCGTTGACCGTGGCGTTCGTGGTCATGTCGTAGTAGTGCTCGGACAGCTTGGTGAAGCCGGGGCCGTTCCACTTCTCCTCGTAGAACGCCTGCCGTTGCTCCGGGGTGTCCTCCAGGCCCGACCGCATGGTGATCTGGTGGAGGAAGCCGCTCACCGACGTGTTGAGCGTGTCGCGGATGGACTCGTAGTTGGCCCTGAGGTCCGCCTGCTCCTCGGGCGTGATCGGACGGTTGTTGAGCGGGGTGAGCCAGTCGGCCACCTTCTGGTAGACCGTCAGCCCGGCCACCTCGTCCGCGATGGCGGGCACGATCTGCGCACCGCTGGAGCCGGTGCCGATCTGGGCCACACGCTTGCCGGCGAAGTCCACGGGCGTCTTGGGCCAGAGTCCGGTGTGGTACTGCTCGCCGCGGAAGTCGTCACGTCCCGGGATGTCCGGGATGAAGGGCACGGAGAGGATGCCGGTCGCCGCGACGACGTGACGTGCCCGGTGTTCGGAACCGTCGTCCGTCCGTACGGTCCACGCCCCGCTCTGCTGGTCGAAGACGGCCGAGGTCACCTTCGCGCCGAACACCATGTGACGGCGCAGATCGAAGCGGTCGACCACATGGTTGAAGTAGCGCTCGATCTCCGGCTGGCCCGCGAAGTGCTCCGACCACTCCCACTCCTCCCACAGCTTCTCGGAGAACAGGTAGCCGTAGGTGTAGCTCTCGGAGTCGAAGCGGGCTTCGGGGTAGCGGTTCCAGTACCAGGTGCCCCCGACTCCGCTGCCCGCTTCGAGCAGCTTCGCGGAGAACCCGGATTCCAGTGCCCGGTGGAGCTGGTAGATGCCCGTGACGCCGGCGCCGATGACCAGTACGTCGACTTGGTCCGTCGGGCTCGTCTTCGTGGTTTCGCTCATGTGCTCTCCCGCGTGAGCTCTGATTCATATGTCGACCGGTCGGTCGAATATTGAGTGAGAGTAGAGGAGGGGGCGGGCCCGATCAATGGATGTGAATCTCGTCCGGGTCATTGATTGTACCGACCGTCTGGTCTAACTTTCGCTCAGGGACGCGACGCCGCGCAATGGGAGTCAGGTATGAGTGACAAAGGGGTCCAGGAAACCGCCGATCTGCGGGCCGCGGGCTGGAAGGCCATGCGCGCCGCCCTGCCGGGGGTGTTCCCCGACGGCGACCTCGATCTGCGGGACGGCCGCCTCGGGCAGGACCTCGTCGACATCGGTCTGACCAGCGTCTGGGGCGCGCTGTGGGGCCGTGAGGGACTGGCTCCGCGCGACCGCAGCCTGGTGACGCTGGGCATCCTCATCGCTCTCGGGGCCGAGACCGAGCTGAAGACACATGTCCGTATCGCCATGACGAACGGACTGACCGAGGCCGAGATCGCCGAGGTCATCTACCACTCCAGCGGCTACACCGGTTTTCCGCGGGCCGTGGCCGCCCGCACCGCCGCCCGCGAGGCGCTGGAGGGCTGAGCGGCCCCGAGGACGCCGCCGACCGGGTGCGAGCCGTCGGTACCCACACCACGCACACGAGGAGCACGCATGTCACTGCAGGGAAGGGTCGCGGTCGTCACCGGCGGCGCCCGGGGAATCGGACGCGGGATCGCGACCGTACTCGCGGCCAAGGGGGCCGCGGTGGCGGTCTGGGACCTGAACACCGAGGGCGCGGAGAAGACCGTCGCCGAGATCCACGAGGCGGGCGGCAGGGCCATCGCGGTGGGCGGTGACGCGGCCGACGCCGCCGCCGTGGCCGCTTCGGCAGCCCGCACCCGGGAGGAACTCGGGCAGGTCACGATCCTCGTCAACAACGCCGGAACGACTGCATACCAGCCTTTCACGAGCATCAGCGAGGCGTCCTGGGACCGCATGATCGGGATCAACCTCAAGGGCCCGTTCCTGGTCACCAAGGAACTGGTGCCCGACATGCTCGCCGCGGGATGGGGCCGGATCATCAACATCTCCTCGTCGTCCGCGCAGACCGGCGCGCCCTCCATGGCGCACTACGCGGCCTCCAAGGGCGGTGTCATCGGCCTCACCCGCGCGCTGGCGATCGAGTACATCGACAAGGGGATCACCGTCAACCACGTCCCACCGGGGTTCATCGACACCCCGCTGGTGCGCCAGGGCCCCGTCGACGTGGACGCGGTAGCGGCCACGATGCCGATGAAACGAGCCGGCACCCCGGAGGACGTCGCCTACGCAGTGGCCTATCTGGCCTCCGAAGAGGCGAGCTACGTGACCGGTCAGACGCTCAGCACGAACGGCGGACGCTACCTGGCATGAGCGGTGCGGACGGGGACACCTCCCCGCCCCGCCCTCGAAGGCCGCACCGACGGGCAGGACCGGATTTTCCGGCGCGTGATCGCGCCGCAGCTGCAACGGAGCATGTATGAGGATCGACGACGACACCAGGATCGGCGCCCACGAGGTGACCACATGACGGCCCGCGTCCTGGTCGTGGGCGCTTCCGCGTCCGGGCTGACCACTGTCGAGGCGCTGCGGCGCAACGGCTACCCGGGTGGGATCACGGTGCTCGGCGACGAGTCGCACGCCCCGTACGACCGGCCGCCGCTGTCCAAGCAGGTGCTCTCCGGCGCATGGGCACCGGAGCGGGCCTCGCTGCGGACACCGGACGTGCTGGCGGCGCTGGAGGCCGAATTCGTCCTGGGGGACCCGGCGGTCGGCCTGGACCGGGCGTCACGGACCGTCCGTACGGAGTCCGGGCGTGGGCTCGCGGCGGACGCGATCGTGCTCGCCACGGGCATGCGTCCACGACTGCTGCCCGGACAGCAGGACCTGACCGGCGTCCATGTGCTGCGCACGCTCGGTGACGCGCTGGCACTGCGTGACGCCCTGTCGGCTGCCACGCGGCTGGTGATCGTCGGTGAGGGAGTGCTCGGCTCCGAGATCGCGGCCACCGCGCGGACGCTGGGTCTGGACGTGACCCTGGCCGGGCCTCTGCCGGCGCCGATGGCGATGCAGGTCGGCCCACTGGTGTCGGGAGTGCTGGCGGACCTGCACACCGAGCACGGGGTGAAGCTCCGGCTCGGCAACGGCGTCGTCGGGCTCACCGGCCGGGGCGGCCGGGTCACAGGCGTCCGGCTGGCCACGGACGAGGTGCTGCCGGCCGACGTGGTCGTCGTCGCCATCGGCGCGACCCCGGCGACGGAGTGGCTGGAGGACAGCGGTCTCGCCCTCGGCAACGGCGTGGTGTGCGACTCCCGGTGCCGGGCGGCGGAAGGGATCTACGCGGTCGGTGACGTGGCCCGCTGGCACCACGAGGGACTCGGCCGCCTGATCCGCCTGGAGAACCGGACGAACGCCACGGAGCAGGCCATGGCGGTCGCCGGGACGATCCTCGGGAAGGACCTGGCGTACACGCCGGTGCCGTACTTCTGGACCGACCAGTACGACGCCAAGATCCAGGTGCACGGCTTCCTGCCGGTCGACGCCGAAGTGGACGTCGTCGAGGGCGACTTGACGGCCCGGCGCTTCGTCGCCCGATACCGCAGCGAAGGCCGGGTCACCGGCGTACTCGGCTGGAACATGCCCAAACAGGCCCGGCTGCGCCGTCAGGAGATCGTCGACTCCCTCGGCGTTGCGGCCCCCACCCACTGAACGATCAGGAGAGACCCATGAAGGTTGTCGTCGACGAGGAGAAGTGCGTCGCCGCCGGACAGTGCGTGGCCGCCGCCATGGAGGTGTTCGACCAGCGCGAGGACGACGGCATCGTCGTCGTCCTCGACGAGAACCCGCCACCAGCCCTGGCCGAGGACGTCCGCAACGCGGCGGCGGTGTGCCCCGCACTGGCCATCCGCATCGAGGAATAGACCCTCCTCGCTCGCCCCCCCCCACACCTGGAGGAAAGACCATGGCAGAGGCAGACACCCGACCCGCCGACGACGAGCGTGTCTACGACTACCAGGACGACCGGGACGCCAAGTGCCCCTTCGCGCCGCCACCCGGGCTGCGTGCCCTGAACGACACGGCTCCGGTGTCCCGGAGCCGGATCTGGGACGGCAGCACCCCCTGGCTCGTCACCGGCCACGCCGCACAGCGCGCGATCCTTTCCGACCCCCGGGTCAGCTCCGAGGACAAGCAGCCCGGGTTCCCGCACCCGAACCAGGCCATGGCGGAGAACGTCCACCACCATCCGCTCACCATCTTCAACGCCGACGGAGCCGATCACACGCGGATCCGGCGGACGATGACGCGCCCCTTCACGCGGCCCCGGATGGAGGCGCTGCGACCCGAGATCCAGAAGTTCACCGACGACCTGATCGACAAGATGCTGGCAGGCCCGAAGCCGGTCGACCTGGTGACCGCGCTCTCGCTGCCGCTGCCCTCGCTGATGATCTGCGCGCTGCTCGGCGTGCCCTACGAGGACCACGACTTCTTCCAGGAGCACGCCTCCTTCGCCACCAGGAGCGACAAGACCGCCGAGCAGGACAGGGCGGCCATGGCGGCGCTGGGCGGCTACCTGGCCCGGCTGATCCAGGCCAGGACGGAGAATCCGGCCGACGACGTGATCTCGGACTTCGCCGTCCGGGTCAAGGCCGAGGAGCTGACGCTTCCCGAAGCAACCATGCTGTGCATGATCCTGTTGATCGCCGGTCACGAGACCAGCGCGACCATGATCACTCTGGGTACCGCCCTGCTGCTGGAGAATCCCGAACAGCTGGCCGAACTGCGCGCCATCGACAACACGAAGGACGCCGCGAACGCGGTCGAGGAGCTCCTGCGCTACCTGAGCGTCGCGCAGTTCGGGCAGCGGCGGATAGCCCGTGAGGACTTCGAGTTCGAGGGCGTGAACATCAAGACCGGGGACGGCATAGTCGTCCCGCTGCCCGCCGGCAACTGGGACCCGGAGGCGTTCCCCGAGCCGGAGAAGCTCGACATCACCCGCGAGGCCCGCCACCACCATGCCTTCGGCTGGGGCATTCACCAGTGCATAGGCCAGCAGCTCGCGCGTATCGAGCTCCAGGTCGTCTACGGCACGCTCTACCGGCGCATTCCCACCCTGCGCCTCGCCGTCGACCGCGACGAGCTGTCCTTCCGCCCGAGCGACGCGCTCGCCTTCGGCATCAAAGAGCTGCCGGTGACCTGGTAGCAGACACCGGACACCGGACGGCGACCGTCCCACACACGCAGTACTACAGGAGCCACACATGAGCGATTTCAGGTTCGACGGACGCGTCGCCGTCGTCACCGGCGCAGGCCGCGGCATCGGCAGGGCATACGCCCGCCTTCTCGCCGAACGAGGAGCGAAGGTCGTCGTCAACGACCTGGGCGGGTCGATGGAGGGCGTAGGCGCCGATACCGGCCCCGCGCAGTCGGTCGTCGAAGAGATCGTCGCCGCGGGCGGCGCGGCCGTCGCCGACACCAACGATGTGTCCACGCAAGCCGGCGGTCAGGCGATCGTCGACTCCGCGATCGAGAACTTCGGCGGCATCGACATCCTCGTCAACAACGCCGGGATCATCAGGTGGGCCGGCCTGCCCGAGGTCGACGCCGAGAACCTGGAGCGCCACCTCGCCGTGCACCTGGTCGGTTCGTTCAACACGATGCGGGCCGCCTGGCCGCACTTCGTCGAGCGGCAGTACGGACGGGTCGTGCTGACCACCTCCAGCGGCATGTTCGGACTCGACAACAACCTGTCCTACGCGTCGGCGAAGGCAGGCACGGTCGGCCTGGCCCGCAGCGCGAAGCTGGCCGGCGAACCACACGGCATCAAGGTCAACCTGATCGCACCGGCGGCGATGACCCGCATGGGCGGGGGCGAACAGCCGGACGACGCACCATCGGTCCCCGGCCAGCCGTACATGCCGTCCGACGCGGTTGCGCCGATGGTCGCCTATCTCGCCCACGAGAGCTGCCCGGTCAACGGAGAGATCTACACGGCCGGCGCCGGCCGCTTCGCGCGCCTCTTCATCGCCTCGACCGAGGGCTACGCCCACCAGGACGGCCGGGCCACCGTCGAGGACGTCGCGGCGAACTGGGACACGATCAACGACGAGAAGGACTACTACGTGCCGTCCGACCTGATGGCCTGGTCCGCCTCGTTCCTGAAGCACCAGTTCGCTCAGGGCGCGGGTCCCGCGGCCTTGTAGACGCCCGGAGGATGCGCCGACCACACGTGTTCCGACAGCAGACGCGTGCCGCCGACGGCGTCCGGCGGCGAGCGGACTTCCAGGCTTCGGGTCTTCGGTCCCTGGGGGGCGGGCGGCGGTCGAACGGCCGGTCCGGCGCGCCTGGGACCGGCGGTTCGTCGCAGGTCGGCCTGGGGCCGGCCTGTTTCCGTTGTTTCGTCTCGGGTCGGCACACGGCCCGGTCAGCGCACGAACGACTGCGGTCACACCCTTGGCTGAGGATGGGTCCGAGGGGAAGCGGTCAGAGCCGGTGCCGTCTGGCGCATGCCGAAGCGGGGGATCAGGCGGCCTGGCCGACCTGGACCTCGTCGAGGCGCTTGGTTCTGGGGATGAGGAGGACGAGGAGCGCACCCAAGGCACAGCATCCGACAACCAGCCGGAGCCCGTTCGTGAACTCGGCGTCGAGGTAGAACTGGGTTCCATGCATAGTCGTCCCGTGCTGGGCCATTGCGACGAAGGCCAAGGCGACGAGGCCGACACCGCCGGAAGTGGATCGCGATGTCGGCCTGTGCGGTGCCGGACAATGCGGCGATGAGTGACACCAGTTGGACGGTCCACAACAGCGTGATGACGACGAGGACATTGCGCGTGATGGAGAGGGATCTCTCGTGGGCTTGGGGAGCAGCGGCTCGTGTCTCGGACATCGGTGGCCTTCCATGGGCGAGCGGAGAACCAGAGAGCGGTCTCTGGTTCGAGCGACATGGGGGCGCCGGCGCCATGTCGGCACCTGTCGTATGCGGGGGAGGGGAAGGGCTGTCTCGTAAGTGTGGCCGTGCTCTGACAGAGGCTCCGCTCGGTAGGGTCAGGACTGCAGCCGACCTGAGGGGGACCGTTCCTTGGCGACCTATGACCAGCTGACTGTGTGGGCCGGTCTCGGCCATGTCACGCGGGCCGGACGGGACGTGGTGGCCGCCTGGCGGATCCCGGACTTCATGAAGGTGCAGCTCGTCGAGGTGGGCATTCCGGTGGCTCCGCGTCTCATCGAGCGAGTCGTGATTCAGAGCGAGGCTGATCCGGTCCTGCTCACGTCCCACGGACCGCTCTACCGTCTCACCGAGCAGATGGATCCCTTTGAGCCGGCCGAAAGGTCATCGTTCGGCGTCGAGCCGGAGACCGGGACGGTCTACATGGCTATGCCGGATGGGGAGACATGGTTCGCCAACTCGGGTGTCGACATGTGGCTCAACGTCCTTCACCGTTACGGCAGCTGCATTGCTTTCTCAGAGCTTCTCGGCGAGCCGGACTGCCCTGAGGAGTACCTCTCTGAAGAAGAGGAAGAGCAGGCTCTCGCCGAGTTGAATCGGCTGACCGAGGAGCTGAAGGAGGTCGATCCTGCGGCCTTCAGGGGCTACGAGGGATTTCTCTGGCCGGGGCTCCTGGACCGCTGGCTCTACTGACCTCGGCCCGACAGAGTTATGGCCCGCAAGCTGGAGCGCGAAGTGATGCACCGGGCCGGCGGGGCTTGTGTCGAGGGAGACCCCGCGCGAAACCGTTCCCACTTCGGCTACGTGATTGTGAACTGTCTGTCTGAGGGAACCGTCCGGTGTCAGTGCGGCGACGAGGACTTCGTCCAGTCGTCGACGGAGACGACGTCGGCCTGCTGCGGGAACACCTTCTCCGTCAGGACGCGATGTACCTCGATGTCGGCATCCTGGCAGGCGTCGGACAGGACGGTGAGGCCGTAGTCCAGGTCGGCGGCCTGGCGCAGCGTGGACAGCACCACTCCGCTGGTTGCGATGCCTGTCAGGACGAGGTGTTCGATGCCGACGGTTCGCAGCACCATGTCGAGATCGCTGCCCGCGAAGGAGCTGACGCGCCGCTTCGTGACGACGATGTCGTGCGGGCGGGGCGTGACGGCGTCGTGGATTCGGTTGGCCTCCTCGTCGGCGAGTGATCCGGGACGGCCGGCGAGACCGCCGAACATCTTGTTGCGCGGGTTGACTTCGGGGTAGCCCGGACGGAAACCGACCACGACATGGATCACCGGCATCTCTTTGGCCCGTGCGGCGCCGATGGCTTTCTGCAGCCGGGCCATGAAGGCGGCGTCCGCATAGCGCTGGACGATGATGTTCTGGACGTCCATGACGAGTAGGGCATGCTTCGGCATCCGGTCGCTTCCTCACGCACAGTCAAGTCAACAGCTGATTACTTGGTACCGTACAGGCGCACACTGGGCCTATGTCAACAGTCGATTACATGACCGGATCGGCGCATGCCGGTCCACAGTGAGGCACGTGGGCGGCCCTGGGCCGCAGGAAGCGGGAGTGCGGGGCCGTTGGATACAGGCAGTGAGAGGCGCCCTTCCGGCGATGCCGGTGAAGCCGGAACGACAAGAGATTCGCCCGCCGGCAAGCGCCGACGGGATGCCGCAGCGACGCGCGCGATGCTGCTGGAAGCTGCCCGGAGCCGTTTCGGACGCCTGGGCTACGAGCGCACCACGCTCCGCGACATCGCAGACGACGCGGGAGTCAATGCGGCGCTCATCAAGCGATACTTCGAGTCGAAGGAAGGGCTGTTCAAGGCCGCGCTCGCAGCCGCCCCCCAGTTCCTTGACCAAGCCGGTGGAGCTGTCGGGGACCGTACCGCGCTGCTCCACGCGCTCACCCTCCAGCTGACCGCCGGAAACGGGACCGCGCCCGGCGACCACCCTGCGCTGATGCTGCTGCGCTCCTCGGGAAACGATCAGGTCGACGCCCTGCGCACCAAGGCACTGGACGACCTGGCCCGGCGCATCCTGCATGCTGCGGGCGGTGAACCGCCGGACGAAGGGGATTCTCGGATTCTGGAGGCCCAGCTCGTCGTCGCACTCGGCGTTGGTGTGTCGGTTCTGCGGTCGACGGTTGCCCTCCAGCCGCTGAGCGACGCCACCGCCGACGAACTGGGCCCTCCGCTGCGCCAGATCCTCGATGCGCTCCTTCCGCCCTCAGCACCATGAACGCGCGGCACCGCGTAACCGGACGGCCCGAAGACCTTGAGCGAAGGGCAACCTCACGACCAGTCGTGCGACGGCGACGTCGACCATCACGGCGCGTATCTCAAACTCTCTCAGCGCCTCCGGGCTCGCCAGCACAGGACGCTTCCTGATGCTGCGCCTGTACGTCTTTGCCATAGGCCGGAACCAGGCCACGGAGCGGGGGAAGGGCCTGACGCCGCTTCAGACGGCGAGCGCGACGGTGTCCCCGTCCGTCCAGGTCCCGGCGTTGCCCAGGGACCTGGTGCTGCCGAGGACGCCGGCGGGCGGCACAGCGTCGGCGTTCCAAGGAAGCCTTGGGTGCCGGACCGTCCGGCAACGTACGGAGACTGGCTACTGGTACGCGCGCCGATCGGCTTCGGCAGGAACCCGGAGCCCAGGCGCCTCAGCGGAAGAGTGCGGCCGACGGCTCGAAGCCTGTCGGCTCATCCCCGGGAGGCAGCGGGGTGCCGGGCCAGAGTGCAGGGTGCGTTGAAACGCCCGTGCGCCCGGCGGCGAGCAAAGGATGCTCGCCGCCGGGCCGGGGGCTCGCCGTTCCCCGTCCCCACGGGTTCGGCGAGTGCGGGGCCCATACCGCCATGGTGGCCCCGGTCTCAGGGGGGTGGCCGCCTGTGGGGGCGGCCACCGGGTGGTGCGGGGATCTATCGGCTGGGCACGAGTTCGGGATCGTGCTCGTCGACCGGTGCCGAAGGAAGGGGATGCTTGCGGGCGATCGCCTCTCCCTCGATGTCGATGCTGGGCAGCAGCCGGTCGAGCCAGCGGGGCAGGCGCCAGGCGCGGTCACCGAGGAGGGCGAGCACGGCGGGCACGATGGCCATCCGGACGACGAAGGCGTCGAAGAGGACGGCGGTCGCCAGACCGAAGCCGATCATTTTGATCATGGACTCGCTGGCACCGACGAACCCGGCGAAGACCGCC
Source organism: Streptomyces sp. NPDC058697 (assembly GCF_042715345.1). Lineage (NCBI taxonomy): Bacteria > Bacillati > Actinomycetota > Actinomycetes > Kitasatosporales > Streptomycetaceae > Streptomyces > Streptomyces sp. NPDC058697. Next base: position 166,687 of record NZ_JBHXSU010000010.1, read on the forward strand.
ATCATGATCAGCGCGGCGGCGACGACCACCCGGGCGCTGTTGCGGAACCCGGAGACGATCGCCTGCCCCGGCCGGTCGCCGTGGACGTACGCCTCGCGGATCCGGGAGACCAGGAAGACCTCGTAGTCCATGGCGAGGCCGAACACGATACCCACCAGGAAGATCGGCATCATGCTCATGATCGGGCCGGTCGTCTCGACACCGAGCAGTTCGGCGCCGTGGCCGTTCTGGAACACCGCGACGACCACACCGAGCGAGGCCAGTACGGAGAGCAGGTAGCCCAGGGCGGCCTTGAGCGGCACCAGCAGGGACCGGAAGACCAGCAGCAGGAGCACGATCGCCAGGCCGACGACCACGATCAGGTACGGGATCAGCGCGTCCTGGAACCGCTTCGCCACGTCGATGTTCATCGCGGTGCTGCCGGTGACCTCGTACCTGGCGTCGGCCTGCTTCTCGATGCCGGAGCGTTCGGTACGGATGGTCTTCACCAGGTCGATCGTCCTGGAGTCGGTGGGGCTGGTGGACGGGGTCGCGGAGAGGACCGCGGTGTCACCGGACTGGTTGAACCGCGCCGGGGAGACGGAGACGACTCCGCTGGTGTCGGCGATCCGCCGGCTGACCTCGGAGACGGCCGCCTTGGGGTCGGCCGCGCCCTTGGCGTCGACGACGATGGTCAGCGGGCCGTTGAAGCCGGGGCCGAAGCCGTCGGCGAGGGCGTCGTAGGCACGGCGTTCGGTTGTGGAGGTGGGCTTGGCCTCGTCGCCGGGCATGCCCAGCTGGAGGTCTGCGGCCGGTACCGCGAGTGCGCCCAGGCCCACGACGCCGAGCAGCAGCACGGGCAGCGGGTGCCGGATCACCAGGCGGGCCCAACGGCTGCCGCCGTTCTCCACGTTGCCGGCACTGTCCTTCTTGACGCGGCGGGGCTTCTTGCCCTTGCGGACCCGGCGGGCGAGCACGGCGTTGGGCCAGAAGCCGAGGAGGGCGGGTACCAGGGTCAGGCAGATGAGGACGGCGACGACCACGGCACCGGCCGCGGTGAGGCCCATCTTGGTGAGCATCGGAATGCCCACCACCGACAGTCCGGCCAGCGCGATGACGACGGTCAGACCGGCGAAGACCACCGCGGACCCGGCCGTGCCGACGGCCATTCCCGCGGCCTCCCTCGGGGCCCGGCCCTTTCCGCGTTCCTCGCGGTAGCGGGAGACGACGAACAGCGCGTAGTCGATACCGCAGGCCAGGCCCAGCATGGAGGCGAGGGTCCCGCTGGTCAGGGAGAGTCCGAAGGTGCTGCCCAGGGCGATGATGGCGGTCATGCTGACGGCGACACCGATGACGGCGGTCAGCAGCGGCAGCCCGGCCGCGGCCATGGACCCGAAGGTGATCAGCAGGACCACCGCGGCGACCGCGATGCCGATCGCCTCGGCGGACCCGCCCGCGGCGGGCTGCGTCGCCAGGGCGTCGCCGCCGATCTCGACGGTCAGACCCGCGTCCCGGGCCTGGTCGACGGCGCGCTCAAGGTGTGTCTTGCTGGCATCCGTCAGGTCATCGGCAGCGGTCTTGAAGGACACGGTGACGTAGGCCGTGGAGCCGTCCTTGCTGACCGCCTTCGCCTGGAAGGGGTCCACCGCGCCGGCCACCTGCGGGCCGTCGGCGGCATTGTCGACCAGATCCTCGATCACGGCCTTGTTCTTGACGGCCGTGACCTTCTCCCCGCCGGGCGCGATGAACACGATGCGGGCGCTTGCTCCGTCCGCTGCCGAGCCCGGGAAGCGCTGGTCCAGGAGATCGAACGCCTTCTGGGACTCGATGCCCGGCATGGCGAACCCGTCGTCCGGAGCGGCGGGGGCCTTCGTGGCGGCAAAACCGACGGCGGCCAGAACGGCTACCCACAGGAAGGTGACGAACCATCGCCACCTGAAGGTGATGCGGCCAACTTGATACAGGAAAGTTGCCATGGCGGTGGGGAAGCCTCCACATCGGTGGTGCACGAAAAAAGGAGAGATGAGGCGCTTGCTTCGTCCACGTTCGGCGGGGACCAGGACGGGCTGCCTCGGTGATCTCTACGATCCCGTCCGGCGGGTTTCGCAACGAGGGAGCGCGCTCCCGAATCAGAGGTGTAGCCAGCTCCACCCCTGATCTCCGGCGTCTACTGCGATCGCAGTAGACGCAACTGTCTGCGCCGGGCCAACGACGAGAGATCCCGCAAGTGCGAGCTTCGAGGGGACGCCGGAGCTCGCCGGCACGACCAGCGCAGAACACCGACTCGGCCAAGGCCATCGCTCTCCTGCGGCAGGGCGCGAGCAACTCGGCAGGTGAGAGCGGGACCGAGGTCCGGCGGGTATACAGCGGCACGGTCACCGACGCTTCGGTGAAGCGGGACATGATCGCCACGCTCGACCGGACAGCGCACTCGCCGGGCGTGGTCGCGGCGAGCAGCCCCTACACGGCGACCGGTCAGCAACAGATCAGCAAGGACCGTACGACGGCCTACGCGACGGTGTCCTTCGCCGAGGGCAACAGCGACACACAGACCGAGAAGGCCGGGAAGCTCGCCACCGCACCCGGCTCCGGCGCACTGCCCGTCGCCCTCAACGGCCAGGCCCTCTCCGTCACTTCAGCGTCGACCCCGTCCACCGAGGGCCTCGGCATCATCGCGGCCTTCGTCATCCTGCTGCTGGTCTTCCGGGCGGTCTGAGTGGCGGTGCTGCCGATCATCACGGCCAACGCAGGCGTCGACACCGCTTCGCTGTCGCGCTGCTCGGAATGTTCACGCTGCGCCTCGGCATCCTCAACGGCATGGCCATCGGCGCCGCCATCACCACTCGTGGTCATCGCCTACGAGACCGGCATGGTCCGCCCCGGCCTGTCCTAACAGACCTGAGCTCCACTCACGCTCTGCCCCCTCCGGTGGCCCACTACTGCGCCCGCTGGCACATGGCGGAGCCGTGATCATCCAGGCGGCCGGCGAGTACCTGGCTGGCCCGCTTGTGCTTGACGTCGCTTGTGAGGCGAGGTTGGGCACAAGCGAATGTACGGCTCCTGACTCTCGTATCTCGACGACGCTAGGTAGGGGTGAAGCCTGCCTGAAAGGCGAGGACGACGAGTTGGGCCCGGTCGCGCGCCCCCAGCTTGGTCATGATGCGGTTGGCGTGCGTCTTGGCGGTGTACGGCGACAGATGCAGCTGTTTTGCGATGTCGTCGTTGGACAGCCCGGAGGCGACCAGGCCGAGTACCTCGCGCTCGCGTTCGGTGAGACGGTCCATCCCGGGCGGCGGGCGTAGCACGGGCCCCGGTTTGGCCAGGTAGTGAGCGATGAGAGCTCTGGTGGCTTTCGGCGACAGGAGTTCTTCGCCGCAGGCCACCGTACGGATCCCATTGAGTAGGACGGCCGGCTGCACTCCCTTGCCGAGGAAGCCGCTCGCACCGCCGCGCAGCGCCTCGAAGACGTACTCGTCGACCTCGAAGGTGGTGAGGATCAGCACTTTCACGTCGGTGAGTTCGGCATCGGCTCCGATGGTCCGCGTGGCTTCGAGGCCGTCCATGTCAGGCATCCGGATGTCCATGAGGACGACATCGGGGCGATTGCCGCGGGCCAGAGCGACGGCCTCTCGGCCCGTTCCCGCTTCGCCCACGACCTCCAGGTCCGGTTGAGCCTCGATGAGCATGCGGAATCCGGCTCGGATCAGCGGCTGGTCGTCGGCGACCAGGACACGGATGGTCATGCCGGGTTCCTTTCGGTGGCGGCCGCCGACAGCGCGGGCTGCGGGTGGTCGGGCAGCAGCAGGCGTACGTGGAGCCGGAACGTGCCGTCCGGCTCCGGCCCGGCAGACAGGGCACCGCCCGTCGCCAGGGCGCGTTCGCGCATGCCGGTCAGGCCGTGCCCGGTGCCGACAGCTCCGGCCGGGGCGGCGTGCGTCGGGTTGCGGACGGTGATGTCCAGTGCGTTCGGGCGGTACTCCAGCAGAAGCCGGACGCCGGGTTCGCGCCCGTGTTTCTGGGCGTTGGTGAGTCCTTCCTGGATGATCCGGTACGCGGCCAGATCGGTGGCGGCCGGCAGCGGCCGGGGCTCGCCGGTGACCTGCTGCCGGACGGCGAGACCGGCCGCGGTGAACGACTCGACCAGATGCCCGAGGCGGGACAGGCCGGGGAGGGGCTCGGTCGGCATGGTCTCGTCCTCGGACTGGCGCAGTACGTACAGGAGTTGGCCCAGTTCGTCGAGGACGGCACTGCCCGCCTCGTGGATGTGGCCGAGGGCGATCTCGACCTGGTCCGGCCGCGTGCGTGCCAGATGGCTGGCGGCACCGGCCTGGACGTTGATCAGCGCGATGTGATGGGCGATCACGTCGTGCAACTCGCGGGCGATGCGCAGCCGTTCCTCGGCGACCCGGCGGCGGGCCTCAGCCTCCAGGGTCGCCTCGGCGCGCTCGGCCCGCTCCTCGGCCGCGGCGACGTAACTGCGCCAGGTGCGCACACTGAAGCCGACGGCCGCGGCCATCCCGACGAAGGCGACCACCCCGAAGGTCTCCCCGCTGACGACCGAGCCCTGGTCATGGGCGTTGGCCGCGTAGAGGGCCCCGGCCGTGGCGGCGGTCCCGATGATCGCGGGCCACCGCGCGGCCCGGGCGGTGACCGTGTAGAGCGCGATCATCGCCGTGGTCTGCAGCAGGTGCGCGTTCGTGGGCGTGGCCACGACCGACACCACCGCCCCGATCAGCGCGAGTGCCAGCACGCTCAGCGGCGCACGGCGGCGGGCGAACAGCAGCAGGAACGTCACGCCGGCCGCCACCGCATCGCGGATCGAGGGGCTCCGCCCGGACTCGCCCAGCGTGTCCAGCACCGTGGCGATGCCGGCGATCGCCGCCGCGAGGACCGCGTCGAACCGCCAAGGGTGGGCCTGGATCGCCCGTCGCAGCATCGCAGCGCCCCGCGCGGTCCCGGCGTACGGAGCGGCCGTGCCGCCCGGCGTCGAGAGGCGGTCGGACGGCACAGCCACACCGTACGGATCAGGCATCGCGCCGCTTCAGCAGGGCCGCCGCGCCCGCCACCAGGACGGCGAGGAAGCAGACGAAGACCGCGAGCCCGGCCCAGGGCGCCAGGGCGTCACCGTTGCCGCCCGTCTGGTCGGTGATGAACGCCTGCGCGGCGTTCATCGGCAGATACGGGAAGACTGCGTCGCTGATGCTCCCGGGCAGCAGCCGCAGCACGCTCGGCACCAGGAACAGCACGCCGACCACCGCCGTGATCGACCCGGCGGTGTTGCGCAGCATGCTGCCCACCGCGAGCCCGACCAGCCCGGCACCGGTCAGATAGACGGCCGCGCCGATCACCGCGCGCAGCGCCCCGGGGTCGGCCAGGGACGCGCCGTGCAGACCGCGCGAGGCGAGGATGGCCTGCCCGGCCAGGAACGACACCAGGCTCGCGGCGAACGTGAACGCGAAGCTGCCCGCCGCGAAGACCGTCACCTTCGCCCACAGCACCGGCAGCCGGGCAGGCACCGCCGAGAGCGTGGAGCGGATGGTGCCGGTGGCGTACTCGCCGGTGGCCATGAGCACCCCGACCACCGCTGTGGCCAGCGCGGCCATCGTGACGCCGTAGAGGCTGTTCCACGTGGGGTCCTCCAGCCGGGGACCCTCGCCGTCCGCCTTCACCACCAGGGAGGACACCAGACCGAGGCCCACCGTGACCACCGCCGCGACGGTGAGGGTGTAGAACGTCGACCGCAGCGACCAGAACTTGATCCACTCCATGTGGACGACACGGGGCAGCGTGACGCGCGAACTCGGCGTCGGGGCAAGCGTGGTGGTGCTCATCGGGTTCCTCCCTGGGCGGCGAGCTGAGCCTCGGCCGGGCCGGCGTGGTACTCGACGGAGTCATGGGTGATCTCCATGAACGCCTCCTCCAGCGAGGCCTCCTGGGGTGCGAGATAGTGCAGCGCCAGGCCCGCGCCGGCCGCCCGGTCCCCGATCTCGGCGGCCTCAAGACCCTCCACGTCCAGCACACCGGCCTCGGAGCTGCTCACCGTGACGCCGTCGCCGAGGAGCACCTCCCGCAGCCGTGCCGCCTCGGGCGAGTGCACCCGGACGCTCCGCCTGGACGAGCGGGCGATGAACTCGGCGATCGGACCGGCCGACAGCAGCCTGCCCCGCCCGATCACGATGAGGTCCTCGGCGGTCACCGCCATCTCGCTCATCAGGTGCGAGGAGACCAGGACCGTACGGCCCTGTTCGGCCAGCCCCTTGAGGAGGTTGCGGATCCACAGCACGCCCTCCGGGTCGAGGCCGTTGACCGGCTCGTCCAGGATGACCGTCCTCGGGTCACCGAGCAGCGCCGTGGCGATGCCCAGCCGCTGTCCCATGCCGAGTGAGAAGGCGCCGGCCCGCTTGCCGGCCACGTCCTTGAGGCCGACCAGGTCGATGACCTCCAACACCCGCTCTGTTCCTATGCCGTTGCTCGCGGCCAGCGCCCGCAGATGGTGGTAGGCCGACCGGCCCGGGTGGACGGCCTTGGCCTCAAGGAGTGCGCCGATCTCGTGCAGCGGGGCCGCGTGCCGCACGTGCGGCTTCCCGTTGACCGTGACCGTGCCCGACGTCGGCCGGTCGAGCCCCATGATCATCCGCATGGTCGTCGACTTCCCCGCCCCGTTGGGGCCGAGGAAGCCGGTGACGACTCCCGGCCGTACGGCGAAACTCAGCGAATCGACCGCGAGCTTCTCGCCGTACCTCTTGCTGAGGTTGTTGACCTCGATCATGGTGCTACCTCCGACAACGAAACGTGTGAGGGCTCAACCGTCGCCTTTCGACGGCCCGAGGTCGTCGCACGAACGCGGACACCTGCCGTACCGCGATCGCAGTACGCGGGGGGTTCGGCGGGGCCGGGCTAGCGGTGGGTCGTGGACCGGTCCGCCGGCTCGGGTGCGTCGAGCCGCTCCAGCAGCGAGGCGAGCGCGGTCATAGGCCGGCCGATGCGGCGGCCCTCGGCGAGGGAGGTGCGGAGCCCTTCCACGTCCTGGGCGTGCACCTTGCCGCCGTGATGGAAGCGGTTGAACGCCTGGTAGTCGAGCGGGAGCATGTCCTGCTCCATCTTGAGGTGCACCCTCGCCGTGGCGCGCGGCCCCATGAAGGCGGCCATCAGTCTGCCCGTCAGACCGTTCTTCGGCAGGCCCATGATCTCGCCCTGGGCCCGGCAGGCCAGCCGCCACAGTTCCTTGTCGGCCACCAGGGTGGTGAAGTCGGGCCAGCCCGCGATCGCACCGGCCATGTACACCGGGGAGCCGGCGTCCGAGAAGACCTCGTCGAGCCCCCGGCCGATCAGGACACAGCGCGATGCGCCGGAGCGGTCGTACAGCTCCGCGAACCGCTTCGCGGCCGCCGCGTTGCCCTTTTCGAGGCGGAAACCGGCCTTGTTCGGGGGATGCCGGTAGCAGACGCTCGCCCTGGCCACCTGAGCCGGATCGGTGGGTGCGTGGACGGGCAGATCGGCGGCGGCCTGGTGGGCGAGCATGCCGAGGAACCCGTGCGACAACCGGGTGTCGGGGATGCCGAGGACGTCCAGGTAGTGCTGCCGTACGCCCATGCCGAATGCGCTCATGACGACGTGTGCGTCGGATCCGTGGATGGCGTCGCCGAGTTGGCGCAGCATCGCGATGCTCTCGTTCGTCCGGCTGGTGTGGCCGTCGAGAGTGACGAGGACGAACTGGAAGGCCTGGCCCGCCAGTTCGGCGACGCTCTCCACGACGGTGTAGCTGTCGAAGGTCTTGAGGGAGGCGTCGTCGTAGCAGTAGAGCGGGGGACGGGAGTCGAGCGCGGACTTCCGCCCGGGACGGACCAGGAAGGTGATGTCCGCGCCGGCCAGGGCGAGGTGATAGCCGATGGGCAGGCCCGTCGCACCGGCGCCGACGATGAGTATGGAGGGGTTGTTCACGGTGTTTCTCCCGGTCGCCTCGCGACCATGTTGGAGGGAAGGGGGCCGGTGGCTCAGCCGAGGTCGGCCAGGCGGCGTACGGCTGGGGCGGCGTGTTCCTCGATCCAGCGGGCCGGGTCGGTGATCGACGGGGACACCATCACGGTGTCGACGCCGAGCGCCGCGTACCGCTCCATCTCCCGGGTGAAGGCGTCGAGGTCGCCCTCGCGGAGGGTGGGGCCCGCGTAGACGGCGGTCTTGCGGATCCGGCCGTAGTCCCGGCCGAGGGTGTCGCAGTGGCGGCGCAGTACGTCGAGCTTCTGCGCGACCTCGGTGTGGCCGAAGGTGATGAGGTTGCAGGCGTCCGCGTACTGGGCGACCAGCCGCAGCGTCTTCTTCTCGCCGTTGCCGCCGATCATGATCTCCGGGTGCGGGACGCTCACCGGCGCGGGCACGTTCCGGGTCTCGGCGAGCTGGTAGTGCTTGCCCTCGAAGGGCCCGTTGGCGTCCGGATCCCACATCTGGAGACAGATCCGCAAGGTCTCCTCCAGCCGCTCGAACCGCTCGGCCGTCGACGGGAACGGCACGCCCAGACCGAGGTGTTCACGCTTGTACCAGGCGGCTCCGAGGCCGAGGGTGGCCCGGCCGCAGGAGAGGACGTCGAGCGTCGTGACGATCTTCGCGAGCAGCCCGGGATGACGGTAGGTCACTCCGGTGACCAGCGCGCCGAGCCGCACGGTGGACGTGTGTGCGGCGAGGAAGGAGAGGGTGGCGTAGGCCTCCAGCATCGGGCTTTCGGGGCCGCCGATCTCGTCCATCTGGAAGTAGTGGTCCATCACCGAGATCCAGCCGACCCCGGCCGCCTCGGCGGCGGCCCCGGCCGCCGCCAGTTCCGGCCCCAGGCCGTCGGGTCCCTTCGAGCCGTCGAACCCGACGACGTTCATCCCCAGCCGCATGTCCTTCTCCTCGCTGCAATGCGCGTCAAGTCGTGCTGGTCCATGGCGGGTTGACGGTGATCAGGCTCTTAGGGCCGTGTCGGCCAGGGCCGTGACCCGGTCGGCGGGGACCGGGGTACCGGGCGTTTGCAGGTACCAGCCGTACATCTCCTCCTGGCTCAGCCCCTCGGTGGGCTTGGCGGTGAAGTACGGGTCGACATAGACCGGGGTGCCCGGCTGGCTGCGCCAGCTGTCGGCGAGGGTGCCGATGTCCACGGCGTCGTAGCCGAGGAGGTCCAGCAGCGCGGCCGCCTCCGCCTTGGCGTCCGTGTCGTCACCGGCGATCGGCAGGGCGCTGCGGTCGGCGGCACCGGACGGCCGGGCCAGGCTGAACAGCCGAACGAAGTCGATGTTGTTGAACGCCTTGACCACGTGCGAGTCCGCCAGATGGCGCTGCACCAGCTCGCTGGACGTCAGACCGCCCGTGTCCAGGTCGGCGAGGTGGCCGAAGCGGTCCGGGTAGTAGTTCATCGTGTCGATCACCGTCTTCCCGGCCAGTGCGGCGGCGGGCAGCTGGTCGTAGGCGATCAGCAGGATGGTCGCGACCACCAGGTCACCGGCCTCCGAGGCCTCGGCGGGGGTGGCCGCGCGGGCCCGCGGGCCGAGTTCGGCGACCAGGTCGGTGAGGGTCTCGGGGCCGCGCGAGTTGCTCAGTACGACGTCCAGGCCTGCGGCGACGGCGAGCCGGGCCAGCGCGCTGCCGATGTTTCCGGCGCCGATGAGTCCGAGGGTCTTGGTCATGGGGTGTCTCTCTTTCGCGGGTTTACGGGGTGCAGGTGGGGGCGGTGGTCTCAGCCGCGCAGGCTCACACCGCCGTCGATCGACCAGGCCTGGCCGTTGATCCAGGCCGCGTCGTCGGAGAGGAGGAAGGCGGCGGCTGCTGCCAGGTCGGCGGGCTCGCCCAGCCGGGGGCTGCGGCCGGCGTCCAGTGCGTAGTCCAACTGCTCCTGGTCGAATGCCCGTACGAGTTGCTCGCTGAGCACCAGACCGGGTGCCAGGGCGTTGCAGCGGATGCCCTCCTTGCCCCAGCGGGAGGCGATGTGGCGGGTCAGCGCGTTGATGCCGGCCTTGGAGGCGGCGTACGCGGGGCGGGTGGGCTCGCCGCCCCAGGCCGCGCCGGAGGAGGTGTTGACGATGACGCCGCCGCCCTGGCCGAGCAGGTGCGGGAGGACCGCCCGGCAGGTGAGGGCGTAGCCGAGGAGGTTCACGTCGTGGGTGCGGCGCCAGACGGCCGGGTCCATGTCCAGCAGGTCGGTGTCCCGGCCAAGGGTGTCGGGGGAGAGGTCCGCGCCGACGTTGAAGAGTCCGTCGACCCCGCCGAAGTCCGTGGCCGCGCGGTAGACCAGTTCCTGGATCGACGTCTCGTCGCCCAGGTCGAACCCGATGGCGACCGCCGTACCGCCCGCCTCGGTGATGCCTTTGACGGTGGCCTCAGCCCCCGCGAGGTTGATGTCGCCCACGGCGACCGAGGCCCCCTCCTCCGCGAGCCGCTCGGCCGTGGCCGCGCCGATGCCGGTGGCGCCACCGGCGATGACGATCCTCTTGCCCTTCAATCCCCTCATGTCCTGGCTCCTTCTTCATCTGGTGCAATAGGTCAGTAATGAATTCGCATTCGATACATGAAACTGAGTATCATACTAGCGACTGTAACTCGATGATGCGAGTCGGGGCCGATAGAGAGGTAGGATCGCGGGATGAGCGGAGGACCGCGTACGAGTACGAGAGACATCGCACGGGCTGCCGTGCGGTCGGAGCTGGCACAGGTGGCCTATGACCTGATTCGCCGCGAGGGCTTCGACGGGGTGACCGTCAACGACCTGGCCGCGGCCGCCGGGGTGTCGCGCAGTACGTTCCTGCGGTACTTCGGGACCAAGGAGGACGCCGTCCTCGGTGCTGTCGAGGCCCAGGGCGAACAGCTGGCCGAGGCCCTGCGGGCGCGACCCGCCGCCGAGGACGACTGGACGGCACTGCGGCGCGCGCTGGACACGATCACCGAGCCCTATCGCCTGGACCCGGCCGAGGCCCTGGCCACGACCCGTCTCATCATGGGCACCCCGGCGCTGTGCGCACGGCAGCTGGAGAAGCAGAACAGCTGGCGCTCGCCCCTGGCCCGGGCCCTCGCCGAGCGCACCGACCCGCCACGGCCCGTCACGGTCGCCCTGTCGGTGAAGGCGGCCGCCGCCCTCGGCTGCCTGAACATCGCCCTAGACCACTGGCTCGTGTCCGACGGCGACCTCGACCTCGTGGCGCTGCTGGACGAGGCCTTCGCGGCGCTCTCCCCGCGCTGAGCGCTACTGCGGGGCGGGGCTCTGGGCGACCGCCTTCTGTCCCGCCTCCTCGGTGCCATTCGCGGGCTGCCCCGGCTGCCTTGTGTCGACGCGGGCGAGAACAGCGGCGGCTGTCGCGGCCAGTGCGACGAGTGCGGCGCCGGAGAGCAGGAAAGCGTTCCTGGCCCCGGCGAGCTTGATGGCGGTCGAGGCCACGAAAGGGGAGACCGACAGCGCGCCGGCGATCCCGGCCTCCCACAGGCCCAGCGCCTTGGCCAGGTGATGGTCCGGCACGCGCCGCTGCACGAGGGCGATCAGCGGGATGTCGGTGAGCGCCGAGGCCAGACCGGTGGCGGCCAGGAGGACGGCGGCCACGGTGGTGGAGGTGACCACTCCCAGCGGGGCACGGAAGACGCCGAGCACGGCCCAGGCCAGCACCGCCGCCAGGGCGAGCCTGCGGATGGGGAGTCGGGCCAGCAGCAGCGCCCCGATCACCTCGGCCACTCCGGAGATGCCCAGCAGCAGGCCGTACTGACCGCCCTGGCCCACGACGGCGACCAGACCGACCGTCAGGAAGCCATTGGCCAGGGTGAGCGCGAGCACGAACGTGACGATGACGACCAATACGTCGGGAGCGGCACGTACGGCCTTCAGACCGGCCCCGAGGTCGGACCACAGCCCCGTCCGGGCGACGGTCGACGCCGGGCGTCCCGTACGGATGGCCGCCACCGCGCCCGCCGAGACCACGAACGTCAGCCCGTTGAGCACCAGCACCAGTTCGAGCGAGCCGTGGGCCAGCAAGGGCGCGAGCGCCAACGGGCCGACGAAGAAGGCGGCCCGGAACGCCACTTGCAGCAGCCCGTTGGCCTGCTGGAGGAGGTCGGCCGGGACGATCTGCGTGACGATGGCGTTGCGGGCGGGCGCGAACGGGGCGCCGATCAGGGCGAGCAGCGCGGTCGTCGCCACCAGCAGGGGCAGGTTCAGCAGTCCGAGGGACAGCAGGACCACGGCTCCCGCGACCACGGCGAGGCGGGCCAGATCGCTGGCGATCATCAGCTTCCGGCGGTCGTGGCGGTCGGCGTAGGAGGCGACGACGAAGGTGGCCAGGAACGCCGGCGCGAACGCGGAGACGCTCACCAGCGCCACGGCGGCCGGGTCCTTCGTCAGTGACCAGGCCAGCCAGGCGGTCGAGGCGGTGTACAGGCCGTCGCCGAAGCGGGAGACGCCCTGACCGGCGAACAGGAGCAGGAAGTCGCGGTCCCTCAGCAGTGACATGCCGCCACTGTCGGACCCGCTCCCACCCGCGATCCACTTATTAGGCAGACAGCTAATCGCTGGTGTCAGCCACTGTTGTCGTCGCCGTGCAGGAAGCTCTCCAGGCCGGGACCGAGGCCCGCCAACTGCCCGGGCACGAGCCGGTAGAGGACGTAATAGCCCTCGCGACGGCGCTCCAGCAGCCCGGCGTCCGCCAGCACCCGCAGGTGCTTGGACAGGGCCGCCTCGCTCACCCCGACCAGGGGTGCCAACTCCTGGGTGCTGCGCGGGCGTTCGGCGATCAGCCGTAGGGTGCGCAGCCGGGTGTCGTCGGCGAGTGCCCGCAGGATGCCGACGAGTCGGGCGGGCGGAATCCTCGGGCGGGCCTCCCGGGCGATGGAGGAGAGGGGGAAGACGAGGCCGAGGGGCCAGGGGCCGTCGCAGTTGACGCGTACGTGCGGCCAGGCGTAGGTGCTGGGGGCGAGGACGAGCCTGTCGTCCGGGCCGACGACGACCTCGTGGTCGTGCGGCCGCTCCAGCCAGAAGCGCTCGGTACGGGGATCGCTGCGCACCTCCGGCCACAGGCCCCGGAGCATGCCGTACAGACCGCGCTGCTCGATCTGGTGCCCGGCCTCGCTGACCCCGGCGGCGAGATCGGGCTCGATCCGGGCCCATTCCTCCTCGAACGCCTCCCGCCAGTAGCGCTCCAGCAGGCCGAGGAACCGCTCCATCAGCGCGCGCGGGTCGTCCACGAGCATCGCGGCCAGCGCCTCGTCGCCGCTCTCCCGCAGCGCCAGTTCACGCAGTCGGCCGCGTACCTCCGGGCTGTCCAGCACCCGTGGATCCCGGCCCTCGCCGCCGCCCGGCCAGGGCTTGAGCAACGGGACCGCGAACTCAAGGCGGACCAGGTCCGGATCCGCCGTACGCAGCTCGGCCAGCTCGTCCGCGAAGTCCGGGAGCCCGCCGGTGGGCCGGGGGAAGAGGAACTCGGGGAAGTACGAGCGCACGGCGTACGCGAACACGTCGATCTCCCGCTTCAGCGCGGGGGACAGCCTGCGCATCGCCCGCACCCAGCCGTGCTGGACGGGGTGGTGCCGGGGCTCCACCAGCACATGAAGGCTCAGTACGGCTTCCATCGCCGGCGAGTAGGCGAAGGCCACCCGCTCCGCCCCACTGGCGGGGACCCGGAACACGATCGTCATGACATCTAATCCTGGCCTATGCCCAGAATCTCGGTATCGAGCTCAAGGTTCTTATTTGATACTGAGTGTCAGAGTGGGTATCGTGTTTCACGGATGATGTGAACCGGCAACGAGAGCCCTTCGGGGCTTCTGAAGGGACCGACCGCGATGAGATTCCTCCTCCTGGGCGCCTCCGGCGCCACCGGTGGCCTGTTCATGGACGTGGCCACCGCTGCCGGACACGAAGTGGTCGCCTTCGTCCGCGACCCGGCCAAACTCACGCCCCGCGCGCGGGTGACCACGTTCCCCGGGGACGTCCGCGACGCCGATGCGCTGGCCGACGCCATGTGCGGGGTGGACGCGGTGGTGAGCACCCTCGGGATCGGCAGGGCCAGGAACCCCGCGGACCTGATCACCGACAGCACCCGCGCGCTCGTCCGGGCGGCCGAGGCCAGTGGCGTCAAGCGGGTGGTGATCATGTCGGCGTTCGGCGTCGGCGAGTCCCTGGCCAAGGGCTCCGGGATGCTCCGGCTCATGTACAAGGGCGGCCGGACGACCTTCGCGGACAAGGCCGCCGGCGAGCGGATCCTCACCGACTCCGACCTGGACTGGACGATCGCCTACCCGGGGCTGCTGACCAACAAGTCGGCCTCGGGTGTCCGGGCCGTCGACCTGGCGAAGCTCGACCGCCTGCCCGGCGTGCCCAGGATCTCCCGGGCCGACGTCGCCGCGTTCCTGCTCGGCGCGGCCGTCGAGGGCACCTGGTCCCGACGCACCGCGGTGCTCACCAGGAACGGCTGAGCAATGAACCACTGACGCAGAGGGGGACGAGGTGGAGGGAGAAGCGCGTACGTCCACGCGGGACATCGCGCGGGCCGCCGTAAGGGCCGAGCTGGCCCAGGTGGCCTTCGACCTGTTCCGCCGCGACGGCTTCGACAACGTCACCGTCAACGACCTGGCCGCGGCGGCGGGGGTGTCCAGGAGTACGTTCCTGCGGTACTTCGGCACCAAGGAGGACGCCGTCCTCGGTGCCGTCGACACCCAGGGCACCCAGGTCGCCGACGCCCTGCGCGCCCGCCCCGCCGACGAGGACGACTGGACGGCACTGCGGCGCGCGCTGGACACGGTGACCGACCCCTACCGCCAGGCCCCCGTTACGGCACTCGCCGCGACCCGGCTGGTCACCGGCACTCCGGCCCTGTGTGCACGCCAGAGGGAGAAGCAGAACACCTGGCGGGTCTCCCTGGCCCCGGCCCTCACCGAGCGCAATGGCCCGCCCGGCCCTTCGCGCTCGCCCCTGGCCCTGTCCGTCAAGGCCGGCGCCGCACTGGAGTGCCTGAACACCGCCCTCGACCACTGGACCGCGTCCGAAGGCCACCTGGACCTCGTCGACCTCTTGGACGAGGCCTTCGCCGCACTCGCGATCGGTGGTTGCCCGGACTGTGGCGGAGGTCGCTGCTAACGCGCGTCAGGGCCGCCGTACCATGGTGCAACGTCAAGTCGACCGGCACCATCTGCGAGAGGGCCATGGACCGACCCGCCAAGCGCGCCACCAGTGCAGACGTCGCCCGCGTCGCCGGTGTGTCCCGGACCACCGTGAGTTTCGTCCTCAACGACAAACCCGGCCAGACGATCCCGGAGGAGACCAGGCGCCGCGTCCTGGAAGCGGCCCGGAGTCTCGAGTACCACCCGCACTATTCCGCGCGTGCGCTCGCTGCCGGTCGCAGCCAGATCGTGCTGCTCTCCGTTCCGGACATGCCCATCGGTGCCGGGACCAGCCGGTTCATCGAGGAGCTGGCCGCCGCGCTGGTGGAGCACGGTCTGACGCTGGTCACCCATCTGTCGGGGGCGCACGGGCGGCCGTTGCCGGACGTGTGCGCGATCGTCAACGCCTCGGCGGTGGTCGGGTTCGAGTCGTTCGACCCCGAGACTGTCCGGGCGCTGTACAGCGCGGGCGCCGAGTTCGTGTTCCCGTCCCAGCTGGACGACGCTCACGCGATGCGGTCGATCGGCCGTATGCAGGCGGAGTGCCTGATCGGCCGAGGCCACCGGCGTATCGGCTACGCGATGCCCGACAACCGCGGACTGCGCGCGATGGCCGAGGACCGTCTGGACGGCGTGAGCGCCGCCTGCGCCGAGGCGGGGATCGACCCGCCCGTCGTGGCGAGTACGAACCTGGAGGTCGCCGCCGCGGCCCGGGCGGTGACCGAGTGGACGGCGGGGTCCGTCACCGGGGTGTGCGCCTTCAACGACGACACGGCCATCGCTGTCCTGGCGGGCATGCGCGAACACGGTCTCGCCGCCCCCGCCGATCTTGCCGTCGTCGGGGTCGACGACATTCCCACCGCCCGTCTTGCGGCCCCGCCGCTGACCACCGTCTCGTTCGAGCTGCACGAGCTGAGCCGGCGTCGGGCCGAGGTGATCGTGGCCGGACTCACCGGCCGCGAGCCCAGGTACACCGCCGAGGCGATCAGCCCGAGGCTGGTGGAGCGTTCGTCCACGTGAGACGGCGGGCGTGAGCGTCCACGACCTGCCGTCAGGGCGACAGCCGAACGGCATGAGTGAGTGCCGAGGCCGGTCAGGCTGGCCTCGGCACTCACGGTCCGTGTCGGTCAGAGGTGGCCGTGGAGGGCGACCTCGCCCAGCCAGGCCAGGCTCGGCTTGGGCCTGCGCTCGAAGGTCTCGCGGTCGAAGGCGATGAGGCCGAACGTCGGCTTCCAGTGGCCCCACTCGAAGTTGTCGAGGGCGCTCCAGTGGAGATAGCCGCGTACGTCGATGCCGTCGTCGACGGCCGCGAACAGGTGCCGCAGCGCCTCGGACGTATAGGCGATGCGCTGGTCGTCGTCGGCGGTGGCGATGCCGTTCTCGGTGATCAGGATCGGTATGCCGCCGGTCACCTCCCAGGTGTGGCGGATCGCGATGCCGATCGCGTCGGGGCGGTAGGCGTAGCCGGTGAGGGTGTTGTCCGGGGCCTCCGGGTGCGGGACGAGGCCGTTCTCGTCGACGGGCTGGCTCGTGTACGACTGCACCCCGATGAAGTCGTCGCCGCGGGCCGCCTCCAGATAGAGGTCCTCCTTGATGTACCGCACCTCGCGCAGCTTGGCCTCGTTGCCGGGGGTCGGGGTGAGGGCGTGGTTGGCGACCGTCCAGCCGACCTTGGCGTCCGTCTCGCGCTTCAGGATCGCGCGGGCGGCGTGGTGCGCCTCGGCCAGCCGCAGCCCGACCTCGGGTTCCGGGTCCGGTATGACCGGGTACAGACCGTCCACGACGGTCGGAGTGAGCAGCTTGCGTGCCGCGGCCGACCGCTCCGGGTCGCTCATCCACACCATGACGGCCAGCATGTTCGGCTCGTTGATGGTGCAGACCCACTCGACGCCGCCGAGGATGCCGGTGACGGCCTGGACATAGTTCTCGAAGCGCTCGACGGCCTTCGGGCCCAGCCAGCCTCCGTCCTCGGCGAACCAGCGGGGGCCGGTGAAGTGGTGCAGGGTGACGACCGGGGTGAGGCCGAGCTCGACGGCGGTGTCGATCATGCGCCGGTAGTGGGCGAGCGCGGCGCGGGAGATATGGCCCTCGTCCGGCTCGACGCGAGCCCACTCGATGCCGAACCGGTAGCTGGTGAGCCCTGCTTCGGCGAGCAGCCGCATGTCCTCCGGGTAGCGGTGGTAGCTGTCGGCGGCGTCGCCGCTGCGTTCCATACCGGGGGTGCGCAGTTCGCGCTGCCACCAGTCGCTGTTGACGTTGTTGCCCTCCACCTGGTGCGGCGCGGTCGCCGCGCCCCAGAGGAAGCCGGGTGCGAGTCGGGTCATCGTTTGGGTCCTTCGCGCTGGAGGGGAGGTTGTCAGAAGGAGGCGTCGACGGTGACCGTCGCCTCGCACCGGAGGTCGTCGCTGCTGAACCCGGCGAGCACGGTGACGTCACCGGCCTCGATGCCTCGGTGGCCGTCGGGCAGCGTGTAGTGGAGGCGTTCGACCGGAGCCTCCAGGAGGACCCGGCGGCTTTCGCCTGCGGCCAGGGCGATCCGCTCGAACTGGATCAGCTGCCGGACGGGGCGGACGACGGACGCGGCCTCGTCCCGTGCGTACAGCTGCACCACCGTCTCGCCGTCGGCCTCGCCGGTGTTCGCCACGCGGAGGCGGGCCCGGATGGTTCCGCCGACAACCTCCACCGCAGGCCCCTCCTCTTCGTCGAGGTCGAGTTCGACGGAGAAGGACGTGTAGGACAGGCCGTGGCCGAACGCGTACAGCGGGCCCTGCTGTTCGAGGTCCCCGTAGCCGTGGCGGGTTCCGGTCGGGTGGCCGTAGCCGCTGCCGTGGTGGTGGCCGTGGTAAATGGGCAGCTGCCCGAGATGCCGGGGGAACGTGCTCGGCAGCTTGCCGCTCGGGTTGACCGTCCCGAAGAGCGCCGAGGCGATGGCCGGGCCGGCCTCCTCGCCCAGGAGCGGCGCGAGCAGAACGGCGTTGGACACCCGGGCCACCGGTTCGAGCAGCAGGGGGCGGCCCGAGACGACGACGGTCACCAGCGGCTTTCCGGTCGCGGCGAGGAGCGCGAGAAGTTCCTCCTGGTCTCCGGGCAGGGCCGGCGCGGCGGTCGACTGGCCCTCGCCCGCGGTGTTGGCGCCCACCCAGCCCGTACGTTCGCCGACCGCGGCGACGACCAGATCCGCGTGCTCGACGGCCTGGCGTACCACCGCCGGGTCCAGGGCCTCGCCGGAATCGGTGGCGAACCGGCCGAGGGTCACGAACTCGACCGTCGGGTCGAACCCCCGCAGGGCGTCGAGGACGGTGGGCGCGTCGGGATGGATCTTCCGAGCCTGCTCTTCGAAGACGGGGTCGAGGTCCGCGATCCGGGTCTGGAAGATGTCGGTGAACACGAAGGTCGCCGGATCCACGCCCGCGACCTTGCCCTCCCGGACGGCCCGCATCCCGATCGGCATCTCTCCGGCGGCGACCGAGGTGTACGCGGCGAAGTGGATCCGCAGCTCGTCCGCCGCCGGCCCGACGAGGACGACACGGCGCGCGCCGGGCGTCAGCGGCAGGATCCCGTCGTTCGCGAGCAGCACCAGACCGCGTTCCGCGATCGACCGGCGGATCCCGGCGGCCTCCTCGGGGTCCGGGAGGGCGGGCGTGGACAACGGCGGTCGTACGTCGGTGAGTTGGGCGTCCGCCTGCCGCCGGGCGGAGGTCCGCGCGGGGCCGAGGGCGGGGATCAGTCCGACGCGGGCCTTCGTCGTCAGGACCCTGGCGACGGCCATGTCGACCACGCTCTCGTCGAGACGTCCGCTCTCGACCTCCTCGACGAGCGCCGAGAAGTTCACGTTGCCGGGCAGTTCGACGTCCAGGCCCGCGGTGAGTGCCTGCCGGGCGGCATCGCCCTCCGTACGGGCCGTGCGGTAGGCGAGCCGCAGGAGGTCCACGGCGGAGTAGTCGCTGACGACCAGCCCGTCGAAGCCGAGCTGGCCGCGCAGGAGATCGGTCAGCAGCCAGTGGTTGGCGGCGGCGGGGATGCCGTCGATCTCGTTGTAGGAGTTCATGACGACCTCCAGCCCCGCCTCGGTGATCGCCCGACGGAACGGCTCGGCGTACTCGTCGACCAGCGCCCGTCGGCCCAGCTGGGTGATCGCGGTGTTGAGGCCGGCCTCCGAGGCGCCGTACCCCAGGAAGTGCTTGCCGGTGGCGAGGACACCGTTCTCCTGGTCGGCGCCCTGGACGCCCCGGACGAACGAGACCGAGAAACGGGCCGCCAGTTCGGGGTCCTCGCCGTAGGTCTCGTGCACCCGGCCCCACCGGGGGTCCCGGTTGATGTCCATGACCGGCGAGAAGAGCAGCTGGACGCCGGAGTCGCGCATGTGCGCCGACGTCACCGCCGCGGCCCGTTCGACCAGATCGGGGTCCCAGGTCGCGGCCTGCGCCCAGGCGGTGGGGAACTGTGAGCCCGACACATGGAGGAACCCGCTGATGCCCTCGTTGTGGACCAGGGCCCCGATACCGAACGGCGAGGTCTCCCGGACGGCGTCCTGGATGCTCGCGAGGTCCTTGCGCAGACTGTCGGCGTCGTAGCCGAGGAACCACGCCATCGACAGATGCCCCACACCGTGCGGACGCAGCGCGGAGATCAGGCTCGGGTCAGGGGTGGGCGCCTTCGCGGCACCGTCGACCGACCGGACGAAGATCTCCGCCACACCGAAACCGGTCAGCTGCGCGATCTTCTGTTCGAGCGTCAGCTTGGAGACGAGCCCCGAGACGGCTTCGGGGTCCGAGGACAGGGTGGGCATGGACATGGTGCTCTCCGATATGGGGGGTGACGGTGACAAGGGGGTGAGGGGGACAGGGGAGTGACGGTTGCTTCGGTCGGACTCGCGGGACCCGTTTCCCGGGCAGCGAGGCATCAGGCCCGCAGGACATCAGGGCCACACGGCGAACCCCTCGTGCCGTACGGACCAGGTCCCGTCGTCCGGGAAGCCGGGGCAGTCGGTGTCGGCGCCCTCCCAGCCGGCGGTCATCAGGGACACGGCCGACAGCAGACCGCCGTTGGCGGGGAGGTAGAGGGGCAGGACGCTGCCCATCTGCGGGCAGTGGCCGGTGGGCAGATACCGGTTCTTCGGGCTGTCCATGAGGAGCGCGTCCACCGCCAGGTCGGGACGCCCGACCCGGGTCGCGGTCATCGCCATCACGGGGAAGTCCCAGCCCCAGGCGGAGTCCCACTTCCAGTCGCCGAGGACGTCCAGCAGCGTGGCCTCCATGGTGGCGGTGTCGATCAGCGGGGTGGCCGGTACGACACCCAGGGCGCACAGCAGCGAGGGGTGGTCGTCGCGGCGCAGATAGGGCTCCGTCGCGATCGCCGTGTACCGTCCGCCGTCCTGGTGCGGTGGGGTCAGACCGTCCTGGATCCGCTGCCACCGCTCGTGCCGGGCCAGGCCGAGGCGTTCGCGCCAGCGCTGGGCGATCTCCAACCCCCACCACCAGTAGGCGAGTTCGAAGGTGGGGTCCTCGGTGGTCGCGGCGGTATAGAACTCCTGGGCGGGCACGAGGGGTGCGGGCAGGTGGTATCCGTCGTCCCGGTGCTCGACGAAGGACGCCATGAACAGCGCGGTCTCCTCGACGAGTTCAGTGAACCGGGCGACCAGCCGCTCGCGCTCCGGCACACCGAGCACCCCGTACAGCAGCTCCAACAGGTAGAGCGGGTGCGGTTGTTGCCAGATCAGCAGTGCCCCGATGTCACTGGGGCTCTCCCGGCCGTCCGGGCCGACGTGTTTGGGCCAGCGGGCGCCCTCGTAGCGCTGTCGTCGTGCGGTGTCGCGGGCCGTGTCGAGGACGGACAGGTACCAGTCGAGGCTGCGTTCGAGCAGTTCGGGGCGTCCCCAGGCGGGGAAGTGCGCGGCGTGCCACCAGTGCATCTCCAGATGGAACTTGCCCTGCCAGGAGTTGGTGATCAGCCCGGTCTCCTGCGGCGGCTGGCTGCCCGCGCAGTTCACCGCCGTCAGATACTGGGAGAGGACCACCCGGCGTTCCAGCTCCGCCGCCCGCGGATCGGTACTGCCCGCGAAGTCGACTGCCGCCCCCGAGGTCCAGAAGCCGCGCCACCAGGCCGTCGCCGCCTCCGTGATCGCTTGGAAGCCTGCAGTCCCGAACTCCGCCTCTGGAGTGGGAGAGAAGGAGGCGACGACCTCCAACACGGCGCCATGGGTGGTCAGTTCGAACGCATGAGGATCTTCCGTCGCGGTGAGCGTGCCCTGCGACCAGTCCAGACGGACCGTGTACTCGGTGTCGTCGAGCACTCTGTGGATACGGCAACCCCCTTCGCCCAGGGGCTCGTTCGTGCTGGTGTGCCGGTCGGGGGCCGACCAGTCGGAGGTGTTGAAGAAGCCGTCGCTGGCGTAGGGGAACCGTACGGCGACGCCGGCCAGACCACGGGCGAGCAGCTCGGACTCGATACGGAAGGCGACCCGTGCGTGATGCGGATCGGCGACGGTGGTGACCCGTACCTCCTCTCCCGCGTACTCGAAGACACTGGTGAGCACCCCCGACCACAGATCGAGCCGCTGGCGCGGACTGCCCAGCGCCGCCGGATCGCTCTCCGGCTCCGCGTCCGCGCCGGACCGCAGTACGAGACCGATACGGCCCAGGTCGAGCCGCTGCGGGTTCAGGTGGAGCCAGGTTCCGGCGCGGTACTCCTCGGCGACCTGACCGCCGAACGCGGCCGCCATGTCGAACTTGTCCGGGTACTCCACGGGCCCCCGGGCCGTCGCGTAGCCGGTCATCGCGTCCGCGAGCACGAATCCGTCGGGGTTGGGCATCGAGTGCCAGCCCCAGGAGGACATCGTGGTGGTGTTCACGGCGAGCCGACGTTCCGCGTGGGCGGCGGCCTGGTCGTGGAAGGCCGTGAAGGTCTGCATGCCGGTGATGTCGGCGGTGAAGGCGAAGTCGCCGTTGCCGACGGTCGGCGCGCAGGACGCGTCGGCCTCCGTCAGCTCGACGGCGTGGCGGCGGACCAGGGATTCCCGGTCGATCATGGTCACCTCGGTCGGTCGGTGTCGGTCGGAGAGAGTGGTGCGTCGGCCGGAGAGCGGTGGGTCTCGGTCGGAGAACGGTCGGTGTCGGTCGAGGGCCGGTGTACGTCGGTCAGCGGGCGGTAGGTGAAGCTCCGCACCACCCGCGTACCGACCAGGGGCTCCACGCCGACGACCCGGCCGGTGAAGCCTCCGGCGACCTCCGTCGAGAAGTAGCGCCCGTCGAACCGGGCCAGCCGCGAGAACTCGCCGTTGTCCAGATGGCCGAGCTCGATCAGGTCGGGCGCGCCCGCGTACGGGGAGTCCGGCTCCGGCTCGACGGCGCGGACGCACAGCGTCATCGTGGGATGTCCGGGGCGCGGGACGTCCGCGAGCACATGGTCGAGTCCGCCGATGACCACACGGGCGACGAGTGAGACCCCGAGCTTCTCGATGGAGGCCCAGTGCGCGTCGTCGAGGCGCAGGACCAGGCGTACGTCGCCGCCGCCCACGACGGCGCTCGCCTCCCATGCGGTGTCCTTGGTGCGTACCGCGAGCAGATGGCGGGCCTCGGACGCCGATCGGGCCGCTGTGAGTGCCACACCGCCGCCCTCGGCCAGGGCGGCGAACCGCGCGGGATGGACGCCGGGAGAGATCCAGCGCGGGTGCAGGGCGGGCGCGGTGAAGTCCTCGTGGAAGCCGCTGTCGGACTCCGGCACCTTGTGGTGCCCCTCGTCGAACACCGGCCAGTCGTCCTCCCAGCGGACGGCGGTGAGGAACGTCTCGCGTCCGTTGACGTGGAACCCGGGGGTGGTTCCGCGTGGCCGCACGCCCAGGTGGACCGCCGCCCACTCCCCAGAGGGAAGCTCGACGAGGTCCGCGTGCCCGGTGTTCTGGACCGGGTGGCTCGAACTGCGGTGGGTGAGCACCGGGTTGGCCGGATGGCCCTCGAAGGGACCGTCGATGGACCGCGAGCGTGCCACCGATACGGTGTGTCCCCGCTCGGTGCCGCCCTCGGCGATGAGCAGATACCACCAGGAGCCCCGGCGATAGAGGTGCGGGCCCTCCGGGTGGGCCAGACCGGTGCCGTTCCACAACGCCCTGGGCTCGGACAGTAGTACGCCGGTGGCGGGATCGATCGCCGCCTGGAGGATCGGGGTCTCCGGCTGCCCCGACGCCCAGGTGAGGTGACAGGTGCCGTCGGCGTCCCACGCGAGATCCGGATCGATGCCCACCGCACCGGTCGTGTGCACCGGAGTGCTCCACGGGCCGCCCGGGTCCTCGGCGGACACGATGAGGTGCCCCCTGCGGACGTCCGCGATGTTCGTCGTGATCATCCAGAACCGTCCGCCGTGGTGGCGCAGGGTCGGGGCGAAGATGCCCCCGCTGCCCCGCCCGGAGGCAAGGGTCAGCTGGTCCTCGCGGTCGAGCACGTTTCCGATCTGCTCCCAGTGCAGAAGGTCCCGGCTGTGGAGGACGGGGACGCCCGGGAGGTACTCGAAGGACGAGTTGACGAGGTAGTAGTCCTCGCCCACCCGACAGACGGAGGGGTCGGGGTGGAACCCGGAGATGATGGGGCGGTGGCTCATCGCATCGCTTTCGTCGCATATGTGCCTGGGTCTGTCCGACGGCCTACTCGACGGTGACGACGACCTCGACCGGTTCGCACTCCGGGGCACCGGCGGTGAGACGCATCTCGCCCGTTCCGGTCGGGCGCACGACCGCGAGGACCCGGCCCTCGTACGTCTGCCGCTCCTTGGCGTCGAAGCGCTCCTCGGTCGACGGGACGGCGCTGCCGAACCCGATCAGCGTGCCCGCACCGGAGACTTCGAGGCTCACCGGGCGGTCGGCGGCGGTGTGCACGGTGCCGTCGGCATCGGTCAGGGTGAGGGTGACGTACGCGAGGTCGCCGCCGTCGGCCGTGACGACCGGTCGGTCCGCCTCGGCGCGCAGCCGTACAGGCCCGGTCGCCGAGCGGAGGGTCGTACGGCCGGTCTCGGTGCCGTCCCGGTAGGCGATGGCGAGGAGTTCGCCTGGCTCGTACGCGGTGTCGAACTCGGTGCGGAAACGGTGGTCCTCGCCCACCGGCTGCCGCCCCAACGAGCTTCCGTTGACGAGGAGTTCGACCTCGTCGGCGTCGCTGTAGACCTCGACGGCGATCGGCGCGTTCTCGGCGCCGGGCCAGGTCCAGGAGGCGATCGAGTCGCTCCACGCCCACGGGGTGCCGGCCCAGGTCTTGCCGTGGTGCTCGGGGCGGCGGACCGCGATGTACGGCTCGGTGCGCAGACCGAAGACGGTCTCGCGGTAGTAGGAGGCGGGCCGCCGGTGGCCGGTGATGTCGATGTCACCGGTCTCCGCCAGCAGATGCGGGTACGGCGCGGCGAAGGAGGCTCGCGGGGTGTCGGGGGTGAGGTACTGGGGGCGACCGATGCCGACCTCGCCGAGGTAGTCCCAGCCGGTCCAGGCGAAGTCGCCGATGACCTGGCTGTGCTGCTTGACCAGGCCCCAGATCCCGTCGATCCGGGTGGTGAAGGACTCGGTACCGATGACGATCCGGTTCGGGAACAGGTCCTTGTCGCCTGCGTACCGGGCCTCCATGTAGTTCATGCCGGCGACGTCCAGGATGGCGAAGGACTCCGCGGTGCGCCGGGTCACCAGTTCCGAGGCGCCGATCGCGTTCATGCCCTGTGCCGGGTCGGCCATGAGGGTGTTGATACCGGCGCCCTCGTCGACCTTCGCGGCCGACTGCTTCCGCATCGACGCCAGGTCGGCCATGACGGCGAGCATCCCGTTGATCCCGTTGGTGACGTACCGGGTGCTGTCCAACGAGCGGACCTTCTCGGCGAGTTTGCGGCCCCAGGCGGAGCCGGCCGCCGAGCCGGTCTCGGGGATCTCGTTGCCGATCGAGTACATGATGACGCTGGGGTGGTTGAAGTTCTTCACGACCATCGCCTCGATGTCCCGCTCCCACCACTCGGGGAAGTCCAGGCTGTAGTCGAACTCGTTCTTGCCCGACGTCCACATGTCGAAGGCCTCGTCCACCACGAGCACACCGAGGCGGTCGCAGGCGTCCAACATCCCCTTGCTCATGGGGTTGTGGGACATGCGGATAGCGTTGAACCCGGCGTCCTTGAGGAGTTGGACGCGGCGTTCCTCGGCGCGGGCGTAAGTCGCCGCGCCCAGCACCCCGTTGTCGTGGTGGACACAGGCGCCGCGCAGCTTGACCGTCTCGCCGTTGACGCGCAGGCCGTGACGGGGGTCGAGGCGCAGTGAGCGGATACCGAAGGTGACGGTCTCGGTGTCCACGTCGTCGTCGCCGTCCGTCAGGGTAACGCCGACGGTGTACAGGGCGGGGGAGTCCGGGCTCCACAGGGACGGATCGTCGACGTAGAGACGCTGTCGGCCGACGGCGGGTTCGCCGGGCAGCACGGTGATCCGTGAGAAGTCGTTCGCGACCACTGCTCCGTCGCCGTCGCGGATCTCGGTGCGGACATCGACGGTCCGGATCGCGATCGAGTCGTTCTCGACCCGTGTCGCGACCTCGACCACGGCCCGCTCGCCGTCGATGTCCGGGGTGGTGACGCGGACGCCGTCGGGCGAGATCCGTACGAGACCGCCGACGAGCAGCCAGGTGTCGCGGTAGATGCCCGCGCCGGTGTACCAGCGGGAGTCGCGGTGGGCGCGGGCCTCGACGCGGATCTCGTTGTCCTCGCCGAAGCGCAGGAAACGGTCGGCGTCGATGAGGAACTGCGAGTAGCCGTACGGGCGTTGGCCGGCGTAGTCGCCGTTGATGTGGACGGTCGCGTCGCGGTGGACGCCCTCGAACTCGATGAGGATCCGCTTGCCCCGGTACTCCTCGGGCACGTGGAAGGTCTTGCGGTACTCGAAGGTCCCGCCGGGGAAGTAGGCGCCGGCACCGCCCTCCGCACTGGCGACACGCTCCCGCTCGATCATCGCGTCGTGGGGGACGGTCACCGGCTGGAACGGGATCGAGTGGCCGCCCAGCTCGGCGAAGGGGTTCACCTTCGGCCTGGACTGCCAGTCGTCGTTGAAGGAAACGCGGATCAAGGGAACGTCCTTACTTCGGGAGCACTTTCGTGAGCACATCGGGAGCCGATTCCGCCCGGCGGACTCCGACAGTGCGGAGCCCACCGGGGAACGAGGTCAAGCTGCTTGGCCTACTTCGACTTCGTCGAGCTTCTTGGCCTTCGGGATCAGCAGCACCAGCAGGGTTCCGGCCGCACAGCAGCCGGCGACCAGCCAGAATCCGTTGCTGAAGCCGGAGTCGCTGTAGAACTGCGTCCCCTTCATCACCATGCCGTCCCTGGCCATGACCACGAAGACGAGCTGGGAGATGATCACCTGCGCGACGCCCTGCACCATGGCCTGCGCACCGTTGCCCAGCGCCTGCTCCTGGGGGGACACGGCCGAGATGATCAGGATCGGGACGGAGGAGACGACCATGCCCATCCCGATGCCGCTGATCACGCCCCAGGAGATGATCTGACCCGCTGACGCGTGGAAGTTGGCCCCGATCCCGTACCCGATGGTGGTCAGGACACCGCCGATGCCCAGCAGGAACCGAGGGTCGACCCGGCGGGCCAGCACACCGCTCGCGATGGCCGCCGCGATGATCACGGCGCTGATGGGGGCGGTCACCACGGCGTTGTGTGTCGCCGTCCAGCCGAGGCCCTCGGAGAGGCCGGGGATCTTCGGCATGAGCGCGAGGAGCATCATCACGACGCCCACGGAGTACAGCGCGCCGGCGGCGACTCCGGTGGCGAGCAGGACCGACCAGACCTGGCGTCGGGCCAGCAGTTTCATCGGGAACAGCGGGTTGGAGACCCGGGTCTGGGTGATCCCGAAGGCGAGCAGTGCGACCAGGCCTCCGATGAGGAAGGCGAAGAACTCGCCGCTGGTCCAGCCCCACTCCGAGCCCTCGCCGACCCCGTAGGCGATCGCGGTGAGACCGCCGCCCAGCAGGATCCCGCCCAGCCAGTCCATCCGGACACGTGCCTCGCGGACCGGGCTCTCGGGCAGGAAGGCCAGCAGGATCACCAGGCTCACGGCGGTGGCGACCACCATGAACCACAGCGCCCCACGGAAACCCCAGGTGTCGATGAGCCACCCCGACAGGAACGGGCCTCCGACGCCGACGATGCCGACGCTGCCCGCGAGCAGCGCGCTCGCCGGCCCGACCAGCGGGCGGGGGAACACGTCGCGCGCCGCCGCGTAGGCCACGGCCGCGGCCGCGCCGTAGATGCCCGCGATGCCCCGGCCCAGGAGGAGGATGTCGTAGCTCGTCGCCAGGGCGGCGATGAGGTCACCAACCAGGCCGAGCGCGGTGACGATGACGATCACGCGCTTCTTGCCGTACATACCGGCGGCCTTGACCACGAACGGCAGCATGAACGTTCCGACCAGCGCGCCGGTCAGGGTGAACCAGGCGAGCTCGGTGGTGTGGAAGTGGATCGCGATCTCGGCCTGCGCGTTGCCGCTCACCAGGCCGACGATCGGGTTCAGGGCGACGGTCAGGAACAGGGCGAGCAGTACGAGCACATGGCGTGCGCCGAAGCGGGTCGTCGTTTCTTCCGCGGGGGGTGGGGAGATCGTCTTGTCGAGCATGGCGGCCTTTCCTGCGTGTGGAGCGGAGGGGTGGTTGCGGGTGCTGCGTCGTCGGACATTCGGGGAGGTCCGAATCGGTCGAGCTCCTCGACACGCCACTCGTGATGGCAGCCGAAGCGGACGGGACGCTGAGGCGATCAGAGACTTACGCGCGTTAGTGACGCGCGTTAGCAAGTTAGGTCGGCAACGCGACGGCAACAAGACGCCGGTTCGTAACGTTCGGGTAACGGCGCGTCGGTGGCGGGTGGCAGGCGGACCGGGTTCAGTCCTGCCGATACCTCTGCGGACGGACAACGCCGACGGCGGCTTCGCAGGGGGTACGGGACGACAGGGACCGGCAACTACCGTCGTACGGCAGCGAGTTCGGTGCCGATGCCCTGCTCAGTCCGGACGGGCCGCAGGCCTATCGTCCTCCACGGCCTTGCCCGGCTGGGCTCCGCGACCGGTCAGTGACACGGGCGCGTGATGGCGGCGGTGCGGACCTGCGCGACCGCACTCAGCCGTGGTCCGCCCGCGCAGCCCGCCTAGTCCCGTCGAGCCGTCCCGAAGGGGTCGCTGAGCGGACTTCCATCAGGGACTGTGGCGTGGTGTGTGGCCAGTTGCCAGGCCTTGCGGGTGTGGGCGGGTGGTTCTGTGGTCGGGCCGGTCGCACCGAAGACCCGTACATCGGCGGTTTCGGGTGCGTGGGGCGCCCACCCGGGGTCGCCGGAGCCGGCGAAAGCAGTCCAGGCGGTCATCAACTCCGCGCTGAGCGCGGCGGATTCGGGCCACTGGTCGTACACCGGCGCAAGCAGGCCGTCGGCAGTGTCGTAGGTGCCGAAGACGAGGGCCACTTCGGTGCCGTGGCCCGCACCGACGACCGGCAGGTCCGCCGCGAACAGGTACTGATGGGCGCTGCCGCCGGCCCGGGTATGGGCGTCGGCCATGCGCGAGGCCGGGATCCGGTAGACGTAGTCGCTCAGGAACCGCAGGCGCAGCCGGGCAGCCGTGCCATCGGGCTCGGCCGCCTCGTAGCTGTCCCAGAGGTCTTGCGCGGCGGCCTCTCCGACCGCGGCGGCCATATCGGCCCGCACGGCGTCGGCGACACGCGGTATCCCGTCGAACTGCTCGAACATCAGCATCTCGTCGCGGTTCGCGCCAATCAGCAGCGGCACGTCGGCCGTGAGGCCGGCTTCGGCGGCCTGCAGCGGGGTGCGGGGCAGGACGGTTCCGTCCAGCACCGGTCCCCACGACCGTCCGCCGGGGAGGACACGGGTCCCCATGTCGGAGGAGACGACCACAGACTGGGCGGCCAATATGCGCTCGACCGGGGCCTTCGCGAGTTCTTCGGGCCGCCGAACGCCGACCGCGTCGAACAGGTCCGCGGTCAGGCGTTCCGCTGTGGAAGGCGCGTAGATCCGGGAGATCGGCGGACTCATCATCACTGCGCGCTGAAACAGGCCCCGCGCGGTCGGCATGGCCAGCAGGCAGCCCACCGCACCGGCTCCGGCGGAGTCGCCGAAGATAGTGACGTTGCCCGGGTCGCCGCCGAAGCGGGCGATGTTGTCGCGTATCCAGCCCAGAGCCGCGACCTGGTCCTGCAGCCCCAGATTGGTGGCGTCGGACCACGACTCGTCGCCGGCTCCGGCCAGATGCACGAACCCCAGCGCTCCGACGCGGTAGTTGAAGCTCACGACGACGATGTCACCGCTGTGCATCAGCCGCTCGCCGTCGGTGACCGGTGGTGCGGCGCTGCCCGATTCGAAGGCGCCGCCGTAGATCCAGACCATGACGGGCCGGAGGCCCGCCACGTCCGGCGTCCAGATGTTCACATGCAGACAGTCCTCTGAGCAGACCGTGTCGGGCGGGAGTGAGAGGCCCGGGTTCTGGGGCGGCGGCGGGCCGAAGACCGACGCGTCGCGTGTGCCGGTCCACGGCCGCGGCGGCTGCGGCGGCCGAAAGCGCCGCGGTCCGGTGGGCGGCTGCGCGAACGGGATACCGGCGAACAGCACCCCGCCCTCTTCCAACACCCGCCCTTCCAGCTTCCCTTGAGGTATCTCCACAGAGGCGGTGACCGGCATGACCCACTCCTTGGACCTGCTGACTGAACGGCGAGCGACCGAGCCCGCATGATCGCGCCCCGTCTTCGGTGACCCGCCTGCCGGTGGTGGCTGCCGGGCGAATCGCACTCGGGTCAGGTCGAAGTCGCGCACTTCCGGGTCGACATGGCGCCCGAGGGTTCGGCGCTCGGGGTGACCGCAGCTCATGCTAGCCAGTGACGCGCATTAGTGACACGCGTTAGTCCAGATCCGCGACCGAGGCTTGGCCTTCAGACGCCTGGTGCCGACGTCAGGCCGGTGAGTTCCGCGGAGCGCTCCCACAGCCATTGGGCCAGAGCGGCGTCGGCCGCCTGCGCGTTCTTGGACTCCTCCCGCTCGAAGCGGTTGAAGTAGGCGCCGTCGAGCGCGAGGGCGTCCGGGGTGGTGGCCAGGCGGACCAGCGGCTCGGCGCCCTGTTCGGGAGTGGACATCAGCTTCCTGGCCAGCGGCGTCCGTACGAGTGCCCGCATCACCGCGCTGTCCCGGGCTACGTCACTGGCCACGACGCCCGGGTGGAAGCAGGCCGTCGTCACGGCGGTGTCCTGGGTCCGGCGGGCGAGTTCGCGGGTGAGGACGACTGTGCCGAGCTTGGCCGTGGAGTAGACGGTCCGCCACTTGTAGCTGCCGCGGACGGTGTTCAGGTCGTCCAGGTCCAGGTGTCCCTTGCGGTGGTCCATGCTGGCCGTGTTGATCACCCGGGCTCCGTGCGGGTTCCCGGTCAGCCGCTCCAGCAGCAGGTTCGTCAGCAGGAACGGGGCCAGGACGTTGACCTGGAAGGTCAGCTCGTGCCCCTCGGTGCTCTCCCTGCGGGTGGTGAAGAACCCGCCCGCGTTGTTGGCGAGGACGTCGATCCGGGGGTAGCGGGACAGCAGCTCGGTGGCCAGCCGGCGTACGTCGTCCAGGCTGTCGTAGTTCACCAGGTGGGCCTGGGCGCCGATCTCCCGGGCCACGGCGGCGGTCTTTTCCGGCGACCGGCCGACTACCGCCACCTCGGCTCCCAGTTCGGCGCAGCGCCGGGCGGCAGCGGTGCCGATCCCGGAACTCGCGCCCGTGACCACGACTGTTCGGCCCTTGAGGTCCGTCTCCACACGATCACTCATGACAACGCTCCTGGTGACGATCGACGTTCTGGCATGAACCGCGCACCTCACCGCGAACTACAGATTCACGACTGAGTCGCAATTTCATTGATGAGATTCAGTATCACATGAGGATCTATAGTTCACGATGGCGATGCGGGGCCGGGCGAGCGGTCCATGCCCACGCCACATCACCGCGACTGATCATGAGGACGGCACATGGCAATCCTGGGAACGCTGCTCAAGCACGTGCGCGCCGGCGAAGTGCGCCTCGCATGGAACCTCCCGGCCCTGGCCGGGCCCGAGACCCTCGACCTGCGGAGCGCCGACTTCCGTCACGACGGCACGATCCCCGTGTCCCACATCGGTCGGCGGGCCGGCGGACAGAATCTGTCCCCCTCGCTCGCCTGGACCGGCGTCTCCCCGGACGCCGTGCAGCTCCTGCTGGTCGTTCAGGATGTCGACACCCCCACCCGCAGCCCGTTCGTGCACTGTGTCGCCCTGGTGCCGCCCGAGCTCGGCACGCTTCCTGTCGGAGCGCTCAACGCGGGCAGTACGGTCCCGGGCCTTCGGGTACTGCGCTCCGGAATGGGCCAGGGCTACATGGGACCCAAACCGATCAAGGGTCATGGCCCGCACAGGTACGTCTTCCAGCTCTTCGCGCTACCCGCCGCCATCACCTCGGCCGAGGTCGGAACCGCCCTCGATGCCGCCCGGCCCCGGTCCGTGTTCGCCGCGGCCGGCGGACCCGTTCTCGCACGCGGACGCCTGGACGGTCTGTATGCCCGCTGATCGCTGATCGCTGATCGCTGATCCGGGTCCGACGCAGGTCGGGCTTCCGGCCACTTCGGCTATCGCGATGAAACGGTGCCCTTTGAAGACAAGTCCGTCTCCGTTGTTGCTCGGTGATTCGACGCCAACGAGCTGTTCAGGAGGTCCTGGGCTGGAGGATCTCGTTCACGGACTCTTCGCGCCATCGCTTGAGGAGTTCGTGGAAGGCGACTGCGCCGTGGGGATAGGCGGTCGGGCCGTTGGGCCGGCCGCGTCCTTCCCGGTTGTAGTAGCCGGGGGTGCATTCGGCGTGGAACCACTCGTGGTCGGGGGAACCCTCGGCGAGAGTGGCGATCCAGGCGTCCTCCGTGTCGCGGTGCGGCTCGATGAGGGCGCTCTTGGCTTCGGCCGCCGCGACCAAGGCGGCGGCGTGAACGGCCTGCTCGTCAAGGACATGGGTGAAGTTGACGCTGCTGGCGTTCTGCAGGGATCCCATATGGATCAGGTTCGGGAAACCGTTGCTGGTGAAGCCATGCAGAGTACGCGGACCCCGTTCTGCCCAGGCGTGCAGCAACTGGTAGCCGCCTCGGCCGTGGACGGGCAGTTTGCCGGAGTAGATGCCGGAGGTCCCGACGGAGAACCCTGTGGCGAAGATCAGGCAGTCGAGTTCGTATGAGGTGCCTCCGACCACAACGCCGTGTTCGGCGATGCGCTCGATGCCGTGGGTGTCCGAAGTGTCGACCAGGGTGACGTTGGCGCGATTGAAGGCCGGGTAGTACCTGTCGGAGAACGTGGGGCGCTTGCAGGCATACCGGTACCAGGGTTTGAGCTTGGCGGCCGTGTCCGGGTCGGTGACGATCTCCTCGACGCGGGCACGGAGCTCGTTCATCTTGGCGGCGTCGGAGATCTCGTAGGCGGCTTCGAATGCCGTCCGGTTGCCCTGGTCGCCCTGCCGGCGGAAGCTCGGCAGCAGCTTCTCCAAGAGGCCCGCTGACCTCGTCCACTGGTCCGCCACGAGGTCCTCTTCGGCTGTCTCGCCGGAGACGATACGGAGGTAGTTCTCGCGACGCTCGCGGGCCCAGCCGTCGCGGTCGGCGCCGACATCGTCCGCAGTGGTGCGTCGGTTGGCGCGCACGTCCACGGTGGAGGGGGTGCGCTGGAAGACGTAGACGTGTCCGGCATCCTGGGCCAGCATCGGAACTACCTGGATTCCGGTGGCACCGGTGCCGACGATGCCCACCCGCTTGTCCGCGAGGCCGGTCATGCCGCCGTCCGGGGTGCCGCCGGTGTAGGCGTAGTCCCACCGCGACGTGTGGAACGTATGTCCCGTGAAGTTCTCAATGCCAGGTATCCCGGGGAGCTTCGGTTCCGAAAGGGTCCCGGTGGCGGTGACGACGTACGTCGCTCGGAACACGTCGCCGCGGTCGGTGGCCACGGTCCATGTCTCGGATGCCTCGTCCCAGGTCAGTGAGATGACCGTGGTGGAGAACAGGGCATCCTCATAGAGGCTGAACTTCCGTGCGATCCGTACCGCGTGGCGGCGGATCTCCTCGCCGGGGGAGTACTTCCACTGCGGCACGTATGCGGTTTCGTCGAGCATCGGCATATAGACGTGCGACTCGACGTCGCAGTGGATGCCCGGGTACCGGTTCCAGTACCAAGTGCCCCCGAAGTCACCGCCCTTGTCGATGACTCGGACGCGTTCCACGCCCTCTTGCCGGATGCGCGCACCGGCGAGGATGCCGCCGAATCCACCGCCGATCACGGCGACGTCGACCGTGTCGTGCATTGGCGCCCGTTCGCCTGCCGCTGTGTACGGATCGGCCGCGTAGTAGCTGAACTCGGCGTCGGTGGAGCGGTATTGGCCGGCACCGTCGGGCTGTACGCGCCGCTCGCGTTCGAGGCGGTAACGCTGCCTCAGCGCGATGAGTTCGGCGCGGGTCGGGGCGGGCGGAATCGTCACGTGGGGGGCCTCGATCCTGTGGGCGTGCAGATGCGCGGACCGCCACGCGAGCGAGGCGACCTTCCGTTACGGTAACAACTACCGGACAATGGTGTCCGGTTGGGGTGATGGGGCGCACTGTCCGGCCGAAAGGCGCTCCCTCTGGCGCAGGAACTCCCTGACACCGGCCCCGCACCCGGCCCTCGTCCCTCGACAGGAAGAGCGATCCCCCCATGCGACGACTCGCGATCCGGCCCATTGCCGTACTTGCCACGATCGGCACAGTGGTCCTGACCGGATGCGGTACGGACACAGCCGGCCCCGGCGGCAGCGAGGCTTCACCCGGCACGTCCAGGACCATCACGGCTCAGAAGGTCATGCGGCTGACGACGAGTCACGAAGAGAGCGGGATGACTCTGCTGGAAGGTCCGACCTTCGACAAGGACGGCGGACTGCTCGTCGTCGATGTCACCGCGCCGGCGGGCGCGCCGAAGGTCATACGCGTCGACCTCGAGAAGAAGACCGCGCGGGCGTTCCACACCGATGACCGGGGGGCCTACACGTCCGCGCAGTTCAGCCCGTACGACGGACGGCTCTATCTGACCGAGTACATCCATGGCGAGGTCGTGAGCCTGGCTCCGGACGGCAGCGATCCCCGGACCTTCTTCTCCGGCGATGTCGATGGAGTTCCGATGAACCCCGACGACATCGCTTTCGACGAGGAGGGCAACCTGTACCTCAGTGACTTGCGTGGCCTGTCCGAGGGCAAGGAGCAGGGCCGCGTGGTGCGGATCGACCGTGACGGCGGGAAGGCCACTGTCCTGGCCGAGCATCTGGCCGCGACGAACGGAATCTCATTCGACGCCGACTATCGAGGGCTGTGGATCAGCGAACTCACCCAGAACCGGATCTCCTACCTCCGCCTCGACGGAAGCGGGAAGGTGACGTCTCGGCACACCGCCGTCCGCGTCGACGGCGGCCTCGCCCAGACCGACTCGATCGCGGTGGACGCGGACGGCAACCTCTATCAGGCACTGCACGGCCGGCCCGCGATGATCGTGTACAGCAAGTACGGTGAGCGCTTGGCGACCATCGAGGTGCCCGGCCGCGCCGCGGGCCTCGAATCGGCGACGAACGTGGCGATCAGGCCCGGCACACGGACGGCGTACATGACCGTCAGCGGACCGGCCGGAGGGTACCTGTACACCTTCGACGCGCTGGCGAAGGGCGTCCGGCAGTCCAACGGCGGCTGAAACGCGTTGCCCGTTCACTCGTTGAAGGGGTGCACCGGCCCCACCGTGACGCCGAGCAGCCGCCAGGCCGCCAGTGCCCGCCTCTCCCGCTGCTCGCGCGTGGGGCCGGTGACGGCACCGGAGACCATGGCGACGGCGAGCATGAGGTCGCTCGTCTCCCGCAGCGGGACACCGACACTGTCCGGCAGGTGCCCGTCCAGGGCTCTCTCCACCCGCTCGGACAGGGCCGTCGCGTACGCGAGGTTCCTGGAGCCGCGGCCTGTTCCGTCCACGCACAAAAGGCTGATGAAAGCCGCCGACTCCGTCAGATGCCAGGTCAGCACCCCGAGAACACTCTCGGAGGTCGCGTCCGGGGCTGCTGCTGCCCGCTCGATCTGTCGTACGTTCTCTTCCAGCACCGCACCGGCCACGGCGTCACGGTCGGGAAAGTGCCGGTAGAGGACGCCCTGCCCGACGCCTGCCCGGCGTGCTATCGCGGACAGCGGAGCGTCCAGACCGTGCTCTGCGTAGATCTCCCGGGCAGCGGCGACGAGGGCAGTCCGGTTGCGGGCAGCGGCCTTGGGCCCGTCGTTCGCGGGCCGCCGCTCGTCCGATACGGGGGGCTTCGTCACCCCGGAAGGGTACCGGGAATGTCCCGCTGCGGTCGTTCCGGGAGGGCCGCCGGTCGCGGGTGTCCCCCCCTGTATGCCGCTCACAGCGAAGAACTGTCGGTTTCCGCGCTCGCCACACTGTCCTCTCGCTACTCCTCGGGACCGGCACGGTGTTCATGTGCGTCGACGCCAGGTCAGCGGCCGCGACCCGGCGCTCGTGGAAGAAGCAGGGCGCGTCGTGGTCGAGAGTGGGTACCGGTGGGCGGCAGCTGGATACGCCGCCCTCCAGGAAGTAGGAGGCCTGTCCGGACGAGGACGATGTCGCCTTCCTTGATGCGCAGGTGGTCGCCGAAGGCTTGGGGCCGTGTGTACCGGGCCCTGACATCTTCGGTGCTGCGAGGACTGGGTGATGTCATAACTCTAGTATGGATCGACCGGTCGGTCTAATCTTTGTGAGTGTAGAGCGATTCCGGCCACGGCTACGGCCATGCCGTCTCCGTCACCTTCGGTGAACAGTGCCGACTGACGCGAAGTTGGAGCAAACCACCGGACGAACTTGCCTTTGGCGTGCGTGAAGAACCGAGGAAGAATCGACAGCTTCGTGGCCGAAACGGATGCGCCGATGTCAATACGGAAGAAGATGGAGATGGACCTCGCGGAGGAATTCCGGCTGACCGGAAGTACGGCGGTCGTCACCGGTGGCGGCAGCGGCATCGGGTGGGAGACGGCCGTCGTGTTCGCCGATTCTGGGGCTCATGCCCCCGTCTCCGACCTCGACTACGGGGGCGCGGCGGAGACAGCGGCCGAGATCGTCGATAAGGGCGGACAGGCAGTGGCCCGTCAGGTCGACGTCAGCGATCCCGCGGCCGTGACACAGCTCGTCGCGGACGCGGAGACCGGCCGTCTGGACGTGATGGTGAACAACGAGGGGAGGGGCACACCGTAGTGCCGTCGGCGTCGCGCATCGGTTCGCAAGGAGATCGCACATGTCCGAGGCCCCCTCAAGCATGGTCGACAGGGTCGTGCTGATTCTCGGCGCCTTCGAACGCTCGGGCGGCACACTCTCGCTGGGGCAGATCGCCGCGCGCTGCGGGCTGCCCCGTTCCTCCGTCCATCGGATCCTGCAGCAACTCGTGAGCGCCCGCTGCGTGCGGCGTGCGGACAACAAGTACACACTCGGGCTGCGCATGTTCGAACTCGGCAGTCTGGTGGTGCAGCGTACCGGCCTGTGCGATGTGGCCAGGCCGGTCATGCAGGAGCTGGCCGCGACGACCGGACACGCTGTCCACCTGGCCGTCCTGGACGAGCAGGACGTCGTGTACCTGGAAAAACTGACCGGAGCGCTCGCGCCGTCGCTTCCCTCTCGGATCGGCGGGCGGATGCCCGCGCACTGCACCGCCGTGGGCAAGGTGCTCCTCGCCAACGCGCCCAGGGAGTTCATCGAGCGCTATCTGGCCGACGGGCTGTGCCGCAGGACGGGGGCGAGCATCACCAACCGCCAGGCCCTGACGGAGGCGTTCGCGGGAATTCGCGAGCACGGGTACGCCACCGAGCGGAGCGAGGCCGTCGTCGGTGTTGCCTGCGTGGCGGCTCCCGTCATCGAGTTCGGCGCCGCTACCGCGGCGCTCTCGGTGAGCGGCGTACAGGAATGCATGCGTGAGCGGGAATTGAAGGCGCGTGTGCAGTGGAGCGCTGCCGAGATCTCCCGTCGACTCGTGGCCTCGTTGCACCCACGTGGTGACCGGAAACCTGACGAGCGCCATCGCTTCGGGGACAACAGGATGAGCGAGCGGCGGGCCGGCGTCTGAATGGGCGGCCGGCCGAGCGCGGCGTGCGGCTGCTGGTGGTTGTAGTGATTCACGAACTCCGCGAGTGCGACGCGGCGTTCACGCTCGGTTGTGTAGTCGCAGACGTACGCCCGCTCGCGGGAGAGCGTCCCGTGATGCCTCTCCACCTTCCCGTTCATGCGTGGCGTGTACGGCCTGGCCCGCTTGGGCTTCGTACCGGTCGCGGCGAGCACGTCAGCCCAGGTCGTAGACCGGTAGCACGCGCCGTTGTCGGTGAGGCAGCGGCGGATCGGTGTGATGCCGTGGGCGGCGAAGGAGGCAACGACCCGGTGCCAGAAGGCGACCGCGGTGACGGCCTTCTCATCGTCCAAGGCCTCGGAGTAGGCGAGCCGGGAGTGGTTGTCGAGCGCCGAATGCAGGTACGTGAAACGCCTGTCCATGGCGCTGCCGCCGTGCTTTGGCATATCCAAGTCGACCGCTCACCGCAGGTTTCTGGATGTTGTCCGGGACCCGCTGGATCGACACCGCGCGGCAGGCGACCACGTACCGGACGGGCCGGGTCCTGCCGGCCGGGGGCTCGGCCCACGTGTGCGCGTCGGTCGGCGGTCAGGGCCTCAACGTCGGGATCGTCGACGCGGCGAATCTCGGCTGGAAGCTCGCGGCCGTGGTAGGCGGCTGGGTCGGCGAGGACATCCTCGACACGTACACCGCCGTACGGTATCCGGTCGCGGCGCGCCTGCTGCAGAGCACCCGGGCCCGGATCGCCCTGATGCGACCCGACCCGCGGACGAGGGCTCTGTGGGAGATGTTCTCCGGCCTGATGGACCTCGACGACGCCCACCGGTACGTCGCCGACATGCTCGCCGGCATGGACGTCCGGTACGACCTGGGCGACGACCACCGGCTCGTCGGCACCCTGTGCCCGGACACGAGGTTGACGCCGGCGCGGCCCGACCCGGACGTCGTCACCGCGGTGACCCGGTCGGCGGACCCGCTGCGTGAGGGGCGCCGCCCGCACGGACCGGTGGACGTCGACGCGTTGCTCATCCGGCCCGACGGCTGTGTCGCCCGGGCCTTGCCTACCGGGCAGGACCTCGACGCCACCACGCTGGTGCGTGCGCCGGGCGCATGGTTCGGCCAACCGGTCTGAGCAGCGTATTAACAGTCGTCTCAGGTTCGCTCGGTAGGAAGTAGGCATCCGGATAAGCGAGGTAACCCGTCGTGTCTTGCAAATGGATGCCGCACGGATTCCGCACCACACAAACACCTGAGGAGAAACTGACATGAAGTCCAACGCAAGCCCTCTGAAGCACCTCACGCCGGGACGCCGCGGCTTTCTAGCCGGCACGACAGCACTTGGCATTGGTGCCGGCTTGTCCACGCATGCCATTGCCTCCCGCTCGGCAGCGAACGAGACTACGGATTTTTCACAGCGAGACCAGGACCTGCCCTTCATTGGCACGGAAGAGACCTTTTCCACCCGTGAGTTGATGGTGCTGAACGACAGGCTGTTCCTCGAGGATACCGGTCTTGCCGAGCTCGGCCCGCGCCGCATCGGTGCAATGGATGAGGCAGGGCTCAACGTTCAAATCCTCTCCGCACATACGCCAGGTGTGCAGAATGTCAAAGGTCAGAAGGGCATCGATTTTGCCTATCGTCTCAACAAGTTGCTTGTCGATGGACCGATGGCCACCTATCCGGGGCGGTTCAAGGCATTTGCAACCTTGCCTCTGCAGAATCCGGAGGCCTCGGCAGACGAACTGGAACGCACAGTTCGGGAAGATGGCTTCCTGGGATGTCTGACCAATGGAATCATCGGGACGAAATTCCTCGATCATCCCGACTTTGAGCCCCTGCTGGCGCGCTCCGAAGCCCTTGATGTGCCGATATACATCCATCCGGGCCTGCCGCCTGACGAGGTTTTCCAAATCTACTACAGCAATATGCGGCCGGAATATCAGAAGGAGTTCCAGGACCAGGTTCTCAGCATCTCTGCATATGGATGGCACCAGGAAGTCGTTACTCAGTGCCTCCGCATGATCACGTCAGGGGTATTCGACAGGCATCCCAAGCTCCAGATTATCATCGGCCATATGGGAGAGGGCCTTCCGTTCTTCTACAAGCGCGTCGTGGAGAAGATGGGCGAAGTGACCGAGGAAAGCCTGGACAAGCCGTTCGAGCAGTATTTCCATGACAATTTCTGGTTCACAACCAGCGCATTCCCTCAGACTGAACTGCTCGATCTCCTGCTGAAGTTCATAAGCGTGGATCGAGTGATGTTTGCAACCGACTACCCGTTTGCAGATATGAAAACTCAAACCGACTGGTTCCGGGGAGTCGCTTTGCCACGCGAAGCCAAGGAGAAAATTGCGTTCCGAAATGCGGAAAAACTGTTCGGAATTAAAGTTTGACACGTCCCGACGGGCAGAGTGATGCCCGTGAAGCGACGCGCCGGCGTCGGCAGAAGTGGAGATTGCTTGGCTGTAAGGCGAGAGTGCAGCCAAAGCATGCGATGTGCGGCTGCCGCATCACGCTGTCTTCATACAATGCGCGCTGACCCGCTTTGTGATCAACGGCGCAGTTCGCAAGGGTCTGCTGTGGGGCCCGGGAACAGCAGAGACAAGGTGTGCTCCTGAGGTCGTGCGGCCCGGGACGCGTGGGAGGGGAACACGGACCCGCGCACAGCGGGCCGTTCGGAGTCCCGCCCCCGGATCCGCGTGCACGGACCGGGCTCGAAGACGAGGACTGAGTCTGCGGCGGACATCTGCCACCTTGCCGTGCGGATGGCACCCGTTGCCGGTTCTGCCGGGCCTGTCGGACGGCGAACAGGAAGATCGGCCGCTCGGCCGGTGGTACGGGGCGCACCGGAGCGCGCCCTGCGCCGAGCACCTGACAGCAGAGTCGTTGCGAGGTCGCTGATCATCGGACCGTCCGCGATCACGGACAACTGGCTGAGCCGCCAAGGGACGTGCGGTCGGCGGGCAGCTCGGGCGCTGTTGGTGAAGGCGGGTGGGTCATTCCGAGATGGGATCGGGGCGTGTGCCCGAGGGGTGGGCCGCTCGGAGGTATTTCATGGCCGTGATGGGGGACAGTCCGAAGAGCCGGATGAGATGGAGTGGATCCCGGGTGTGTTTCCATCGTCGAGGATGCGGTCCACGCGCAGGCGGGTGATCTGCAGGCCGAGACGGCGCAGAGTCTTGGTGATGGCCTGTGGGTTGACCTGGGGGTGGGAGTCGTCCGTGGCGGTCCGTACGGTGACCAGGAGGTGGGGGTTGGCGGTGGTAGGTCGTCTCCGGTGACGTTCGGTCAGCCGGCGGGTGAGGAGGAACTCGTGGCGCAGGCCCGCGTCCTCGGGCACCGTGAAGAAGATCGGCATCGGTGAGTTGGGCGCCGTCGGCGGCCCGTCGCCCACGGCCGGTTCGTCGCGCTGGCCGACCATCCCGATGCCGAGACGCCTCAACGAGCGGTACGCCTCGGTGATCCCTTCGACGTACCAGCCGAACCCCTTCAGGTGCGGCTGGTCGACGGAGGCGTATCGCTGAATCCCTTCGAGCACAGAGAGCCTGGGATCGATGGTGTCGAAGACGAAAGCCGTTCTCCGGCATGCGTCGCTTCCTTTAGCTGATCGTTTCGGGCAACGCTGGGTGTGCGTCCTATGGGTGTGCCTCCTATGCGAGGTGGCGGCCGCCGTTGACGCTGAGCGTCTGGCCCGTGACGTATCCGGCTTCGTCCGATGCCAGGTAGGCCACCGCGTAGGCGATTTCCTCCGGCCGGCCCGCGCGCTTCATCGGCATCATCGCGGCGACCTCGTCGGGGTCGAACGCCTGCCTGAGCAGCGGGGTGTCGACGACTCCCGGCGGGATGTTGTTGACGGTGATGCCTTTGGCGGCGAACTCGATGGCGAGCGCCTTGGTGAGCCCGATCACTCCGCCCTTGGACGCGACGTAGTGGGCCATGTCCGGCGCGCCCGTCTGAGCGGACGACGACGAGATGTTGATGATGCGGCCCCTCCCCGCGGCCAGCATGTCGGGCAGGAACGCCTGCGTCACGAGGAAGGGGCCCTTGAGGTTGACCTGGATCATCTGGTCCCAGGCCTCCTCGGTGAGGCTCATGAACGGCGAATGGGTCGAGATGCCCGCGTTGTTCACGAGGACGGTGACCGGACCGAGTTCGGCGTGCGTGCGATCCGCCGCGGCGGTCACCTCCTTGCTGACGGACGCGTCGCCGATCACGGCCACCGCCATGTTGCCGGCCTTCCTGATCCGGTCGACCGTCTCGTCCGCGCCGTCGGCGTCGCGGTCCCACACCGCCACCGCCGCACCGTGCTCGGCGAGCACGATCGCCGTTGCGCGTCCTATTCCCCGCCCGCCGCCGGTGACGACGGCGTTGCGCCCGTTGAGGGACATCACGGCTCCCTGTGTGTCGGTGGTTGATCCGGATCCGCGGCCGGCACCCTCCGGGCGGGCTTCCGCGCCCAGAGCATGGCCCGCACGTTGATCAGGCCGATCTCGATGAGGTCCTCACCGTCCGCGCCGTCAGTCAGGTCGGCTCCGTCGGCCCGGGCCCCGAGGGAGGCGACCTGCCGCATCGTTTCGAGCCCCGGACTGCGCAGATCCGTGGATTGGGTCCGGCCGTCGGCGATGCTTCCGCCGCCCGTCATCGGACTGGGCTTTCGTCCGCCGTACTCGTGTCCACGAGCGGAAAGTGGCACGCGACATGCCGGCCCTGGAGAACCTGCCGCAGCTCGGGTTCGTGGGTGACGCACCGCTCCTGAGCGAGTGGGCAGCGGGTACGGAAGCGGCAGCCCGAGGGAGGCGACAGCGGCGAGGGAATGTCGCCCGCCAGCGCCGGCCCGGCGAAGCCTCGTTCGGTGTCGATCAGGGGAACGGAGTCGAGGAGGGCACGGGTGTAGGGGTGGGCGGGGCGCTCGTAGATCTCCTCGGCGTCCCCCACCTCGCACACCTTGCCGAGATACATGACCAAGACGTCGTCGCTCACCGCCCGCACCACCCCCAGGTCATGAGCGATGAAGACCACCGTCAGGGCGTACGCGGACTTGATCTCCTCGATCAGGTTGAGCGTCTGCGCCTGCACCGAGACATCGAGTGCGGACACCGGTTCGTCGCAGATCAGCAGTTTTGGGCCGAGCGCGAGCGCCCGCGCGATCGCGAC
Source organism: Streptomyces sp. NPDC058697 (assembly GCF_042715345.1). Lineage (NCBI taxonomy): Bacteria > Bacillati > Actinomycetota > Actinomycetes > Kitasatosporales > Streptomycetaceae > Streptomyces > Streptomyces sp. NPDC058697. Next base: position 209,068 of record NZ_JBHXSU010000010.1, read on the forward strand.
CCGCTGCGCCTGCCCGCCGGACAGCTGACGCGGCATCATGTCCGCGAAGCGGTCGTACTCCAGACCCACCTGTGACAGGGCCGTTGCTGTCTTCGCGGATCGTTCCGCGGCCGGCATGCCCGCGATGGTCAGGCCTTCGGCGACGATGTCCTTCACTCTGCGCCGTGGGTTCAGAGAAGCCACGGGATCCTGGAAGACCATCTGCAGGTCGCGCCGCAACGCGCGCAGCTGGGCGCCGTTCGCGAGGTCGATGCGACCCCCGTCGAACGTGATCGTGCCGCTGGTCGCACGGTCGAGGCGCAGGACGGCCCGGCCCGTCGTGGACTTGCCGCAGCCCGACTCACCCACGATCCCCAGCGTCTGACCCGGCAGAACGTCGAAGCTCACCCCGGACACCGCCTGCACGGTTCCGGCGTCCGTGGGGTGCTCGACGACCAGCTCACGAACCGTCAGCAAGGCCTCGTCGCCGCGGAGATGGGCGGTTCCGCTACCGGCCAACGAGATCACCCCCGGTCAGTGGTGTCCCTGGCGCAGGGACCGGAACGCAGCAGGCGACCTGGTGATCGTGCTCCACGGCGGCCATCACCGGGTCCGCTTCGCCGCACTGGGCCTGCGCCGCCGTGCAACGAGGCTCGAAGCGGCAGCCCGCCGGTGGCGCGACCGGGTCCGGCAGCGTTCCGTGGATCAGCCGCAACGGTGTGTGCCGCTCGTGGTCGAGAGTCGGCACTGCTCCCAACAGGGCGTGCGTGTACTGGTGGCGCGGGGCCCTGAACACCGAAGCGGTCGTGCCGACTTCGGCGAGCCGACCCGCGTACATCACCGCCGTACGATCCGTCCTGCCCGCGACCACGGCGAGGTCGTGACTGATCAGCATCAAGGCTGTACCCCGTTCCGTCTGGACGCGGCGCAGCAGATCCAGAATCTGGCGCTGCACGGTCACATCCAGTGCTGTCGTCGGCTCGTCGGCGATGAGCAGGTCGGGCTGGCACGCCAGGGCGATCGCGATCATCACGCGCTGACGCATGCCGCCGGACAGCTCATGGGGGTAACACCGCAACCGCCGCTCGGGGTCGGGCACCCCGACCTCCGTGAGGAGTTCCCCCGCTCGCGACCGTGCTTCCGCGCGTCCGAGGCCTAGGTGCCGTCGCATCCCTTCGGTGAGCTGTCGTTCCACCCGTACGACGGGGTTGAGTGAACGGCCGGGATCCTGGAACACCATGGCGATGTGCCTGCCCCAGATCTGCGCGCGCTCCTTCCGGGGGAGCGAGAGCAGATCGCGCCCCTGGAAGATGATCTCTCCGGAGCATCCTGAACGCCCCGGCAGCATGCCCATGATCGCCTTGGCCATCACCGACTTGCCGGATCCGGACTCCCCGACTACCCCCAGTGCCTGCCCGCGGCCGATGGTGAGGGAGACGTCGTCGACAGCCCGTACGACGCCGCGTGGCGTTGCGATGTGGGCGTGCAGGTTCCGGATTTCGAGAACCGATGTATGTGCCGTGCTGCTGTGCATGTCCTGCCACGACCTCTCATCCACTGGGGCCCGCGGAGCGGGGTAGGGGATTGCTCACCGCTGAATCCACAGCTCCTCGGGGCGCAGCGATCCGAAGCCGTACTGCGTCATCCCTCCGACGCCCTTCGTCGAGATCGCGCCGCCGGCGGTGCGGCTGACCCAAAGCAGAGGGTGCAGTTCCAGCAGACGACGCTGGACCCGCTCATAGGCGACCTTGCGGTCCGCCTCGCTTGTCGCACTCCGTCCGGCGAGCAACGCAGCGTCGAGCTTCTTGTCGTTCACGCCGCTCATGTTGGTCGGCTCGTCACCGTGGAACGCGGTCCACAGTCGCGGCTCCGGGTCACGGAAGGCGGCAGAGCTCAGGGCAGCGTCGAAGTCCTGAGTTGTCTGGAGGGTCACGTACTCCGCGAAATCGATGACCCGGATCTTGACCGTGACGTTCTTGAACTCGCTGAGCTGGGCCTGGACCGCCTCCGCCTGGGCCCGGTTCTCCGGCGACGACGTCGTGGTGAACGTGAAGGAGACGGGCTTCCCGTCCGCAGCTATCTCGTCGAAGAGCTTCTGGGCGGCGGACCGGTCCGGTCGGCTCACGGGGATGTCGGCGTAGAAGGGCGAGGACTTGTCGAAGAGGGAGTCCACGGTTTCGCCGGCGCCGTCGAACACGGCGTCGTTGACGGACTTGAAGTCCAGTGCCGCCGCCAGTGCGGCACGCGTACGGAGGTCGTCGAATGGTGCTCGACGCATGTTCAGAGCGATGTAGGTGCCGCCGCTGAGCGGCAGAACGGTCGTCGGCAGACCGGCGTCCTCGGCACTCTCGAAGTTCTTCCAGCTCGACTCGATGGCGAGATCGGCGCCGCCGCTGCGCACGGTGTTGACTCGCTGCGTCGCATCTTGGGTGACCCGTAGCGTCAGACGGTCGAGGTACGGCTTGGGGGAGTCCCAGTACTTCGGGTTCTTCTCCAACTGCATCGCATCCTGGCGGCGCCACTGCTGCAGCGTGTAGGGCCCGGCCCCGACCGGCTTCGCGTCGAATGCCTTCGGCCCCTTCTTCAGCGCGGTCGGCGAGGCGATCCAGTTCATCGACGTCGTCACCACGGACTGGGCGAACTGCGACACCGGCTGCGTCAGGGTGACGCGCAACGTGGTGGCGTCGATGGCCTTGGTGGATGCCACCATCGCGGCATCGGACCTGTACGGCGAAGCGGTCGCCGGGTCCCGCATGCGATCCCAGTTGTACTTGACGGCCTCGGCGTCCAGCGGGGTGCCGTCGGTGAACATCAGCCCGTCGTTCAACTTCAGGTCGAATGTCTTGCCGCCGTCCGCCGACTGGAACGACTTCGCCATCGAGGAACGAATCTCGCCGGACTTGGGGTCGTCGACGAGCAGTGTCCCGTACAGGGCGTTGCCCACGATCGCGCCGCTGGCGTAGTTGTTGCCGGTCTTCGCCGGATCGAGCGTCCGCAGCTCGCTGGGCGTGAGCACCGTCGCGGAGCCGCCGGCCTTCGGTTTGCCCGATGCCCCCGCGGCCTTCCCGGTGGCCCCGCCGCCGCCCCCGCAGGAGCTGAGCAGGAGCGCTGCGGCGATGGCGGCCCCGGTCGCCAGGAAGCGCCTTTTGCAGATCATCATGGACCTCTCAATGTGGTGGATCGGCATGCTGATCGGAGTGTGATGACGTACTGGCTCGTGTACCGGCAGGCATCAGTCGCGCAGGCCTCGGTCGAACCGGTGCCGCAGGTGATCTCCGGCCTGGTTCAGGGAGAACACGGTCAGGAAGATGAAGGCGGCGGGAACGAAGACGATGTGCGGGAAGTCGCTCAGGGAATCCTTGCCGTCGGAGATCATTCCGCCCCAGCTCGGAGTGGGCGGCGGAATGCCCATGCCGAGGAAGCTCAACGACCCCTCGGCGACGATCAACGCGGCCATCACCACCGGCAGAAAGGCGCCGAGCGAGGGAATCAGGTTGGGCAGGATCTCCCGCGTCAGGATCCGTCGATCAGTGGCACCCAACGTACGGGCGGCGGTGACGAAGTCCCGTGAGGCCCAGGCGAGCGTGTTCGCCCGGGCCAGCCGGATGAACGCCGGGATGACCAACAGCGTGAGGCCGACGAGGATCGTCCGGAGACTCGGGGTGAGGACCGAGGCGAGCGCGAGCAGCAGGATCAACGGAGGGAAGGCCAGCATCGCGTCGGTCACGAGCCGGATCAACGAGTCGGTTCGGCCCCGCAGATAACCGGCGACCATGCCGAGCGCCCCGCCCGCCATGGAACCGATCGTCCCCGCCGCCGCGCCCACCAGAAGGGACACCCGCGCTCCGTACACGCATCGCGACAGCATGGAACGGCCCAACCGGTCGGTGCCCAACAATAGGTCCAGCGACCCGAGTTGGGGTGCAAGCCGCGGCGCGCCGATTGGTCTGTCGTAGGGAGCGAGCGGCAGTACATCCGCGAACACAGCGGCGAGGATCACCGCCCCGAGCCAGAGGTAGGCGAGGACGGCGAGGATCCCCCTGGGCTGACGCACCGGGGGAGTCACCGGCTCCGTCGGTGTCCTCTCCACTGTCGAGCCGACCGGTTTCTCGATGGTGTGCTCGGCTCCTGTCATGCGGCAGCCGCCCTTCTGACTCGCGGGTCCAGCCAGCTGTAACTCAGGTCGACCAGCGTGTTGATGACCACGTAGATCACGACGACGAAGACCACGATTCCCTGGACGGCGATGAGGTCCCGGGACACGATCGAAGAGACGATGAGCTGTCCGAGGCCGGGGAGCGAGAACAGGGTCTCGACCACGACGGTTCCACCGATCAGCCGGCCGAGGTTGATCCCGGCAAGCGTGATCAGCGAGAACGACGACGGCCGCAGGGCATGACGGAACATCACGTAGCCCCGGCTCATCCCTTTCGCGCGCGCCGCCCCGATGAAGTCCTCACGCATGGTGGAGATCAGGTCGGCGCGCAGCGTCCGGTGAAAGGTCGCGATCTCGGTCAGGGCGATCGCCACCGCGGGCAACAGAGCACCCCGTAGGTTCGCGCCGAGCCCGTCGGCGTCGACGCTCGCCCAACCGCTGACAGGGAACCAGCCGAGCTGCAACGCGAAGAAGTAGATGAGCAGCGGCCCCGCGATGAACGCGGGGACGGACAACAGCACCGATGAGAGTGCGGTCGTCGCACGGTCCAGCGGAGTGTCCTGCTGAGCGGCGGAGGCCACGGCCAGGAGTACGGCGACGACCAGTGAGATGGTGAGAGCCAGTGCCGCGAGTTCCAGCGTCACCGGCAGTCGGTCCAGGACGGCATGCAGGACCGATTCATTGGTCACCGGCGACGTGCCGAGATCGCCGGTCACCGCCCCCGCGAGCCAGTGCCAGTACTGCTCCCACAGGGGCTTGTCGAGGCCGAGTTCGGCGTTGAGTTCGGCGACGGCCTGGGGCGTGGCGTTCTCCCCGAGGATGACGGACGCGGCCGAACTGGGCGCGAGACTGAGCAGCGCGACCGACCCCATCGTGACGAGGAGCACGACGACCAGGCTGCGGACGATACGTTTCGCGGCGGTGAAGATCACGCACCTCCCTTCCGTGAAGGGCACACAGCTGGTTGGAGGGCAGTGGGCGGGAACGTCGATGACCGTTCCGGTTTGCCGTCCGACCACGTTGCCGGTGGCTGGGTGGCCCCATGGTGATGCCGGTCACGCCCCGGTGAGTGCGCGGAGTCCGCTCAACGGGACGGATTGTGTGAAGGGGTACGGTCGGCGTGGCCGGATCATGCCGTCCCGTCGACGGCAGGTGCGTGCCGGATGCCGTCGCAGGCGCTGTCGTACGCGGCTCCGAAGGTGGCGAGCACGATCATGAGGTGGCCGAGGTGCCGGCGCAGTTCGGGCCTGTGGTTGAAGTCCATGCCGTAGACGCCGTAGACGGCGATGGGTCTGCAGGCCCGCTATTCAATGGGGCGGTCCGGCGCACGTCGGGTACGGGGGCAAGTGGTTCTCAGGAGGGCGACCGTGACCGCTTCCTCGGTAACGCACCCGGCCCCTGCCTGGACGCCTGCCGTTGGTTGTACAAGCGCGAGGCCGCCGCCCTGGCTTGAAAGTCAGGGGCTAGGTGGGGGTCACCGCTCACCCTGGTAGCCCTGAAGCAGGGTGCCAGTGCGTCGGCTCGCGCCCCTTCTCGCTGTGCCGCCGATCAAGGACGCTGTCGGTGCATTCGTTTCGTGTCCCGCCGGAGTCATCCGGCGGGACAGAGCGCTGTCTGTGGGAGAGATGCGTATGCCGACTCGTGGTAGGCAAAGCGCATGGCCTGAGCTCGCTCAGGCGTTGGGGTCGAAGGTGATGCCGGCCGGCATGGCCTTGGTGAGGTGGGCCGCGAAGTTGGCGTCCTTGAGGCCGAAGTTGGCGCTGCCGAAGTCGTACGCGCTCAGCTTGTCGCGCAGACCCGCCGGGTAGCCGTTCCAGCCGACCAGGGCTGGGTAGCGCCAGGTGCCGTAGCCGTTCTCCGGCGGCTCGTCGTTCGCGTCGGCGAGACGGAAGTCGTGCGTGCTCAGACCGTCCTTCCGGTACACGATCTTGGGGTGGTTGCCGTCCCAGCGGACGTCACTGGCGGCGTGGACGTTGAATTCGCCGTGGCTGGACGTGGAGACGTACTTGGCCTGGTCGTTCTGCACCCAGACCGCGACGTGCTCCCAGTCGTGCCGGTGGCCGCCGACCGTCGCCTGGTCCTTCTCGAAGTAGAGACCGTAGAGGATCACACACCAGCCGTTGTTGCACTTCTCGCGCGAGTAGCCGTTGGTGTTGTCGAGGTCCGAGGTGTCGTGGCACTCGCCGCTGACCGAACCGGACGGCTTGAGGCCGCCGTTGATGTCGCCGTTGGGTCCGATGGCCGGCGTGGGGTAGCAGCCGTTGGTGTCGTAGTCGTACGCCGGCTGCCACTTCTGCTCCAGCGCGTCCGCGTTCGCGGGCAGGGCGGTCGGCGGGGCGGCCAGGGCGCTGCTCGGGAGCGCGATGACCAGCGCGACCGAGCTTCCGAGGATGAGCGAGGCCCTGCGTATGCGCGCACTTCTCTGCACAGAGTCCTCCTGAAGGACCGCGGGGGGTGAGGGCAAGCGGTTGCTTCGCATGCCTGAGCTACTCTCACTTGGTTGATTGAGTGACTCAAGCTTCTGTGAGTGACGTGCGAATGAAGGGTCAACGAACAGGCAGGCTGGGGGAGTTGGGCGGGATGGCCGTTCTCTGACTACGGCTACTTCGACCGGGCCGTCGACTCACGGGCAATCACCGCGACGTCGGCCGCGGTGTCCCGCGGAGGGAGCGGACGGCCGTCTGCCTCGTGGAGAGCGTAGGCGGCGAAGTGGCGGCCGAGGCCGGCGATGTCTATCCCGACGCTGGAGAGCGACGGGACGAACATCGCGGCCATGGGGGTGTCGTCGTGGCCGATCACCGCGAGTTCGTCCGGGACGGACACCCCCGCCCGGACCGCCGCGCCCACCACGGCCGCCGCGCTGTCGTCGTTGTACCCGGCGACACCGGTGACACCTTCGGCACGCCAACGCCGCACAGCCTCGGGTGCGGAGCCGTCGCGGTGGTCCACCTGCCGGACGTCGAGCGGACCGAGCCCGAGTTGGGCGGCGGCCCGCTGCGCCACGTGTACGCGATGGTCGAGCAGGGATGTGTGGGGCGCGGTCGGAGTGGCGAAGGCGATCCGGCGATGGCCCAGTTCACCTAGGTGACGGACTTGAAGTGCGGTTCCGGCGGTGAGCGCGGGCCAGTCGTCCAGGGTCACCGACTGCTCGGGGCCGGGGACGATCCTGGTGATGCCGCAGGCGTGCATCGAGGCCAGCTCGTCAGTGTCGAAGGGGGTGAATCCGAGGACGACGTCCGGGATGAGCAGCTCCCACAGGGGGCGCGCTCCGCCCGCGGCGTACCGGGTGCAGGTGACCAGGGAATAGCCTGCCTCGTCCAGTGCGAACGTGGCCTCGTCCAGGTGCTGTTGCAGGGTGAGGCCGGTTGCCCAGTCCGGCAGGACGAACAGGATCACCTTGCTGCTGCCGCGCCGCAGGGTCTGGGCCGCCCGGTGTGGGCGGTAGCCCATGCGCGCCGCCTCGGCGAGCACCCGCCGACGCGTGCCCTCGGGGATCGTCTGCCCCGGCGTGTCGTTCAGGACGAACCCTACGGTCGCCCGGGAGAGCCCCAGTGTCACGGCCACGTCTGCCGCCGTGACCCGCTTGCGTCCCGTCGTGCCCACGGAGCCCCTCTTCTCGCTCACGAGCCGTTCGCCGCGCCCCGTGGTTTCGTCGCACATGCTACTTGCACGTGCTGTCCAGGAGGGCGATCGACGGTGGACCCGAAACGGGCATCGCGGTCCCCCGGGCACAGAGGCGGGCACAGAGACGTGCTCAGGCATGGGCCGCCTTCTTCTTGGGGCTGCGGAGCAGTCCGGTGCCCGCGCCCACCGAGACCAGGCCCATGGCAGCCGCCGCCGCGATGCCCTTCGTCCCGTCGAGGGCGAAGTAGAGGCCCACGGCGGCACCGGCGTTGAACAGGAACAGGAACCAGAGCACCGGCCTGGAGCCGAGGAAGTCCCGCACCCGCTGCTGCCTCATGAGGATGGTACTCGTCACGAACGAGACGACCATCCCGGCGACGGTGACCACCTGCTTCTGCGTGCCTTCGAAGACCTCTCCGGAGACGATGGCCGCGGCGATCGCGGCCATGAACACGAAGAAGAGCGCGAGCAGCGAGATGACCGACATCTGCTCTTTCACGGTGGTGCCTTTCGAGTGGAGGGCGCATGTGGGGGTCATGCGTGATGCGTCACGGCCTCGGAGAGGTAGGAGCGTCGGCCGGCCAGAGCGATGGTGTCGCCGGTGATCTCGAAGCGGCCCGTCGCGCGGATGTCGTCGGAGGCGGCGCCGACGGACACCTCGACCGGGCCGGGCTCCAGGACGAACGTGCCGTCGAGGCCGACGTAGCCGAGCTGGCTCATCCGGACGGTGAACTCGACGGTGGCGGTGGCGCCGGGGGAGAGGTGGACCCGCTGGAACCCGACGAGTTCCTGTGCGGGGCGGGTGAGGCCGGTGGCGGTGTCGTGGAAGTACAGCTGGACGACCTCGTCGCCCGCCCGGTCGCCGGTGTTGGTGACCGGCACGGTCACGGTGACCGACCCGTCGACGGGAACCTCGGAGGCGTCGAGGGACAGCTCGCCGTAGCGGAACGTCGTATAGCCCAGTCCGTGCCCGAACGCGAACAACGGTGTGGCGGGCAGGTCGAGGTAACCGCGGTGCATGTCCTGGTCGGTGCGGCGGTAACCGCTGCCGGTCTTCTGGCCGTGGTGGACGGGGATCTGGCCCACATGGCGCGGGATGCTGTACGGCAGTCTGCCGCCCGGCTCGGCGGTGCCGGCCAGGATGTCGGCGATGGCCCGGGTGCCCTCCTGCCCGCCGTAGAACGCCCAGACGACGGCGGCCAGTTCGTCCACGACTGAGCTGATCGTGAACGGCCGCCCGGTCTGTACGATGCCGACGGCGGGGGTCCCGGTCGCGGTGACCGCCTTGACCAACCGCACCTGTACGGCGGGCAGTTCGATGTCGGCGGTGTCGTGGCCCTCGCCCTCGGTGCCGTCGGGGAGCCAGCCCGCATGTCCGCCGAGGGCCAGGATCACCACATCGGCCTCGCGGGCGGCGGCCACCGCGGCGCCGGTGTCCTCGGACTCGGCCACGCTGGTGACCTCGGCGTCGGGCAGGGTCAGCCGTACGGCCTCGGCGAGCGAGAGCGCGTCGTACTCGGCGCGGATCCACCCGTCGCCGCTCGAAGCCGCCGCGACGGCCATCTCGGCGGCCAGCGACGAGGCCGAGCCCTCCGACACCGACTCGGTGCCCGGCATCGCCGAGCCGGCGGCCGAGCGCATGAGCATCTTCCGCATCGCCGGATAGGTGTAGGTGGGGAAGGCGGCCGAGACGTCGTCGGCGAGCGGGCCGACGACCGCGACCCTGCGGATGCCGGGTGCCAGGGGGAGGACAGCATCCTCGTTCTTCAGGAGGGTCACCGACTTGCGGGCCAACTCCCGTGCCAGACGGGTGCCTTCGGCGGCGGTGCGCCGGATGGCGATCGGGTCCTCGTCGACGTACGGGTGCTCGAAGAGGCCGAGGGCGAACTTGTCGCGCAGCACGCGGCGTACGGACCGGTCGAGTACGTCCTCGCCGATGCGGCCCGCCCTGACGGCCTCGGCGAGCGGGGCACCGTAACCGGCGGCGTCGGGCAGTTCGACATCCAGCCCGGCAGCCAGGGCCAGGACGCCGGCCTCCTGGCTGTCGGCGGCGATCCGCTGCCGTGAGGCGAGCCACTCGATGGTCATGTAGTCGGCGACGACGGTGCCGGTGAACCCCATGCGCTCGCGCAGGAGTTCGGTGAGGATCGCGTGGGAGGCGCCGATGGGTACGCCGTCGTACTCGGAGTAGGAGTTCATCACCGAGGCCAGCCCGGCGAGTTGGATCGCGGCCTCGAAGGGGCGGGCGTGGACCTCGTACAACTCTCGTGCGCCGACGGCGGTCGCGGCCATGTTCTGGCCGCCCTCGGTCACGGCGTAGCCGAGGAAGTGCTTGGCGGTGGCGAGGACGTCCTCGCCCTGGAGGCCGCGGACGAAGGCGACCCCCAGCGCGGAGACGAGGTACGGGTCCTCGCCGTACGTCTCGTGGACACGGCCCCACCGGGCGTCCCGGGCCACGTCCAGGACCGGGGACAGGGCCTGGCGCATGCCGATCGCCCGCATCTGACGGCCGACCAGGGCTGCCATCCGCCCGACCGACTCGGGGTCCCAGGTCGCGGCGAGCGCGATTCCCGTCGGGAAGACGGTGAACCCCGGCGCCATGACGCCGTTGAGAGCCTCGTTGTGGAAGATCGCGGGAATCCCGAGGCGGGTCTTCTCCACCAGGAAGCGCTGGATCCCGTTGACCGTGCGGGCCACGTCGGCGGGCGGTTTGGCGCCGAAGCCGGCGAGACCGGAGACCTGGCCGATCCCGTGGCCCATCCGCGCCGCCAGCCGCTCCGGATCAGGGCCGTCGGGTCCGGCGGACAGGCTGGGCCCCATGACGGAGGTCAGCTGGAACGCCTTCTCCTCCAGGGTCATCCGGGCCAGAAGTGTTTCCGCCCGCGCCATCGGGTCCATTGCCAAGCTCCTCTGCCGACCGGTCACTAGCTCGTGCTAGTGACTATCACTGCCCAGCAGCGCATTGCGAGGGGTGTGCGCGAAGTCTTTCGGTGGCGTCAGCGATCCTGGCCGAAGAGCACCCTGGACGCGGCCTCCCATTCCCGGACCAGGTCGGCGCCGTCCGGGTCGCGCAGCCACTGCAGTTCCAGGCCGTCCATCGTCGCCAGGATCTGCCGGGCCAGCGACTGCGGCCGGTCGGTGACGGCCTCGGCCAGCTCGGCGAGACCGGAGACCGCACGCTGATGCCGGGCGAGGAAGTACGCGTGTGCGGGGTGGCGTGGCTCCAGTGATTCCGCCGCGAGTACGGCGTGCAGCCGCACGATCTCCGGCTGGGCCGTGTTCCGCCGTACGATCGCGGCGCACACCTGTGGCAGGTCGACCGTCCTCGGCTCGGTGCTGTCCGTCAAGTCGTCGTCATCCGTGCCGAGTTGCGCGGCCAGTCGCAGTGCGTCCTCGGTCTCGGCGTGCTCCAGGACGGACACGAGCAGCCCGTCCTTCGAGCCGACATGGTGCAGCAGCCCCTGGACGGTCAGCCCGCAGCCGTCGGCGACATCCTGCATCGACAGACCCCAGAAGCCCCGCTCGGCGATGAGCCGTGTGGTCACCTCCACGATCTGCCGCCGCCGCTGGGCGGCAGGCAGACGGGGTCGGTCACGCCGGTAAGCCGGGACTTCCTCAGCCATGTTCACAGGGGCCTTCGTATCAAGACATCTCTTGTCGGCGCACATCCGGTGTTGTAATTTGCAGCTTACCTCTTACCTAATAGGTACTCGGTAACGATGGGAGTGAGCCGATGCACCAGTCCTCTGAGTCAGCTGCGCTGCCTGGAGCCATCAGTCAGATCGGCTATGTCGTCCGCGATCTCGAAGAGGCGATGGGCAGCTGGCTGTCGCTGGGGGTCGGCCCCTGGCACGTGATGCGCGGGTTGGCCCTGCACGCGCTCTACCGTGGTCAGCCCTGCACGGCCACCGTGTCCCTCGCCCTGAGCAACTCCGGTGATGTGCAGCTCGAGCTGATCCAGCAGGAAGACGAGACACCCAGTATCTACACGGAGTTCCTGGCGTCCGGGCGGGAGGGATACCAGCAGCTCGCATGGTGGGTCGACGACCTCGACACTTCGGTCGAGACCGCCGTCCGGGCCACCGGCTGGCCCGTCGTGTGGTCCAGCGACGACGCGAAGAGCCAGATCCGGTACGCGTACCTCGAAGCGCCCAACGGCCCGGCGCATGTCGTCGAGATCATGGAGCGCTCGGCCGGCACGGACGGCTTCGCGGAGATGCTGCGCACCGCCTCGGCCGACTGGGACGGCAGCCGGCCGATCCGCTCCCTGGCCCCGGACGGCACATCCTGACATCCGCACTGCCACCATCGGAGGAACGAAGAATGCCAGAATCCCGCTCGTCCAGTGAGATTCGCTGGGCGATCGTCGGAACCGGCGACGTGTCCCGGCAGATAGCCGCGGACCTCGCGGCCGTTCCAGAAGCGCGGCGAGCGGCCGTACTGTCCCGTTCCCTCGACCGGGCTCGCGCTTTCGCCGACGAGTTCGGCTTCGCGCGGGCCTTCGACGACCTCGACGCCCTTGTGGCCGACCCCGAGGTCGACGCGGTCTACCTTGCGACACCGCACGCCCTGCACGCCCCGATGGCGCTGCGGGCCATCACGGCCGGCAAGCACGTCCTGGTCGAGAAGCCGCTCGGGGTGGACGCGGCCGAGGCACGGGAGATCGCTGCGGCGGCACGCCGGCGCGGTGTGTTCGCGATGGAAGCAATGTGGATGAAGTTCAACCCGAGCTTCCGGGCCTTCGTCAACCAGGCGAGGTCCGGCCGTATCGGCGACATCCGTACGGTGCGCGGCTACTTCGGGCTGCCGTTCGGGGTGGCGGACTCGACCCGGTGGTCGGCCGAACGGGCCAGCAGCACCCTGCTCGACCAGGGGATCTACCCCGTCACCCTGGCACTCGAACTGCTCGGCAAGCCCAGCGGGATCACCGCCGACGGCCAGGTCCGCTCGGACGGCGTCGACCTGACGGAGTACGTGACGCTGCGGTACGACGGTGGCCAGGTCGCGCATCTGGCCGCATCCATGGTGCAGTTCATCGAGCCGACCGCCTCGGTGAGCGGTACCGCCGGATGGATGACGATCCCCGCACCGTTCATGAGAGCCACTCAGTTCGCGACCCACGCCCTGGACGGCGCGTTCACCGGCGAACTCTTCTCGTCCCCCGAGATCTCGCGATTCGACCGCGAAGGCAACGGCTACGTGCCCATGCTCCGTGCCGTGACGGAGGCGATCCTCCGTGGCGACACGGAACACGCGTGGCACCCGCTCCGGGCCTCCGTCGAGGTCTTCGACGTGCTCGACGGTATTCGGTCCGCCCTGCTGTCCTCCCTGACTTCGAACGGCTGATCCGGGGCGTCTGTCGGAGCCATCGGTGTACGCCCCAGCTCTTGTCGTCGCTCGGCCGTTGCTGTTAGCTACTAACGCGCATTAGTGACGGATGGAGAGTCTCCTCGTTGGAGAAGGCGGTGCCCACCACTCACGGTGGCCTCCTGCTGGTTTCAGCCGTCCGCCCGATCACACATGACGGAGCCGAACCAGAAAGCGCACCCCATGACTGAAGCCATCGCAAGGCCCGCGTTCGACGCCGAGAGCGTGGCGCCGTGGCTGGCGTATCCCGGGAATGACCTCAGTGGTCGGCCCACTGGTCTCGACGCGGAATCGCTGGCGCGAGTGCGGGCCTACGCACCAGCCGATCAAGAAGCCCTGCTTTTGGGACGGCAGTTCACGGCCAAGGACTTCGACATCGCGACCCCGGCAAGGCGGATGACGTTGTCCGTGTTCACGCCGGAGGCACGCGCGACCAAGGCGCCGGGGATCTACTGGATCCACGGTGGAGGCATGATCCTGGGAGACCGCTTCGGCGCCGGCGACGCTCTCGACATCGCGGAGCCCAACGGGGCTGTCGTTGTCTCGCCGGAGTACCGGCTGGCCCCTGACCACCCTGCTCCCGCCCCCATGGACGACGCCTACGCCGGGTTCCTCTGGTTCGCGGACCACGCCGAAGAACTCGGCGTCGATCCCACACGCCTGATTCTGGCCGGCGGCAGTTCGGGCGGCGGCCTCGCAGCGGCCACCGCACTGCGGCTTCGCGACGAAGGCGGCCCGTCGATCGCCGCGCTCGTCCTGCTGAGTCCGATGCTGGACGACCGTATGACCAGCGTGTCCTCACGGCAGTACACCGACAGCGTCCCCTGGACCCGCAAGAGCAACGAATTCGGCTGGCGCAGTCTGCTCGGCGACCGGGCGGGCACGGACAACGTCTCGATCGACGAAGCACCCGGCCGCGCGGACGACCTGGCGGGACTGCCGCCCACGTTCATCGACGTCGGAAGTGCCGACCTCTTCCGCGACGAAGACATCGCCTTCGCCTCCACGATCTGGGCGTGCGGTGGAAACGCCGAACTGCATGTGTGGCCCGGCGGATACCACGGCTTCGAGCAGATGGCACCGACCTCCACCCTCGCGGTCACGGCCGTCGCCGCACGCAAGAAGTGGCTCGACCGAGTCCTCGGAGCCGCGCAGCAGTAGGCCCCGCCCAGGACGGCCGGCGATGAGAGGGTCCGGCCGGGCGCGGAGTTGGCGGTCACACCGCACCTCGACCGGCTGGGGTCGGACGGCGCGTTACGACAACGCGTTCGCGACCGCACTCGTATGGTCACCGTCCCGGTCGTCCGTGATCACCGGGTGCTATCCGATGGCGATCGGCACCATGCACCACCGGACGAAGGCAGTACCGCCCGCCGAGGTCCGGCTGCTTCCCGAGTACCTCAGGGCGGTTGGTTACTACAACTTCCTGACGGACGTCCAGGTGACGGTTCCATCGACCATCGTGGCCTTCTGGAGCGACCACGGGCTGGGTATGCCTCGGGGGAAAGCGGTGGGTCGTGGTGGGTCACCGAGTCCGGCCTACGAGAGCCGCTTCTCATACGCCGGCGACGTGAGCCCGAACGGTCAAGCAGCCGGACCTGGCACGCGTCCGCGGCCGAACGCGACGATCTGCGCGCCCAGCTCCAGCTCATGGCCCGGATCGTCCAGGCCCTGGAGCCGGAGAACCACCAGTTCAACGAGGCCAACAAGGAGCCGGAAGCGCAGTTGACCGACCGTACGGCCGTCCCCGATCTCACCCGGCGACGGCGGCGCTGACGCCGACATGCCGCTGGGCCCGGCGCCCGCTACCGCTTGCAGTCGTCCTCGCGCGGCGCGCAGTCCACATGGCAACGGTCAGTCGGCTCCCTGCTCAGCGGGGTAGCCGGCGTCCTGAGTGGCGGCCCAGGAGGCGAGTCGACGCAGTCCCTCCTCGGAGGCCGAGCCCGGTTCGGCGGTGGAGATGGTGAGGATGAGGCCGGGTTCGACGGCCATCTCCAGTCCCTCGTAGGCGAGGGTGACCTCGCCGACGGTGTGTTGGTGGAAGCGTTTGGTGCCGGTGCCGTGGTGGCGGACGTTGTGGGCGCCCCAGCGGGTGCGGAAGTCGTCGCTGCGGGTGGACAGTTCGCCGACGAGTTTGTGGAGGTCCTCGTCGTGCGGGATGCGGCCGGCTTCGGTGCGCAGGATGGCGACTGCGAGGTCGGCGGCCTGGTCCCAGTCGGGCAGAAGCGGCGGGAGGCGGGCGGAAGCGCACGGGTTCGCGGAATCCTGTCCTCGAACAGCGCAGAACCCGCGCGCGGCACCCTGTGCAAGTGAGGTGCTGCCTGCGGGTTCTGGAGCGGTAGCTCACTTGGGTGGCGCGCCTGCGTGGCGCTGGTGTCAGGGAACGGTGAGGACGATCTTGCCGTGAGCCTGGTGGGAGCGGAGTCGTTCGGCGGCCTGGGCGGCGGTGTCGAAGGACAGGGCGCAGTCGATCAGGGGCCGTACGCGTTCGTCGGCGACGGCGTCCAGCAGCTGTTGTCCGGCGGTGGCGATGACGGTGCCGAGTTCGGCGGGCCGAGTGAAGCCGAAGGAGACTCCGGCGATTCGCAGGTGGCGGTAGGAGAGGGCATTGAGGTCGATGGTGGATTCGGGGGTGTCGAGGCGGCCGATGTTGACCACAGCGCCGTCGACCTTGGTGGCGGGGAGGCAAGCTGCGAAGGTCCGGCCGCCGACGTGGTCGAGGGCAACTTCGGCGCCTTCGCCGCCGGTGGCGTCCAGCACTGCCTGGGTGAGGTCCTGTTCGTCGGTGATGACGACGGTGTCGGCCCCGGCCCGCTTGAGCAGGTCGCGCTTGGCGGCGGTGCGGGTGGTGGCGATGACCTGTCCGGCGCCGAGCGCCTTGGCGATCTGGACGCCGATCAGACCGATACTGGAAGTGGCGCCGGTGATCAGCACCGACTGGCCGGCCTGGAACCCTGCGACCATGAGGGCACCGTGCTCGGTGAGCAGCCCCGTGGGCAGCGCGCACGCCTCCTCGCAGCGGAGTTCGTCGGGTACGGGAAGGACGTGGCGGTGGTCGGCGAGAACGTACTGGGCGAAGCTGCCCGGAGTGGTACCCATCACCCGCTCGCCCACGGCCAGGGTGTCGACGCCGTCGCCGACGGCGGTGACCTCACCGGCGAACTCGTAGCCGGCCTGGTACTCCTTGCCGGTGCCGCCCGATGTGGGGTCGGCCTCGGCGAGCATGGAGGCGTCGGCGTTGTTGAGGGCGACCGCGCGGGCGCGCACCACGATCTGCCCGGGGCCGGGCTGGGGTACGGGGACCTGGCGGGCGGTCCATTCGGGTCCGGTGCCGCCGAACAGGGCGGTCATCGTCTCGGCCATGAGCGGGTGCTCCCTTGTGGGCGAGGTGTGTGGGGGTCAGTGGCTGCTGCGGGTGCGCTTGGCGTGGTACTGCGCGTCGGTGACGTGCTCCAGCCAGGTCGTCTCGGGCCGGTCGTCGTCGGGCGCGGTGCCGTCCCACAGGGCGAGGTGCTGCATGAAGTTCTCCTCGGTGGCGCCGTGCCAGTGCTCCTCGCCGGGCGGGCAGCTCACGGTCTCGCCGGAGTGGGCCTCGTAGACGATGCCGTCGCGGGTGCCGATCAGGGCGATGCCGGCGGTGACGTGGAGGGTCTGGCCGACGGCGTGGTGGTGCCAGGCGGTGCGGGCGCCGGGGGAGAAGCGCACCATGTTGGCGCGGATACGGGACGGCTCCTTGCCTGCTTGGATGACGTCGAACCAGACGTCCCCGTTGAACCACTCCGCGGGTCCTTTGCCAGTGGGCTGGGGCTTGACGAATTCCATGACGGGTTCTCCTTGCGTCGTGCGGGAAGAGGGGGTGGTGCCGCGAGTGATCGCGGTGGACAGCGGGAGGACGGTGGCCAGAGCGGCTGCGCGGTGCAGGACGTTGCGCCTGCTCCAGCCGTCGGACATCGGGTGCATCAGGCCGCGTCGTCGTGGGACAGACCGGTGCCCAGGGTGCGGGAGGCGGCGGCCTGCTCGGCGATCTCCTTGCCCTTGGCCTCGACAGCGGGCACGGCGTCGTCACCGGCGACGAACCGCAGCGGCGGGGTGTCCAGGTCGATGACCTTCAGTAGGGCACCGGCGAGCTTGGCGGGGTCGCCGGCCTGCCGGCCGTTCATCGACTGCCACATCTTCGTCGTCTCCGCGGTGCGCTCGGCATAGTCCTCGATCGAATCGTCCGCCCAGCTGGTGGAGGCGTCCACCAGCAGCTCGGTGCGGAAGAACCCGGGCTCGACGATCGTGGTCTTGATGCCGTAGGGCTCGACGTCGAAGCGCAGGGATTCCATCCAGCCCTCGGCGCCGAACTTCGAGGCGGCGTAGGCGACGCAGAACTCCTGGCCGATCACACCGGCCAGCGAGGAGATCGTCACGACGTGTCCAGCGCGCCGGGTGCGCATGACGGGCAGGACGGCGCGTGTGATGTTCATCGGGCCGAACAGGTTCGTCTCGATCTGCGCCCGCATCTGGGCGTCGGTGATCTCCTCGAAGTACCCGGCCTGGAACGTGGCGGCGTTGTTGATGAGCACGTCGATGCGGCCGAACTTGTCCGTGGTGGCCTTGACCGCGTGGCGGGCGGCGTCCGGGCTGGTGATGTCCAGGGCCAGGGCCAGCAGATTGTCCCGCTCGCCGCCGAGCGCGTCGAGGACCTTCCGGGGGTTGCGGGCCGTGGCCACGACCTGGTGGCCGGCGTCCAGGGCCTGCCGGGCGATGTCGGTGCCCAGGCCGCGTCCGGCGCCGGTGACGAAGATGACCTTGCTCATGAGAAAAACTGCTTCCTTCTGTACTGTCCGGCCCCGGTGGTGGGGCCGCTCGGTGGTGCGGGTGTGTGGTGGGCTAGTCGGCGTCCGCGAGGATCGCTTTGAGCTGGCCGGCCGCGCCCATGGCGTTGGGCCATCCGGCGTAGAAGGCCAGGTGGGTGATGGCCTCGCTCAGTTCTTCCTTGGTCAGCCCGTTGTCCATCGCGAGGTTGAGGTGGAAACCGAGCTGATCGCTGCGGTACAGGGCGATCAGGGCGGTGACGGTGACCAGGCTGCGGTCCCTGGGGGACAGGCCGGGCCGCTCCCAGACGTCACCGAAGAGGACCTGGTCGGTCAGGTCGGCGAGTTTGGGGGTTGTGCCACCGATGGCCTGCTGTGCCGCGGAGGGTTCCTGCGTCATGGCGTATCTCCTTGATCTCTGCCGGGGCCGGCAGGAGGTGAGAGGGGGGACGGTCACTTCTCGATGAGCTGCCCGTACTCCTCCTGGAAGCGGTCCCCGACGGCCTGCGAAAGGTTGTCGAGCCGGGCGAGCTGGTCTGCGGTCAGGACAAGGGCGTCGGCGGCGGTGTTCTCCTCGACGCGGGAGACCCGCTTGGTGCCGGGGATCGGAGCGATGTCTTCACCCTTGGCCAGCAGCCTGGCCAGCGCTATCTGGGCCGGTGTCGCCTCCGCCTGCTCGGCCACCGCCTGGACCTTGTCGGCGATGGCCAGGTTGCGCTGGAAGTTCTCGCCGGTGAAGCTGGGGTTGCCGACGCGGAAGTCACCCGGGTCCAGGCCCTCGATGGAGCGGACGGTGCCGGTCAGGAAGCCGTGCCCGAGCGGGGAGTAGGGGACGAAGCCGATGCCCAGCTCGCGGACCAGCGGCAGGATCTCCTCCTCGACCTCCCGTTCCCGCAGCGAGTACTCCGTCTGGAGCGCGGTGATCGGGTGGACGGCGTGGGCCCGGCGGATTGTTGAGGGCCTGGCCTCGGACAGACCGATGTGCCCGATCTTGCCCTCGGTGATCAGCTCGGCCAGCGCGCCCACGGTCTCCTCGATCGGCGTGCCGGGGTCGACGCGGTGCGAACTTCGTGGCCAACACCACCCGGTCGCGCCGTCCCTTCAGGGCGCGACCGACCAGTTCCTCGTTGAGGTACGGGCCGTAGATCTCGGCGGTGTCCAGGAAGGTGACGCCCAGGTCGAGGGCGCGGTGGATGGTGCGAATCGACTCCGCGTCGTCCGAACCGGATCCGGTGTAGAAGTCGGACATTCCCATGGCTCCCAGGCCGATACGGGAGACGTCCAGGTTCCTAAGTTTGATGTGCTGCACGGCGGCCTGTTCTCCGTTCTCCGGAACATTCCGGAAAGGGCGTCCGGCGCCGCACGCCGGATGATGTGCAAAAGTCCTTAGCGGTGAAGGCTCGGCCGTTTACCGGAATTCATTTCCGGGTTTCCGAGAGGGCCTCATCACCACGTCATCCACCTTGGCACCGCCTCGCGCACCCGAAAAGAGGAGAGATTCTTCCGGGGAAGGATCCTTCCCCCCTTCGGGCAGGACCGTCCGGTGCAGGCCGGTCCTTGCTGTGGTCAGCCGGTGCGGTCGATGGTGACCTCGGCGGTGCCGTCGTGTCCGGCGAAGGCGTCCAGGCCCTCATCGATCGCGCCGAGCACCACCATGCCGGGGGCCGGAACCGGCGGGCCGGCATGCTCGTAGTAGACGGCCAGGCCAGGCAGGCCGGGACCAGGCGGCCAGTAGACCAGCTGACCGGCCTGGTAGTCGGTCTGCCGGTCGTTCTCGGCCGTGGCGAGCGGTTCGGGCAGCGAACCGTACAGTTCCCGTTCCAGCATGTCGCTCATCTCCACCGTCACCGGGAGCACGGCAGCGAAGGCCCGCGAGGTGGCATTGTCGGCCAGGGTTGCTTCCGTGGTCGTGTCCCCGATGCGCAGGCTGACCTTCATCCCGCTCACGCTCTCGGTGCTCGCCGGGCCTGGTACCCGGGTTGTCGCGGAAGGCTTCGCCCCAGAGGCGGAACGATTGTCCCCTGTCGCGTCGTTGCCGCACGCGACGACGCCAAGGGTGAGCGAAATGGCCCCTGCCACGCACAATGCTCTGCTTTTCACGCTGTCCTCTCGATCGGGTCGATTGCGGCTTGCGGACTTTCTCCGGAATGCCGTCGGTCATGTCCAGAATTACGGCCTGTTTCGAGGCGGGTGTTATTGCTCGGCGTCTTCCTTGATCTGGTTGAGGGCGGCGTTGAATCCCTCGGGGGTGTGGCTGGATCCGGCGAGGCGATCGATGTGCACCTCGTCGATGTCGCGGCCGACGACCGTGTCGGGGATCGTGTCGGCGAAGCGTTTTTGCAGGTCGAGTGAGGTGGGGTCGGTCGCGTGGGGTTCGACCGTGACCTTGGTGATCACGTCGTCGGCGAGGGTGAGGGTGACGCCGATCGACGAGTCCTGGCTCCCGTACTCGCCGGTCGCCTCGTATCGTCCGTCCGCGTACTGCCCGTTCCCGCTCCGCTCCTGCGCCGGGGTGCTGGGGCTGCTGGGCGAGGACGGCGGGGAGCCCTCGGTGTCGGTGGACGAGCAGCCGGCCGTGGCCGTGAGGGCGGAGACGCCCATCATCGCGGCAACGGTGAGTTTCCTGCTCAGCGCACTCATACGGTGTGTCCCTTTCCGCAGGGTTGCTTTGTCGCGGACGCGTGCGGCTGTATGCCGCACGCGTCGGGTGGGCCGGCTTTCCGGGGCCGGTCAGGTCCGGTCGGTGGTGAACAGGGCGCCGTCGAAGCCGCCGAAGGTGTCGGTGCGGACGTCAGCGAGCATGCGGACGCACGTGAACGGGAAGCTGCCCGCGAGCCGGTGTGCCGGGGTGAGGAACAGGGCCGTGGCCAGCGCGTCCGCGACGGCCGCTCGGTCGGCGACGACCCAGGTGGCCACGACGTCGTTCACGGGAGTGCCGGTACGGGCGTCGAGGACGTGATGCAGTCCGGCGCCCCAGGCGCGACGGGTGATCGCCGAGGCGCACAGCGCCGCATCCCGCACGCTCGCCACCCCGATCACCCGCCCGGGCTCTGCGGGATGCTCCATGCCGACCCTGATCGGATGCTCGCCGGCATGGCGCAGGTCGCCGCCGGCGTCGACCACGAAGCGGGTGATCCCGGCCTCCCGCACCAGGGCGCTGACGAGATCGACGAGGCAGCCCTTGCCTGCCGCGCCGACATCGATCACCAGCGGACGGTGGGTACGCAGCACCGGGCCGTCCCACCCGATGTCCCTGCTCCACGCCGGACGGGCGTCTGCGTGTGCCGCGCGTGCTGTGCGCGGTGGGGGGGTGAGGGAGGACGCCGGGTCGTAGCCGAGGAGTTCCAGGTCGCGGCCGACCAGCGGATCCACCGCCCCGTCCGTGAGGGCCGCCAACTGGTCGTAGAGGCCGAAGAGGTCCACGGCGTCGTCAGGAAAGACGAACCGGCCGCCGCTGGGCGCGGCGGCGATCTGCGAGACGAGCGAATCGGGGCGGAACCGGGAGTACGCGACGTCGAAGCGGTCGACCCTTTGAAGGATCTGCCCGCGCAGCGCGGCGCGAATTGTCCGCGGTGCATTCCTGCATGACCTTGTCTCCTGTATTCCTCGGGGCGGGATTCCGTACCGTGGTGCGTCCTCGCACAACAACAGGCTTGCAGTGGCCCGGCCGTCCGCCCAGAGGAGAAATTCTTCCGGGGAGGAGAACATCCAGGGAAGAAACCTTCCCTCCCACCGACGCGGTTTTGGGTGGGACAGTGGGCCCATGAGCAGCAACCGCAACGAGCTGGGAGATTTCCTCAAGGCGCGCCGCGCCGAGCTGACCCCGCGCGCCGTCGGCCTGCCCGAAAGCGGCGGCCCGCGCCGGGTGCCCGGGCTTCGTCGCGAGGAGGTCGCACAGCTCGCGGCGATCTCCACCGACTACTACACCCGCCTGGAGCAGGGCCGCCTGCCCGCCTCGGCGCCGGTGCTGGAGACGCTGGCCGAGGCCCTGCATCTTGATGAGGACCAGCGCCGCTACCTGTTCGGCATGGCCGGCAAGGAGACCGCCAAGCCGCGCCGCCGCGCGGTGCAGAAGGTCCAGCCGCAGCTGCGCAGGGTCCTGGACGACCTCACCTCAACACCGGCGATCGTGATGGGCCGCCGCATGGACGTCATCGCGTGGAATCCGCTGGCGGCGGCTCTGATCACCGACTTCGGAAAAGTGACGGAGAAGCACCGCAATTACGTGCGGATTCTTTTCACCGATCCGATGATGCGCCGACTGTATGCGGACTGGAAAAGCGTCGCGCGCACGGCGGTCGCGCAATTGCGGATGGAGGCGGCGAAGTATCCGGACGATCCGCGCCTGACCGCGCTGGTCGGGGAGCTTTCCGTGCAGGACGCCGACTTCCGAAAGTGGTGGGCCGCCCACCATGTCGCCACCCTCAGCGTGGGCACCAAGGTCCTGCACCATCCCGTCGCCGGAGAACTCTCGCTGGACTGGGACACCCTGAGCGCCAGCACGGACCCGGATCAGCAACTGGTCGTGTGGACGGCCGAAGTCGGTTCCTCCACCCACGACGGGCTGCGCATCCTCGCCTCCTGGGCCGCCGCCCGCCAGCCTTCCGCTGACACGGCCGAATGACCGACCCTCACATGTTCCTCGGTCGGCTCGGCGCGGCGAGCGGCGCCGTGGCGGATGCGGCTCGTGCGGCTGCGCAGGTGAGAGTCATCACTGCTCTTCCAGGTACTGGTAGTACCTCGCAGGCGCGTGCCCACCGGCCTAGCGTGGAGGAGCCGGCGCAGATGATGCCGATCAGAAGGAGTTTTCTCGTGCCTCTGCCCCCGCCGAAGCCATCCTCCGCCACGGGCGATGCCGTCCGGGATCGCCGTGGCACACCAGCGCGGAGTCCGGCCGTGGCCGCCACTGACAGGAAGAACCTGGCCGCCGAGGTCCGCGAGTTCCTCGGCACCCGGCGGGCCCGGATTACCCCCGAACAGGCCGGTTTGCCGGTCTACGGCGGCAACCGTCGCGTCGCAGGTCTGCGTCGTGAGGAGGTCGCCCTGCTCGCCGGCATGAGCGTCGATTACTACGTCCGCCTGGAACGCGGCAACCTTGGCGGCGCCTCCGACTCCGTCCTCGAAGCGCTGGCGCACGCCCTGCAGCTCAACGAGGCCGAGCGCACCCACCTGTACGACCTGGCCCGCGCGTCCACTCCCGCTGGTCGGCGGCCCACCGCGACCTCCTCCCGAGTTCGGCCCACCATCCTGCGGCTGCTCGACTCGATGACCGGCGTACCGGCATTCGTGCGCAACGCCCGCTTCGACGTTGTGGCCGCCAACGCCCTGGGCAGGGCCCTGTACGCGCCGCTCTTCGACTCGCCGCTGTTCGCCCGGCGCGGGCCCGTCAACAGCGCCCGCTTCCTGTTCCTGGACCCCGCGGCCCAAGGCTTCTGGGTCGACTGGGACAAGGGAGCCGACGACGCGGTCGCCTTCCTGCGCGCCGAAACAGGCCGGGCACCGCACGACAGGGCGCTGACCGACCTGATCGGAGAGCTGACGACCAGGAGCGAGGACTTCGCTCATCGGTGGGCCCGCCACGACGTGAAGTTCCACCGCTCCGGCGTCAAGAACTTCCACCACCCGCTGGTCGGCAACCTCGCGCTGCCCTACGAGGCCATGGACCTGCCCTCCGATCCGGGCCTGCGTCTCAACTTCTACACCCCCGAACCGGACTCCCCAGAGCGAGAGGCCATTGACCTGCTCGCCAGCTGGACGACCACCGGCACCATCGTCCCGGCCGGGAACGACTGACCCCACGAACCAGGAGAACCTCTTCATGCAATACCGACCGCTCGGCCGCACCGGCGTCCAGGTCAGCCCGCTCTGCCTGGGCGCGATGATGTTCGGCCCCTGGGGCAACGAGGACGAGGCCGACTCGATCCGCATCATCCACCGCGCCCTCGACGCCGGAATCAACTTCGTCGACACCGCCGACGTGTACTCCGCCGGAGTCTCTGAGGAGATCGTCGGCAAGGCCATCAAGGACCGCCGCGAGGACGTGTTCCTGGCAACCAAGTTCTTCATGCCAATGGACCCCGACGACCCCAACCAGCGAGGCGGCTCCAGGCGCTGGATCATCCGCGAGGTTGAGAACTCCCTTCGCCGCCTGGGCACCGACCATATCGACCTGTACCAGGTCCACCGCCCCAGCCCCGACACCGATGTCGCCGAAACCCTCGGCGCCCTGTCCGACCTCGTCCACCAGGGAAAAATCCGCTACATCGGCTCCTCGTCCTACTCCGGCTCCCAGATCGTCGAGGCCCAGTGGACCTCGCGGGAACGGAACCTGGAGCGGTTCGTCACCGAGCAGCCGCCGTACTCGATCCTCGTCCGTGGTATCGAGGAGGACGTGCTGCCCACCGCGCGCCGCCACGGCATGGGCACCCTCACCTACAGCCCCCTCTCGGGCGGCTGGCTCTCCGGCCGCTACCGCAAGAACGCCACCGAGAGCCCCGCGTCTGCAGCACGTCCCCAGGCCCGGTTCGACATGAACACCCCCGCCAACCTGCGCAAGCTGGACGCCGTCGAGCAGCTCGCCGTCCTGGCGGAGAAAGCCGGCCTCACCCTCATCGAACTGGCCGTCGCCTTCGTCATCCACCACCCCGGCGTCACCTCGGCGATCATCGGACCGCGCACCATGGAACAGCTGGAAGCCTTCCTGCCCGCCGCCGACGTCGCACTGTCCACTGATGTACTCGACGCCATCGACGACATCGTCGCCCCCGGAGTCACCGTCAACCCCGTCGACAACAGCTACGGCGACTTCGAACTCCGGGCCGACCAACGGCGACGCTGAATGGCGGATACAACGGAACGCCGCACAGCCCGGCCTGCTGGGACTGTTCGCCGGGCATTCGTCCGATGACCTCACCCGCTTCTCGCAGTTCCGTCTGCCTCGCTGGCACACCCGGCGCATCGTGCTGGTCGGCGATGCCGCCCATTGCATCGACCCCCTCTCCGGTCTCGGAGCCCACGCGACCCTCCTCGGGGCATCGACACTGGCGCAGTCGCTGCCCGCCGCCGGAGAGGACGTGACCGCCGCGTTCGCCGCATACGAAGCCCGCATCAGGCCGTTCGTGCAGTTGAGCCAACGCGTCACCGCGCGTCGTGGCCAGCACGGCCCGGGACGGCTCCGCGGGGTCGATCCGGGCCAGGACCTTGGTGCGCTCGTCGAGGGGCTCGAAACCGTGCGTGAACAGCGGGGCTTGGCCGAGGTGGCGTTGTGGGCCGGATCAGTCGCCGTGTGCTGCCTCCTGTTCTGCCTGCCACTGCTCACCACGATGGCGGTCCGGGGTCCGCCGAGGAAGCCGGTGACGGTGCGGCGCTTCTGGCGACCATCCCCGCACCATCGGGGATGGTCCCCAGCTCCCCGACCTCGTCTTGGACTACAGCGACTGCACCTCAGGCGCGAGCGAGGCGAGCTGAAGTGATGGTTGCCTTGGCGGAGTTCGGCGTACGTCACCGAGGCCGAACGGTCCTGTTTGGCCGTACGTCTTCGCTGGCTTTCTGCCCGCGGCACTGCGCCGCGGCGTGCCTCGCCTGCCGCACACCCCAGGGTGGTGCGGTGTGACCGGGGCCGACTGGTCCAGGCTCGAAGGGCCGGGCAGCTCGGTGACCGACCGGGTCGACCATCCTGTGGGCCATGTGTTGTGGAACGACGCGAACGCTTACTGCCGCTGGGCCGGGGCCAGGCTGCCCACCGAGGCGGAATGGGCGTACGCCGGGCGCGGTGGCCTCATACAGCGCCGCTATCCGTGGGGCGACGAACTCGACCCGGCGGGCGAATACCGGTGCAACATCTGGCGCGGGGCGTTTCCGGCGAAGAACACCACCGCCGATGGCTACCGCGGCACGGCGCCCGTCCACGCGTTCAAGCACAGCGACTTCGGTCTGTGCAACATCTGCGGCAACGTCTGGGAGTGGTGCGCCGACTCGTAGACGGTTGGCCACGGCCGCGCGGGGCTCGTCCCGGCGGGAGGAGAGGCACTCGCGACGGCTCCCGGACACGCCTCACGGTGAACGACGCGGTAGGGCGGGTCAGGTCCCGGGGCAAGGTCCGAGTCCGGGGTGTCAGGACAGGATGGTCGCCGTCCGCCCTCGCTGCCGGGCAGCGAGGGCGTCGACCTTGCTGTCTGAGATATCCGCATTATCCGGTTTGCCGGAGTTGCGCGGCGAGGGGCGGTCGTGCCGCCGCCCGAGGGGTCAGGGCAGGCGTACGACTTCGCCGGTGGCGGCGCTGGTGCGCGCGGCGTCCAGTACGGTCGCGGTGGTCACGGCGTCCCAGGGGTCCACGGGCAACGGCCGGGTGCCACGGAGCGCGGCGGCGAAGGCAGGGTAGAAGAGGTCCCACTCGCCGCGGGCGGACGGTGCGGGCTCGGTGTGGTCGCCGCGCAGTACCTGGCCCCAGCGCGGCTCGGGCTCGATGCCCCAGCGTTCCCCTTCCGAGGCCGGGGAGGCGCCCGCGACCAGCAGGTCTTCCTGGCCGTCCACGCCGTCGACCACGTACGTCCCCGTGGTCCCGGTGGCGCGGAAGCGCGGGCCGGGGGCGCCCTGTCGCCAGCTGCCGGACAGATGTGACAGGGCACCGCTCTGGTGGGTCAGTGCGACGAAGACGTCCTCGTCGAGCCCCTCGCCGTTTTCGCGGCTCCGCATCTCCGCGTACACCCGCTCGACCGGACCGGACAGGACGAGTGCCTGGTCGACCAGGTGGCTGCCGAAGTCGAGCAGGGTACCGCCGCCCGCGGCCGGCGGGCCGGGCTCGGGCTGGAACCGCTCGAAACGCGACTCGAAGCGGGTCAGGGTGCCGAGCGCACCCTCGGCCAAGAGCCGGCGCAGAGTCAGGAAGTCGGAGTCCCAGCGCCGGTTCTGATAGACCGTCAGCGGCACCCTGAGCTGCTCCGCCAGCTCCGTCGTCTCCCGCGCGGAGGCGGCGTCGAGCGCGAACGGCTTGTCACAGACCACCGCCAGGCCCAGCCTCAGCGCCTCCTGGGCCAGCGGCACGTGGGTGTCCGCCGGGGTGGAGATCGCGACCGCCTCGGCTCCGGCCCGGGCCAGCGCCTCCAGCGAGTCGTACGCCGGCCGGTTCAGCTCGTCGGCCACCTGCTTGCGGCGCTCGGGCGAGGCGGTGACCACCCCGAGGAACTCGCAGTC
This sequence comes from Streptomyces sp. NPDC058697, assembly GCF_042715345.1. Taxonomy (NCBI): domain Bacteria; kingdom Bacillati; phylum Actinomycetota; class Actinomycetes; order Kitasatosporales; family Streptomycetaceae; genus Streptomyces; species Streptomyces sp. NPDC058697. The sequence goes on from NZ_JBHXSU010000010.1 coordinate 236,185, forward strand.
CGGCGTGGAGGCGAGCAACGGCGCGTGGAAATACCTGCCGCCGAAGCCGTAGCCGGCCAGTCCGATGCGTATGGGCGCGTCCGTCATGTGTGGTCCTTGCCGTCGTTCTCGGAGAGCCGGTACCAGTAAGGCTTCAGCAGGCCTCGGAGTCCCCATTGGTGTTGCTGAAACTACAGGAGTCGACCATGGCGCCGCCGATCTTGTGCAGGGTGACGCGGAATCCGGCGCCTGCACAGCCGGCCAGTGCCTAGGTCATGAACGTTACCGGGGTTGATCGGGCGGCTTTGGGATGTAGGCGGCCGCAGTGTTGCCGGCGTTCGCTGCGGATCTTGGCGCGTTCGGACCTGTGGTAAAGCCTGCACTCCGAGCGATCATGGATCCGACGACGAGGCCGGCAGCCTGCTGGGCGACGAACGCGGCGGACGGCTGGAAGTCCTCTACCGCGATGTTGGTCAAGCCCATGACGTTCCTCAAGCCACACACGGGCATGCCGAGGTAGGGCGACAGAATCGATTTCTGATCGACCGACAGGCCTTCGAGGTGAGACACGGTTCCTGCGGGAGGGCCTCGTGCAGGGACCGTGTGGTGTCGGCTTCCCCGCCCGCTGCCGTCGAGGGTGAGGTCGGCACAGCCGGCGCCCAGTCAAGTCGCCGACGCCTTCGAGGACTTCTTCACCACCGGCGGCACCGGCGCCGGAAGGCGCTGTCCCGCAGCGCCTCCACCGACCAGGCCCTGAAGGTCTACAGAGAACGCAACACGGGGCCCGACTCCAAGGCGGCAACCAAACGCTTCGAGCCGAGCGACGCACGCCTCCAGCAGATCTACATGCTCAAGCTGTGCGACGGCTCCACCCTCGCCATCGTGCCGTCCGCCCACGATCAGTTCTACGAACTCAGGAAGGAGTACATCCTCCGCGCGGAGATCATCCCGAACGAGAAGGTGAAGTGTGTTGATGGCTCCGCCTGGGCGACACGCTGCCGAGGCCGCCGCCTGCCCATCGAGTCGCACCACGACTCCAACGCCTTTCGGTAGACCCACGCCCGCGGAGAAGCCGAACGTCAAGCGATCCAGGAACGCCTGAGCAGGCTCGCTCCTCGGCCGCGGCCTCATCCCCGGGCACTGGCCTCCGGCCACAGAGCCGACCCTGGCGACGGCCGCGCGGTCGCCCAACTGGCCACTGCCTGGGCGGCCGCACAGGGCGGCGAGGGCATTGTTCCGCTGGTCAGTGCCCGCACCCGCGAGCGACTGGCCGAGGCGGTGCCTGCGGTGGAGGGGAATCTCACCATTGACGCCATTGCCGAGATCGAGAAGGCAGTGCCGCCGGGGTGGCGTGCAGTGACCGCTACCCGTCCGCGTTCCTGGCCGGCCTCGGCAACTGAGCGCGCACATCCGTCAACACCCCGAAGAGGCCGGTAACGGACCTTGATGCCGAGCCGGACGATCAGCAAGTGGATGAAGTGGGATGGTCGGCACGCTGGTCCTCATGGTCCTTTTGGCCGACCGCGGCTGGTGGAGCGATTCAGCTTGCCCGGCAGAACGGGGTTCTGCCCATGGCGGACTCGATGCCGCCGAGGATCAGATTCTGGAATTGTTCGGCACCGGGGAACGAGCCGTCGGTCGAGAAGGCTTTGGCGTCGTGGCCGAGGGTGGTGAGCCAGGCACGTCCGCCGTCGTAGTACTGGCACCAGGCGACCGGGTGGTGCCTGCCATGTCCGGGGTGGCCTTGGTTGCCCGTGACACCTTCGGCAAGGGTGGACTCGTCGACGGAGGCCAGGACGCGGACCTTCGAAGGGGCCGGGACGAGGTTGTACCACTCGTCGGTGAAGTCCCAGCGTGCGGGAAGATCCGAGGTGGAGGAGTCACGGCGGTTCTGCACGACGACCGTGCCGCGCTGGTCGGGTCCGTGGTCGTAGAAGTTCGCACCGCCCAACAGGCCCTCGTACCAAGGCCAGTTGTACTCCGTGCCGAAGGCGTTGTGGATCCCGACGAAGCCTCCGCCGCCGCGGACGTACTGGCGCAGGGAGGTCTGCGCGGCGTCGTCGAGAGTGTCGCGGCTGGTGGAGTAGAAGACGACCGCGTTGTACCGGAAGAGCCGTGCGGGGGAGGAGAGTTGGGTGACGTCCTCGGTCCAGTCGACGGTGAAGCCGTTTGCCGTGCCCATCTTGACCAGAGCGTTCTGTACGACGTTGGTGTCGGCGAGCGTGGGGTTGAGCCCGGCGCCGAGTGCGGGGCCGAGGTTCGCGTGGCGGGGTCCCGCGGTCCGCGTGTAGAGGAGCACCCGGTAGCCGTCGGTGGCCGGGGAGAAGTTGTCCCAGTCGTGGTAGCACTTGGCGCTGGTGCCGCGGCAGACCCCGTAGTCGGGGTCGCCGAGTTCCTGCGCTCCGGCTCCGGTGGGTCTGCCTTCGCCTCGCGCGGAAGCCTGGTTCGCGGACGTCTGGTGCTGGAGGCCGAAGAAGGCGGCCAGAGCGATGAGGAGCGTGGCACTGACCGCGGCCACTACGGACATTGTCGTACGTGCTGGACGTGTTCTGGACGTCATGGCGGCCGTTCCTCTCACTGGACGACGATCTTGCCGGTGGACTGAGGGAAGGCCGGGTCGTTGTAGAAGTACTCGCCGGGCTTGCCGAAGGTGTAGGTGTACGACTGGCCCGGCATCAGCAGCCCGGTGTCGAACTCCGCGTCGAAGAAGGCCACTGCGCCGTGGGCCTGGCGGTTGTCGGCGGGGTTGGTGAAGGTGACGGTGGTGCCGGCCGGGACGGTCAGGTGCTGGGGCGCCATGGCGTTCTGGGCGACCGTGTTCTCGGTGGCGCCGGGGGCGCCCGTGGCGCTGCTCCAGACGCGGCCGAGGGTGACGGTGTTGTGTGCCGTCGCACCGGTCACGGCGGCGGTACGGATCTGGTTGCGGCGGGACGGGGGAGTGGGTGCGGGCGCCTGCTCGACTGTGCCACCGAGCTTGAACGCCCAGAGGTGGTCGCCCCGCGGGATGTCGGGGAAGGGGAGTCCGTTGCCTCCGGCGAGCACGGCGATGTACTGCTCGCCGTCGATTTCGTAGGAGACGGGGATGGTGTTGACTCCGGCGCCGCACTGCCAGGTCCACAGGGTCTTTCCGTCGGTGTCGTCCATCGCTTCGAGGACACCGTCCGGGCGGCCCTGGAGGAGGACTCGGCCCGCGGTGGTGAGGATGCCGTTGCCGTGGGCCAGTGACCAGGGGCCCTCATTTCGCCAGGCAACCGTGTTGGTGCGGGGGTCCACCGCGACGAAGCCGCCGCCGAACAGTTCGCCGAGGGGCCGGGCTGTGTTGACGCGTCCGCCGCGGGTGTTGGAGTAGGAGGAGTTGACGAGGCCGTAGCCGACGTAGACGTATCCGGTCCTCGGGCTGAAGGAGGGGAAGCCCCAGTCGGCTCCGCCGCCCGCTCCGGGGAAGAGGATGGTGGCCCGGTCCCAGAAGACCTCGTACAGGCCGCCGGTCGGGTAGAAGGGTACGGGCCGCGTCGTCTTGTCGAGCTCCGGATACGGGGACACGAATGGCTCGCCGCCGGGGAAGGGTTGGGTGGGCGAGGTCTTCTGCAGGGCGTGCTGCGGGACCGGCCGCTCCTCCATGCCGTGGATCGCCTCGCCGGTGCGGCGGTCGAGGATGTAGTACCAGCAGGTCTTCGAGCCGTAGACGACGACCTTGCGCTTCTTGCCGTCGATGAGGAGGTCGGCGAGCACCGGCGCCATGACGTTGTCGGCGTCCCAGATGTCGTGGTGGACCGACTGGAAGTGCCAGCGCCGTTTGCCGGTCTTGGCGTCGATGGCGACGATCGAGTTGGCGAAGAGGTTGTCGCCGCCGCGCGAGGAGCCGTCGGTGCGGGGGTACGGGTTGCCGAACGTCCAGTAGACCAGGCCGAGTTCGGGGTCGACGGCCGGGTGGATCCAGGGGACCGCTCCGCCGGTTTTCCAGGAGTCTCCCTCCCAGGTGTCGTGCCCGAACTCCCCGGGTCCGGGCGGGCCCCAGAAGGTCCACACGACGTTGCCGGTCCTGGCGTCGAGCGCGTATCCGCGGCCGCGCGCGCCGGCGGTGGAGCCCTCGGTGCCGATGTAGACCAGGCCGTCCCAGTGCACGACCGCGCCGGCCAGTCCGCCGCTGTTGCCGCCGCACTGGCTGCTGTCGTTGTCGCAGCCGTCGTCGCCGCCGTTGTCGTCGACGATCAGCGGCTTCTGCCAGACGATCGTCCCGGTCTTCTTGTCGAGGGCGTAGACGATGTTGGCGCCGGAGATGGTGAAGACCTTGCCTTCGGCGACGGCGACACCGCGCATGTTCGTGGTCTCGGTGCCGAGGTTGGTCTTCCAGATCACCTTGCCCGTCCTGCCGTTGACGGCGAAGACGTTCTGCTGGGTGGTTTCGACGTACAGCACGCCGTCCTGCACGACGATCGTGCACTGCTGGTACGTGCTGGTGGAGCCGCCCTCCAGGTTGATGTGCCAGGCCCCGCCGAGCCTCTTGATGTTCTGCGGGGTGATGTCCCGGAGCGTGGAGTGGTTCTGGTTGCCGTAATTGCCGCCCACCTTGGGCCAGTTGGTGCCGGTGGTGCCGAGCGCGGCGGACTGCGGGGGCACCGGGAGCGCGAGGCCCGAGGACGCGTTCGGGGCGCCTTTCGAGGCCGCTTCGGCGGTGGGTGCCAGGGAGGAGACGGTGGCCGCGCTGCCTGCCGCGGCTGTCAGGAGGAAGGAGCGTCTTTCCATCGTTCAGTTCCCTCGATTCGATCAAGGTCCGCTAGATGGGTTGCTCAATCCACGTAATGGGTTCGTGTGATGGGAGGTCACGTTAGGGACGGCGGTGCGTCCATGACAAGACACGCGACAGGGGATTTTCGAGCGGTGAGGGTCAACCAAGCGCTACGGACGCGCTGTTGGTGCCGCCAGGTGGACCGGCACCATGGAAGGTGGCATGGGGCTCTTGTTGCGGCGCCCCTGCCCGGTCTCCTCCCAGGCGTGCGCCAGGATTCCGACACTGCGACTCAGCACGAAGAGGCCGCGGGCCAGCGGCGCGGCGAAGCCCAGTTCGGCGTAGATGACGGCGGTGGCGCCGTCGATGTTCATGGGCACGGGCTTGCGTCCCTCGCGCCCCCGGTTGAGCTGCGCCTCCACGGCGCGGGCCGCCCGCAGGTGGGCGCCCTTGACCAGGCCGTCCGCCACGGCCTGGTCCACCAGGGCGAGCAGCGGGTCACGGCGCGGGTCGCGGGGGTGGAAGCGGTGGCCGAACCCGGGCAGATAGCGCGAGCGGCCCCGCCACTCGCCGACGACCTCCGCCACGGCGAGGTCGAACTCCCGCCCCTGGCCGTGCCGTTCGGTGATCTCACTCAGCAGCTGCACGCACTGCTGGCCTGCCCCGCCGTGCACGTCGCCGAGCATGTTCACCCCGGTGGCCACGGCGCTGTTGAGCCCCACTCCGCAGGTGGCGGCCATCCGGGCGGCGGCGATCGAGGGCGCCTGCGGTCCGTGGTCGACGCCTGCCACCAGGGCTGCTTCCAGGAGTCCGGCCTGCTCGGGGCGGGGGAGTTCGCCCCGGAGCATCAGCCAGATCGTCTCGACGAAGGTCGCATGGCCGATCAGGTCCTGTACCGGGTGTTCGCGCAGTTCGATGATGCCGGGTTCGACCCGGCTGACGGCGGTGGCCCACCACTGCGCGACCAGGCCGTCCTGCGGCCCGGCCGTCATGACGCCCGCGCTTCGGCGGCGTGGCCGTGCGCCCGCCAGCGTGCGATCAGCCGCTCCCGCTCCTCGCGGTGCTGGTCGAGCAGTGGAGGAGGGGCGTCCGGCGAGAGAGGTTCGCCGTCCACCAGGACGCCGTTGCCGCTGACCCGCAGCGTGCGGCCGGAGCCGTCCGGATAGGGCAGGTCGGTGAAGAACCCGCGGTGCGCCAGCTGTTCCAGCTCCACGGCCTCGGGGACCGTCAGGACGCGGGCCGCCGGGACCCCGGCCGCGGACAGCGTCGCCTCCCACTCCAGAGCGGACTTCTGGCGCAGCGCCGCATTGAGTTCGGTGTTGAGTTCCGCGCGGTGCCGCTTGCGTGCCTCGCGCTCGGCGAACCGGGGGTCGTCGACCAGGTGGGGGAGTCCGGCGAGACGGCAGAGCGTGACGAACTGCTCCTGCCGGTTGGCCGCGATGTTCAGCCCTCCGTCGGCGGTCTCGAAGGTCCCGGACGGGGCCGCGGTGGCGTTCTGGTCGCCCATCGGTTCCGGATCCACCCCGCTGACCAGGTAGTTGGAGACGGCCCAGCCCATCGCGGAGAGGGAAACCTCCAGCATGGAGACGTCCAGCCGCGCCCCTCGCCCGGTCCTCTCCCGTCCCAGCAGAGCCGCGCTGATCGCGAGGGCCGCGCCGAGGCCGCCGAGCGAGTCGCACACGGGGAAACCCACCCTGAGCGGGGCCGTGTCCGTGGTGCCGGTGATGCTCATCATCCCCGACAGGCCCTGGATGATCTGGTCGTAGGCGGGAGCGGCGCTCATCGGCCCCGACTGGCCGAAGCCGGTGATCGCACAGCTGACCAGGCGCGGATTGAGTCCCCGCAGCCGGTCGGCACCGTATCCCATCCGGTCCAGCACCCCGGCCCGGAAGTTCTCCAGCAGAACGTCCGCGCCGCGCACCAACTCCTCGAAATCGGCCCGGTCGCCGGGGTCCTTGAGGTCGAGTGCGAGTGACTTCTTGCCGGCGTTCTGGGCGAGGAACGATGCGCCGATACCGGCCCGGTTCAGCTCCGGATCAGGGCCGAGACTCCGCGCGAGATCGCCCCTGCCCGGCTGTTCGACCTTGACGACCTCGGCGCCGAGGAGCATGAGGTGGTAACTGCAGTACGGTCCTGCGAGCACATTGGTGAGATCGAGTACGCGGATTCCTGAGAGCGGTCGTTCGGGCATGCACCGGCTCCTTCTGCGGTTCCTGCGGTTCCTGCGGCTTCTGTGCTTCCTGGAGTTCGTGCAGTTTCTGCGGCGGCTGCGGCGCCTTCTGCCGCGTGGTCATTTCGTCGGGCTGAGCGGATGGTCGAAGCCCTGCTCCGACATCTGCCGGGCGACCTCGGTGAGGGCGGTGGCGAACCGCTCGACGGTGGACTCGGGGAAGCGGTGGCTGGGTCCGCTGAGCGAGAGGGAGGCGACGACGGCTCCACTGCGGCCGACGACGGGTACGGCAACGGCCGTCAGGCCTTCGTCGCGTTCGCCCCGGCTGACCGCGAAGCCGCGCTCCGCGGCCAGGTCCGCCCACACCCGCAGCTGCCTGGCATGTCCCTTTCCGTGCGGGGAGCCCGCCGCGATCCGGCGCAGCAGGGCGTCGGGGGCCGTACGCAGCAGGATCTTGGACGAGGCGCCCGCCCACAACGGGAGTTCGTCGCCGACCCGTACGACATGGCGCAGCGGCTGTGGGCTCTCCTGCTGGGCCACGCAGACGCGGGACAGACCGCGCAGCATGAAGAGGTTGACCGTCTCCTGCTGCTCCTCGGCCAGCTCGCGCATCAACTTGCGGGTTTCACGGGGCAGTTCCCAGCTGGTGTGCGCGAGATGCGCCCAGCGCCACAGACCGGGACCCGCGGTGTAGCCGGCCGGGGTGTCCCAGAGCAGACCGCACTGTTCGAGGGTCTGCACCAGGCGGACCACCGTGGTCTTCGCCAGGCCGGTGGCGTCGACGATCTCCCTCAGCGTGACCGTCGGCTGATCCTCGGTCAGCAGTCCCAGGATGTCCAGAGCCCTGCGCACACTGCGCACCCCGGTCGCCTCGGCCGCCCCCTCATGGTCGGTCTCACTCACGCGCCTTCTCCCTCCGCTTCGAAACTTCCTCGAACGGCCCTCTTGTCACCGCGAGTTGGCGCCCGTACGTTACACGCCGACCCACAGAGCAGTCCACCAGTACCACTTAGCGGTTTCCTGGGAGATCTCATGCTCGATTCCCTTCTCAAAGCCGGCACGGACGCGGCGGTGGCCGAAGCGCCTCCCTACGTCGGCGGCCAGTGGGGTGGCAACGGTCCCGCGGTGACCCGAACAGGCCCGTATCTGCGCCGAGTTGTCAGTCGAACGACCACCGCGACGGGGGAGGAAGTCTCCCGCGCCCTCGCCTATGCCCGTTTCTCGGCCCGCACGGTGGCCGGCCTCGCCCCCGCTCTGCGCGCGGACATCCTGGACCGAGCATCCCGCGCCGCCTCGGCCCACCGCGAGGGGCTGGCCCGCCTTCTCGCCCTGGAGTTGGGCAAACCGCTCAAGGACGGACTCGGTGAGATCGACCGGGTCGCGGACACCTTCGCGGTGTGTGCCTCCGAAGCGCGTCACATCGGCGGCGAGACCCTGCCCGTCGCAGGCTGGCAACGCGGCGTCGGCAACACCGCCTTCACCTATCGTGCACCGGCCGGGGTGGCCCTCGCCATCACCCCCTTCAACGCCCCCGCGAACCTCCTGGCGCACAAGCTCGGTGCCTCCTTCGCCGCGGGCAACACCACCCTCGTCAAGGCCCCGCCGCAGGCGCCGGCCGCCACCGCCGCGATCGTGGCCCTGCTCCTTGAGTCGGGCATGCCCCCGCAGGCAGTGCAGTTGCTGCACGGCGGCGCCGAGGTGGGCGCACTGCTGTGTGCGGCCGACGAGGTGGCCGTCATCAGCTTCACCGGCAGCGCGGCGACCGGCCGGGCCGTCGCCCGCGCGGCCGGGGCCAAGCGCCTGGTCCTCGAACTGGGCGGGAACGCGGCCACCATCGTCTGCGAGGACGCAGACATCGGGCAGGCCGCGAAGGAGTGCGCCCGCACCGGATACAGCAACTCCGGCCAGAGTTGCGTCTCCGTCCAGCGTGTCTACGTCCACCGCTCCCGCTACGACGCCTTCCTCGACGCCTTCACCGCAGCCGTCGACACCCTGAAGGTGGGCGACCCGCTCGATCCGGCCACCGATGTGGGCGCGATGGTGGACGAGGAGGCCGCGGAGCGCGTGGTGCGCTGGTCGGCCGAGGCCGCCGGCTCCGGCGCCCGGGTGCTGCGCGGCGGCACCCGGGACGGCGCCACCGCCGCGCCCACCGTCGTGGCGGACCCGGCGCCGGACTCCTCGGTCGTGGTCCACGAGGTCTTCGGGGCGCTGGTCGCGGTGCTTCCGTACGACGACTTCGGCGCGGTCATCGACGCCTGCAACACCAGCCGCTACGGATTGCAGGCGGGGCTCTTCACCCGCGACATGGGCCGGATCATCACCGCCTGGCGTGAGCTGGAGACCGGCGCGCTGATCGCCGGCGGCAGCTCCAACTACCGCCTCGACCATGTCCCCTTCGGCGGGGTCAAGGACTCCGGGTTCGGCCGCGAGACACCCCGCTCGATGATCGACGACTACACGGTCGTCAAGACCCTCCTGCTCCGCGGCCTGTCCGTGTGGGGCGACGCGACTTCCCTCGCTCCGACCCTCATCGACACGACCTCCACCGACGGGGAGACCGACGCATGACCGTGACCGCCGCCGAAGCCCTGGCCGCCCAGCTGGAGTCGTACGGCGTCGAGTACGTCTTCGGCACCTGCGGCCACACCAACATCGCCCTGCTGGACGCGCTCGGCCCCAGCTCGATCGAGTTCGTGATCGCCCGTCACGAGCAGGCCGCGGCGCACGCCGCAGACGGGTACGCCCGGGCCTCCGGAAAGCCCGGCGTCCTGCTCACCCACGTCGGCCCCGGCATGATGAACGCGGTCACCGGAGTGGCCACCGCCGCCCTCGACTCGATCCCGCTGATCGTCATCTCCGGCGACATCCCCTCCTACTACGCCGGCCGCCACCCGCACCAGGAGGTCAACCTCCACGCGGACGCCGACCAGACCTCCATCTACCGGCCCTTCACCAAGCGAGCCTGGAACGTCCACCGCGTCCAGGATCTGGCCCGCACGACGGAACGGGCCTTCTGGACCGCGACCTCCGGGCGGCCGGGAGCCGTGCTCGTCAACATCCCGATGGACCTGTTCAACCGACAGGTCGAGGAGTACGCCGGCGAGTATCCGCTGCCCGGAGGCACCACGCTCCCCGCGCTCGACCGGGACACCGCCGAGCGCATCGCCCGGACGCTGCTGAGCGCCGAACGCCCGCTGATCTACTTCGGGGGCGGACTGCGTGAACCGGCAGCCCGCCAGGCCCTGTTGGCCCTCGCCGAGCACCTCGACATCCCGCTCGCGCACTCCCTGATGGGCAAGGGCACCCTGCCCGACAGTCACCCCCTGCTGCTCGGCATGCCCGGCTTCTGGGGCCTGGAGACCACCCACGAGTACACCAAGGGCGCCGACGTGGTCCTCGCGCTGGCCACCCGCTTCGCGGAGACCGACGCCAGCTCGTGGAATCCGGCGTACACCTGGACCTTCGGTGACAAGCACAGCCCGCCGAGCAAGCTCATCCAGATCGACATCGATCCCGCAGAGATCGGCCGCAACTATCCCGTCGAGATCGGTGCCGTCGCGGATGTCGGAGACGCGGTACGGGCCATCGGCGAGGCCGTACGGACCGTCAGGCCGCAGCCGCTGACCCGAGACGGGCTGCGCGAAACCATCGTCACCGCCCGCCGGGCCGTCTTCGACACCGCCCGCGAGGACGGCCGCAGCGACAACTTTCCCCTCCGCCCCCAGCGCATCCTCGCCGACCTGCGTGAGGCGCTGCCCGACGACGCGGTGCTCGTCACCGACGTCGGCTGGAACAAGAACGGCGTCGCCCAGTGCTACGAACTCCCCGACGGCGGACGCTTCATCACCCCCGGCGGAGCCTCGACCATGGGCTTCGGCCCCGCCGCCGCGGTCGGTGTGCAGATGGCCCAGCCGGACCGCGTGGTGGTCGCACTCATCGGTGACGGCGGGATGAGCGCGCAACTGCCCGCCGTACCGATGGCCGTCGAACAGGGCCTGCCCGTCATCTTCGTGGTGATGAACAACCGGGCCCACGGCACCATCGCCGACCTCCAGGCCTCGTCGTTCGGCCGGTCCTACGGCTGCGAGTTCACGGACGCCGAAGGACGGCCCTACAGCCCGGACTTCGCGGCCTTCGGCCGGTCCTGCGGCGCCGACGGATACACCGTCGCCGCCCCCGCCGACCTCTCCAAGGCCCTGGCCGACGCGATCGCGCGGCGCAGGCCCGCCGTCATCGACGTACCGATGGTCAACGAACCCGTGCCGACACCGGGCCACTGGAACATCAAGGACATCTACCGCGGGTCCTTCGCCGACTGACCTCCCCGCACCTTCCCGTCCGCTCACAACGAGGTGACCCCATGACCCGCAGCAGTACCCCACGACCACGCACCACCACCCGAGCCGCCGTCTGCACCGCCGCCGCGCTGGCCGCCGCCCTCACCGCGTGCAGCGCACCCGGCGAATCGGCCGACGACACCAAGGCGTCGTCCGGACCCATCAAGGTCGCCGTCGTCAACGCGCAGAGCGGACAGCTCAGTTCACTGGGCGACTGGGAGTACAAGGGCGCCAAGCTCGCCGTCGACGAGTGGAACAAGAAGGGCGGCATCGACGGCCGCAAGATCCAGCTGAAGCTCTTCGACGACCAGGGCGACCCGACCACCGGCACCAACCTGGCCCGCAGGCTGGTCAGTGAGAAGTACGTCGCCATGATCGGCACGGCCGAGAGCGCCGTGACCATCGCCATGGGACCGGTGCTCCAACAGGCGAAGATCCCGAACATCACCTCCGGCCAGTCCGACGGCCTGGTCGCGCTGAAGAGCCCGTACCTCTTCCTCAACGGACCGACCAGCACCACCTACGACTCGACGCTCGCCCAGCACCTGGTGAAGGACAAGGGCTACAAGAAGATCGCCATGATCACGAACAACGGCTCCTTCGGGAAGGGCGAGCACGACGCGTTCCTCAAGTCCGTGAAAGGGCTCGGTGTCACCCCGACCACCGACCAGGTGGTCACCACCGACCAGAAGGAGTTCAGCGCCGCGCTGACGAAGATCCGGTCCACCAAGCCCGAGGTCGTCTTCATCGGCTCGGAGGAGGTCGAGGCCGGACTGATCGTCAAGCAGGCCCGGGACCTGGGCATCACCGCGCCCTTCGCGGGCGCCGCACCTCAGGGCACCCCCGTCTTCATCGACACCGCGGGCAAGGAAGCCGTCGAGGGCACCATCGTCAGCTCTCCCTATCTCAGCAACGACGTGAGCGCCGCCGCGAAGAAGTTCGCCGCCGCGTACCAGACCGCCTACGACGAGGAGGCGGAGATGCACGGGGCCAAGGCCTACGACGGGGCGAACATCCTGCTGACCGCGCTGAAGACCAGCAACGCCGCCACCGGCGAGGAACTCGCGGACGCCATCCGCGCAACCCGGTACAAGGGCCTGCTCGGCGACTTCCAGTACGACGAGACGGGAGTCGGCATCACCAAGACCACCATCGGCGTCATCCGCGACGGCAAGCTCGTCCCGCAGCAGTAGGCACCGGGAGCACTGACGTGCAAGAGACACTGCAGACACTCGTCTCAGGCCTGAGTCTCGGGGCGGTCTACGCCCTGGTCGCCATGGGGTTCTCCCTGGTCTACCGCACCATGGGCCTGGTCAACTTCGCCCACGCCGACATCGCCATGATCGGCGCCTACGCGGCCTCCACCTTCTACCTGACCTCCAAACTGCCCTTCGCCGTCGCCATGGTCGTGGCCATCGCGGTCACGGCCGCGATCGGTCTGGTCATCGAGCGGGTGCTGCGGCCGCTGGAGAACAAGGACTTCGACCTGATGCTGATCGGCACGATCGGCTTCGGCATCGTCCTGCAGGCCGTCGCCATCCTGATCTGGGGCACCACCGGACGGGCGGTGCGCTCACCCGTTCCGTCCGCCCCGCTCGACCTGTTCGGGGTCCGCGTGCGCACGTACGACCTGCTGGTGATGGCCGTGGCGGCCCTCGCCGTGCTCGGCCTCGCATGGTTCCTCGCACGCACCAAGCGCGGTGCGGCCATGCAGGCTGTCGCCATGGACCACGAGGCGGCCACCGCCGTCGGTATCAACGTCGGCCGCAGCAACGCCCTCGCCTTCTCCATCGGTGCGGGCCTGGCCGCCCTGGCCGGCGGTCTCGTCGGGCCGATGCTGTACGTCGACGCCTCGCTCGGCGGCGCGCTCGGCATCAAAGGCTTCGCCGCCGCGATGCTCGGCGGCTTCGGGTCCATCCCCGGAGCGGTCGTCGGCGGACTCGCGATCGGCGTCCTCGACTCCTACGCGGCCGGCCACTTCCAGGGCTACTCGGTGCTCGTGACCTTCCTGGTCTTCACCGCCGCCATCATGATCCGCCCGATGGGCGTCTTCGGGGAGAGGACGGTGAGCCGCGCGTGAAGTTCCGTGTCGGAGGCCTCGGGGCCTTGGCAGTGGCCGCCTGGCTGCTGCCGTACGGCCTGGGCAGCTACTCCATCCATGTCGTCAACATCGCGCTCATCTATGCCCTGTTGGCCATCGGCATGGGCCTGGCCATGGGCGTCTCCGGGCAGATCAACCTCGCCCAGGTGGCGTTCTTCGGCGTCGGCGCGTACACCCTCGCCATCCTGACCACCGACTCCGGGTACGGGTTCTGGGCGGCGGCGGTCATCGCCGTACTCGCAACCGTCGCGACAGGCCTGTTCGTCGGGATACCGGCCCTGCGCATGCAGTCCCACTACCTGGGGATCGTCACGCTCGGCCTGGCACTCGGCTTCATCAACTGGATCACCAACGCCTCGGTCACCGGAGGCGCCGACGGCATCTCCGGAATCCCGCTGCCCACCCTGCCCGGCATCGACCTCTCCAGCGAATACCTCTACTACTACCTGGAGTTGGTGGTCTGCGCGCTCGGCCTCGGCTTCGGGCTCTTCGTCGTCCGTACGTCCCTGGGGCGACGGCTGCGCGCGATGCGCGACGACTCCCTGGCGGCAGGCGCCATGGGCGCGGAGATCCCACTGCTGCGAATGACCGCGTTCCTGCTCGCCAGCCTGTACGGGGGCCTGGCCGGAGTGCTGTACGCGGGCCTCATCCGCTATGTCGCCCCGGAGACCTTCTCCATCGGCAACATGTTCATCCTGCTCGCCATGGTCATCATCGGCGGCCGGCGTTCCCTCGTCGGCTGTGTGGTCGGCGCGGTCGGACTGACCCTGATCCGCGAGTGGCTCTCCGACTTCTCGACGTACGCACAGCTCGGATACGGCGTGGTGGTCGTCCTCATGGTCGTCTTCGCGCCGACCGGCCTCGCCGGAATCCCCTCCCGCGTAAGGGAGTTCGCCAACCGACGGCGACGGAGCGACACCGAGGAACGTGCCCGGCTGCGCCCCTTCCAGCCGTACGAGGCTGTCGAGACGCGCGACGCCGGGCACGAGCCTCTCCTCGAAATCCGGTCCGTCACCAAGGACTTCCGCGGACTGCGCGCCCTGGACGACGTGTCCCTCACGGTCCGGCCCGGCGAGATCCGCGGCATCGTAGGACCCAACGGCTCCGGCAAGACCACCCTGTTCAACGTGATCAGCGGCTTCTACCGGGCCACGTCGGGGCAGGTGCGGTTCGTCGGCCGCGCCACCACCACCGCCCGTCCGTACGCGCTCTCCCTCCTCGGCGTGGCCCGCACCTTCCAGAACCTGCGTCTGTTCGGCCAGTTGACCGTCCGGGAGAACATCCTCGTCGCCCTCGACCGCACCAGGACGTACACCATCTGGCAGTACGCGGTGTGGCAGCCCGGAGTCGTACGCCGAGAGCGGCAGCTGCGCCGCCAGGCCCAGGAACTCCTGGAGCGCTTCGGGCTCGCCGACTTCGCCGAGGCCGCGCCCGGTTCCCTCCCGTACGGCATCCAGCGGCGCATCGAGATCGCCCGTGCCATGGCCTCCCGGCCCAGGTTGCTGCTTCTCGACGAACCGGCCGCCGGGCTGAACGGCGAAGAGGTGCAGCAGCTCGCCCGCATCGTGCGCTCCATCCGTGACAGCGGCACCACTGTCGTCCTCATCGAGCACAACATGGGCCTGGTCATGTCGCTGTGCGAGCGCGTCACGGTGCTCTCCAGCGGCGGCGTCATCGCGGAGGGCACGCCCGCCGAGGTGGTCGTCGCTCCCGAGGTGATCGAGGCGTATCTCGGGGACTCCGCGATGGCCGACGTTCCGCGACCGGAACCGGCCCCGCCCCGGGCTCCCGCTGGTCCGGCCCAAACCACCGCCGCACCGGCTCAGAGCCCTCCCTCGGCCGAGGCACCTGCGTCGAAGGAGGCAACCCGGTGAGGACGATGAGGACGATCCCCTTCCGGCGAACGGTCGCGCCCACTGCCGGCACCCCGGCCACACTCGCCGTCGACGACCTGTCCGTGCACTATGGCGGGGTCCGTGCGGTCAGTTCGATCAGCTTCAGCGTGGAGCCCGGGGCATCGGTGGGCATCATCGGCGCCAACGGCGCGGGCAAGACATCCACCCTCAAGGCGCTCATGGGGCTGGTGCCGCGCGGCGGCGGAAGCATCACACTGGGCGAGCACGACCTGACCCGCGTGCGCGCCCGCGACATGGTGCGGCACGGCATCGGCTACGTACCGGAGGGCCGGCATGTGTTCCCCGGCCTGACCGTGGAGAAGAACCTGCTGCTCGGCGCGTACGCCCGCCGCTGGGACGCCGAGACCCGGGCCACGCTGGCCGAGGTGCACGAACTCTTCCCGGTGCTGGGCGAGATGGGCCAGCGGCTGGCCGGCGCGCTCTCCGGCGGGCAGCAGCAGATGCTCTCCATCGGCCGCGCCCTGATGGCCAGGCCGCGCATCCTGCTGCTCGACGAACCGTCCATGGGGCTCTCGCCCAAGCTCGTCGGCGAGATCCTGAGCGCGCTGAAACGGCTGCGCGAGGAGGGGATGAGCCTGCTCCTCGTGGAACAGAACGCCAAACTCACCTTCGGCGCGACGAGTCACTGCCTGGTCATGGAGAACGGCGTCGTCGCCATGACCGGAACCTCCGAGGAACTCAGCCGGGATGTCCGGGTGCGTCAGATCTACCTCGGGCTGTGAACGGCTCACGGAAGGGAGCGCGGCGATGGACCAGGACTCGTATCTCGTCGGGTTGATCGGCTCCGGCATTGGCACGTCGCTCAGCCCCGCACTCCACGAACGCGAGGCGGACCGGCACGGCCTGCGCTACCTCTACCGCCTGATCGACCTCGACACCCTCGGTACTGCCCCAGAGAAGGTGGGTGAACTGCTCGACGGTGCCCAGGACACGGGCTTCACGGGCCTCAACATCACCCACCCCTGCAAGCAGCTCGTCATCGAGCACCTCGATGTCCTCTCCGAGCAGGCCGAGGCGGTCGGTGCGGTCAACACCGTCGTTTTCGGGGAGGGGCGGGCGACCGGCCACAACACGGACGTCACCGGGTTCGGGGCCTCGTTCGCCCGCTCACTGCCCGAAGCTTGCCTGGAGCGGGTGGTGCTGCTCGGCGCCGGAGGAGCCGGGGCGGCCATCGCCAACGCGATGCTTGCCCGCGGCGCCGGACACCTCGCAGTCGTCGACTTGCTGACCCACCGTGCAGCCGGTCTGGCGGCCTTGCTGACTCGGCAGTACGGCACAGGGCGCGCGTCTGCGGAAACGCCGGACCGCCTCCCCGCGCTGCTGGCCCGTGCGGACGGCCTCATGCACGCCACGCCCACGGGAATGGCCGCACTCCCTGGCCTGCCCCTTCCGGCCGAACTGCTGCACCCGCGACTGTGGGTCGCCGATGTCGTCTACCGTCCGCTGGAAACCGCGCTGCTGCGCACCGCCCGCGAACGCGGCTGCACCGTTCTCGACGGTCTCGGGATGGTCGCCTTCCAGGCCGCCGACGCCTTTCGGCTGTTCACCGGCAGGGAGCCGGACAGCGCACGGATGCTCGCCGATGCCGACGAGCTGGCCCACGCGGCCGAAGCCGAAGCGACGTGAGCCGATTCGAGCGAATGCGACACGAGCGAAGGAGCCCCGCAGCGTCCGCATCTCTGCAGTGTCCCCCGGCGAGCCCGCCGAAGTGCGCGCGATTCGGCGGATGGATCAGGACGGCTTGCCCGCAACTGCGGCAGCCGCCAGCCTCGGCTGGAGGCGGCGCAGCGCAGGCCATCGCCTTGTGGGGCGGGAACCTGTCCTTGCGGGCATTCAGTTGGCAGTCGACCGATCCTCTCTATTGGGCTCCACGCCTGGCGGACAAAGTCGCCAACGTGGAAGGGCGTGAGCTGGCCCGGCTCATCGGCCGGAACATGAGAACCATCAACATCGACTTTGTCCTGCGGCCCACCCCGGGATGTGACGCCGAGGGCGGCCTGCCCACCGGGACGCTGAACGACGTGGTGTCCTACTACCGCACCCTGCGCTCGCGACGTCTGATGATCACGGGAGCGCCAGGGGCGGGCAAGACGGTCCTGCTGGTGACGCTCATCGGCGGTCTGCTGGCTGATCGTAAGGACACGGATCCCATCCCTGTGCGGTTGCCCGCCGCCTCGTGGGACAGCCGTCGGCCGATCGGCGACTGGCTGGTCGAGCATCTGACACAGGCATGCGGACTGCGTCGGCGGACAGCGGCCGCGCTGGTCGAGGCGCGGCTGATATTGCCGGTGCTGGACGGTCTGGACGAGGTGGATCGCGACCCGTCGCCTGGGACTGAGTCCCGTGCGGTCCTGGCGCTTGAGGCTCTCAGCGCCTTCCAGAGTACCCAGGGCAGACCTGGGCTGGTGGTGACCTGTCGCACCGAGCAACACAGGGCGTTGGAGACCGTGACGATGGCCATGGAGGACGCGGCGAGCGTGGAGATCCAGGCCGTCGCCGCGGACAAGGTGCTGACGTTCGTGGAATTGCGGGTGGGACGGACGGTACACCTGGGCACCGATGGGCCCCGAGCGCCTACACATCAGTGCCACAGGAAGAGGCGGACATCATGGAGCTCCAAATTGAAGATCCTGCAGTAGGCGTTCCTGGCTATGCCTGACCGTATGAGGTCTTCCCCCGTGTCCTGGCACCTCTGGCAGCTGGGGAAGAGGGGGCGGCCGGCGGGCAGATAGCCAGCGGGCTGGATAGTCGTGCTGCAACGAACTGTCACTTTTGACGAGGCGCTGGACGCCGAGGCCGGGGCGACCCCTACCAGTGCCAGCATTACGACCAGCGCGAGTGCCGTACCGATTCTTTTCGCCATGGTTGAACCCCTTCTTGTGAATCTTGAGCTGCTTTTCGACTTGCAGCACGGCCCCGCCCTCCGACACTGCCGACTTGGAAGCCCGTGACGGCTGTTGGCCGGGGTGGATGGGCCGTGGTGTGTGCCACTGTGCTGCGGTGGCCGTGGGGAAACCTGGGGAAAGTCTTGAATCCGGCTTGGAACCACTGGTCTGCGGCGTTAGACCGGAGTGACGTGATCACGACCACGGGGGCGGATGGCGGTGCAATTCGGGGTTCTGGGCATCGTTGAAGCGTGGCGGGGCGATGCCGTAGTGGATGTGGGGCACGCCCGGCAGCGGCGGGTGTTGGCGGCGCTGCTCGTCGACGCCGGCCAAGTGGTGTCGGCGAGTGCGCTTGAGGAGCGGGTGTGGGGAGAACGTGTTCCGCGGCGGGGCCGGGAGACGCTGTATGGGTATCTTTCGCGGCTCCGGCAGGCGCTGACGCCATGGGGATCGGAGCTGGTGCGGGAGCAGGGTGGCTACCGGCTCGTGGTGGCGATGGAGGCTGTGGACCTGCACCGTTTCCGTGACCTGGTGGCTCGGGCCCGGTCGGTGAATGCGGCTGAGCGTGCGGCGGCATTGTGGGAGGAGGCGCTGGGGCTGTGGCGGGGGGAGGCGTTCGCCGGGGCGGACACCCCGTGGTTCAACACTCAGCGGGACGTTCTGGAGACCGAACGGCTGGCTGCCCAGATGGATCTGGCGGATGTGCGGTTGCGGCTGGGGCAGCACGCTCGGGTGCTGGCCGAGTGCTCATCGCGAGCGGAGGCGTATCCGCTGGATGAGCGGGTGGCCGGGCAACTGATGCTGGCGCTGTTCCGGTGCGGGCGGCAGGCCGAGGCCCTGGCCTGCTACACCGCTTTGCGTAAACGGCTGGCCAAGGAGCTGGGCACGGACCCGGGCGCCGAGGTGCAGCACGTGCATCAAGCGATCTTGCGCGGCGAATCCGCCCGGCCCGCAGCCAGCGGTACGCAGCCGCCCGCCGAGACAGGGCCCGGCCGGGCGGTCCCGGCGCAGCTGCCTTTGGAGGTCCGGGGGTTCACCGGCCGACGGGAGGAGCTGACCCGGCTGGACAGGATCCTGGCCACTGCCGCCGAAGGGCCAGCTGCAGTGGTGGTCTCGGCGGTGTCGGGGACGGCAGGGGTGGGTAAGACGGCGCTGGCGGTGCACTGGGCGCACCGAGTGGCTGACCGGTTCCCGGACGGCCAGCTGTATGTGAACCTGCGCGGCTTCGACCCGTGGGGGGCGGCGGTGACGCCCGATCAGGCGGTACGGGGCTTTCTCGACGCGCTGGGCGTGCCGGCCCGGCAGGTCCCAGTGGATCTTCAGGCGCGGGTGGGCCTGTACCGGAGCCTGCTGGCCGGGCAGCGGGTGCTGGTGGTGCTGGACAACGCCCGCGACGCCGACCAGGTCCGCCCGCTGCTGCCCGGCTCGCCTGGCTGCCTGGCCCTGGTGACCAGCCGCAACCGGCTCGCGGGCCTGGTCGCCACCGAGGGGGCCCACCCCCTCGCCCTGGACCTGCTCTCCCCGGCCGAGGCCCGCGACCTACTGGCCCGCCGCCTCGGGGAAGAACGAGTGGCGGCCGAACCGGACGCCGCGCAGGAGATCATCACCCGGTGCGCCCGGCTCCCGCTGGCCCTGGCCATCGCCACCGCCCGCGCCGCCACCCACCCCGGCTTCCCCCTCAGCGCCGTCGCCGAGGAGTTACGCGACAATCACGGCAGCCTCGACGCCTTCGACGGCGGCGACCTCACCACCGACGCACGGGCCGTCTTCTCCTGGTCAGACCAGGCCCTGTCCACCCCGGCAGCGCGCCTGTTCCACCTGCTGGGCCTGCACTCCGGGCCCGACATCTCCGCACCCGCCGCGGCCGCTCTCGCCGGACTCCCGCTCCGCCCCACCCGCGGCCTGCTCATCGAACTCACCCGCGCCCACCTGCTCACCGAGCACACACCCGGCCGCTACACCCTGCACGACCTGCTGCGTGTCTACGCCGCCGAACGCGTCCTCGCCCAGGAGACACCGCCAGAGCGGGACCACGCCGCCGAGCGGCTCCTCACCTGGTACTTGCACACCGCCGACGCCATCCATCCATTCCTCACCCCCAACCGCCGCCGGGTTCCCCTCGACCCGTTGCCCGCCTCCTGCCACCCGCTGGCGTTCAGTGCCCACGACCAGGCCCTCAACTGGTGTGACAGTGAGCGTCCCAACCTCGTCGCCGCGGTGCACCATGCCGTCGCCGTCGGCCGGCCCGGCATCGCGTGGCGGATGGCCGCAGTCCTGTGGGGGTTCTTCTACCTCCGCGGCCATCTGCACGACTGGCTCGACACCACCCGGACCGCCCTCGACGCCGCCCGCGCGACCCATGACCGCATCGGCGAGGCATGGAGCCTCGGTGATGCGGCCAGCGCTCTGACGCAGATACACCGTTTCGACGAGGCCATTGACCACTTCCGGCAGGCGATGGCCCTCTGCCGGGAACTCGGGGACGTATCCGGCAGATGTCAGGCCATGGTCAACCTCGGCTACGCCTACCGTCAGATCGGCCAGCCGGACAGGTCCGTCGAGTACTGCCGCCGAGCGCTGGCCATCCACGCGATGAGCGAAGCCAGGATCCGTAAGGGCAATGTCCTGTTCAATCTGGGCGACTCCTACCAGCAACTCGGCCGGTTCGACGACGCCATCGACTGCCTGGAACAGGCACTGACCGTCTTACGCGCCGAAGGCGACCGCTGGGGCGAGGGCGTCGCACTCGACCTCCTCGGCACCGTCCACCACCGGCTCCGGCGCCACGACGACGCCATTACCTACTACCACCAGGCGCTCGACACACATACAAACAGCGGGTACTGGCGGGGAGAAGCCCACACACTCGGCAACCTCGGGGACGTCCATCTGGCCGTCGGTGCGACGGACACGGCCCGCGAAGCCTGGCAGCGCGCCCTGGCCATCCTCGATGATCCCGACCACCCCGACACCGCGCAACTCCGCACCAAGCTGAACACCTTGACGTGACCACCGCGCGGGGAACAACTCCCGAGAGTATGGGGATGCCCTGCAGCCTGCGACACAGGGGAAACGGGGAGGCCTACAGCGATGCCGCGCAGAGAGCGACCGCTGGACGCGTGTGACGGTCTTTTCCTGGAGCACGCCGCGGGCTCCGACAACGGCGCCGGAACGCCCGCTATCCGCCGTACCAGCAGCGAGACGGAAGGCTGGCTCGACGAGGTCGAAGGTTTCCGGGTCAGCTTTGCCAGTGCCGAGGAGAAGCTCCGCCAGCTCGATCGGGGCCGCGGGCGGCATAGGGCTGTGCATCTTGGCATCCCCACCGCGCGTGGTGATCGGTGAACCCACGAAGGAGTGCTGCCGCTTGGCCCTGGTCCACACCCACGGCCGCGGCGCGGTGGAGCGCGCTGCGGCTCAGGCGGTGCGGCGTCTGAGCTAGTGGGCGGCTGTGTGGGGTGCGACGGTGACGACGACGTTTCCGATCTTGCGTCCGGTCTCGACGTATTCGTAGGCGTCGACGATCCGTTCCAGCGGATAGCGGCGGTCGATGACTGGCCTGAACGCTCCCGATTCCATCAGGTCCCGGATCTCACGCATGATCTGCTGGTTCTGCCGGGGGTAGGCGAAGCGGACCCTGCGGCCCCGGAACAGCGGTGTGATGATGGGCAGCAGGACGTTCTGCCACCCGGGGCCGAGTTCCGACGACAGATAGACGCCGCCGGGTTTCAGCAGCCGCCGGCAGCGGCCGAACGTGCTCTTGCCCACGGCGTCCAACACCGCGTCGTAGCTCTGCTCGTCCCTGGTGAAGTCCTGGGCGGTGTGGTCGACGACCCGGTCCGCGCCCAAACCCTTCACCAGCTCCAGATGCGCCGTGCCGCACACGGCGGTCACGGTGGCGCCCCGTTCTTTGAGCAGTTGCACGGCCGCCGAGCCGATGGCCCCGGTCGCGCCGTACACGAGGACGTCCTGCCCGGCCCGCACACGGGCGGTGCTCAGGAACGCCATCGCGTAGTGCGCGCCCTCGGTGCCCGGAGCGGCTTCCTCGAAGGTCATGGCGGCGGGCATGGTGGCCAGGGGGCCGTCCTGGGCGACCGACAGGTATTCGGCGTGGGTTCCGAACTTGCCCTCGTTGTACCCGAATACCCGGTCGCCGACGGAGAAGGACGTGACGCCGCTGCCGACGGCCTCCACCACTCCGGCGTACTCCGTCCCGAGCACGGCACGCCGTGGGCGGGCGAGGCCGGTGAGCGCGCGCATGAAGAAGGGCCTTGCCGCCCGGTAGGCGCAGTCCGTTCGGTTGACCGTGGTCGCATGCACCCGCACCAGAATGTCCCGCTGGCCGGCCGAGGGGTTGTCCACCTCGGCGATCCGGACCACAGCGGGTGGCCCGTACCGGCTGTGCACCGCTGCCTTCATGCGCGCACCGTAGCGGCAATGCGCGCTGTTGCGCACCGGCTTGTTCCGGACGTGCCGGTCGGATCGTGGGCCGTGTACAGCCCTGTCGGCGGGTGACCGGTCTCAACCGGCGTAGGAACCAAACGGCAGAGCCAACTGGCCGGCGAGCTAGGTCCTCTCTTTCGGATCTTGGCGGTTCACCGGATGGCACTCCCAGCTCCTGGGACTGGGAGTGTCCCGAAGCTGTGCGCGTGTCGATTCCTGAGGGCGAAGTCCTGGGCCGGTCCGCCGGGCGGGCGAGGGCCTAATCCGGTGGCCACCTTCTCCGCATTGTCCCTAGGGTCGCTGGGATGACACACGGCACTGTCGACCCGGCGACGATCACACCGGAGATGGCTGCTCAGATCCGCACGTGGCGATGCGATGAGGGCTACTCCTGGCGCGCTGTGGCCCAGGCCGCGTCCGACCTCTGGGGCTCCGAATGGGGCAGCAACCAGCTCTTCGGCGAAGACCTCTGCGTGGCCGCAGCGAAGCTGCTGGGTGAAAACCCCTACCGGGAACCTTGGAACTGACTCTCGTCAGATGGCTCCTCTCGGATCAGCGAGCGGCCCAGATGAAGATGCCGGCGATATGTAGTCCGGCTCGGAAGACGGTGGCCGTCTTCTCATAGCGGGTGGCCAGGCCGCGCCAGTTCTTCAGGCGGTTGATGCAGCGTTCGACGGTGTTGCGCCGTTTGAAGGCCTCGCGGTCGAACGTAAGTGGACGGCCTCCTCGGCGGCCTTTGCGCCTGCGGTTGGCGACTTGATCGGCCGGCTGGGGAATCACCGCCCGGATTCCTCGCCTGCGTAGGTGTTCACGGATGGCCCGGGACGAGTAGGCCCGGTCGGCCAGGACCACCAGGGGGCGCGTGCGTGGCCGGCCGACCGCTCCGGGCACGCGCAGCGCGGCCATGACGTGCTCGAACGCAGGCGCATCATTCGCCTGACCGGGCGTGAGGACAGAGCACATCCGTCGGCAACGGCTGTCCGCGGCAAGGTGGATCTTCGTCGTCAGCCCACCACGGGAGCGTCCGATCGCGTGGTGGCCGGGCCCGGTGGCCGGGGCCCCATTTTGCGGACCCCGGCCGCGTGCTGATGGGCGCACACGATTGTGGAATCGACCGCGACGACCCAGTCCAGGTCTCCCTCGGCATCGGCCTGGGCGAGCAGGGCAGTGAAGACCCGTTCCCACGTGCCGTCGATCGCCCCGTTCCCCAGCCGCGTGTAGACGCCCTTCCACGAGCCGTACTCGACGGGGAGGTGCACCCACTGCGACCCGGTCTGGAACTTCCACACGATCGCGTCGATCACCTGCCGGTGATCCCTCCACCGCCCGCCCCGCCTCGGCGTCCGGTCCGGCAACAACGGCTCTTTTCGCGCCCACTGCACGTCAGTTAATGGCACGGCCGGACCAACGATCTGATGATCGGAAAGAAACGGCCTAGCCCCGCAAGCCCTGCCGCCGCCGTTCGGTGTGAGGCCGCTCATGTCCTCCGGCCCGGCTGGGCGCCGGCCGCCCGGGCCCGGACCGCCGCATCAGTGGTCGGCGTTCACGTGGACGAGGAGCACCCCGACGCGGGGGATGTCGAGTCGTACCCGAAGACGCTGCACGGCCCTGCGATCGGCGGACCGCTTCCCGTAGCCGTTCGTGCAGTTCGGATACCAGTCCTGTGTCCCGCCGACGGGCGAAGAAGGCGTAGTCACGTGGCCAGGGCGGGAAGTCTGCTGGCATCGCCCGCCACTTGATGCCGCTGTCGACGAGGTGGCGCACCGCGTCGATCATCTGCTGGTGGCCGCCCCGGGTACGTGCGCAGGCAGTGCGGCACATCGCAGGGCGCCCGGCAGCCCGCGCTTTTGGCGCAGCGCGTGGCCTCCAGGCGCGGCACGGGCCCTGTCCGCAGTTCCATCATCGGGATTGACTTCCTGGCTAATGCTGATAGCTTTTAGCTAACGTAGATAGCCATCAGGTTATCTCGCTGCGTGGAGGTAGTCGTGACCGAGTTCCTGAACGTCAACGGTGGGACCATCGCTTACGAGATGAGCGGCGTCGCCGGCCCCCTGGTGGTGGTCGTCCACGGCATGGGCGACAGCCGGGAGGCGTACCGGTTCTTCACCCCGGCCCTGGTGGAAGCCGGATACCGAGTTGCCGCGGTGGACCTGCGTGGTCACGGTGAGTCCAGCGTCGGGTGGGCGTCCTGCACTCGCACCGACCTCGCGGGTGATGTGATCGCCCTGGTGAAGCACCTTGGCGGACCGGCGGTGCTCGTCGGCCACTCCATCGCCGGCGGTGCGGTCACGATCGCTGCGGCCAAGGCCCCGGAGCTCGTCACGGCGCTGGTCGAGTTGGCGCCCTTCACCCGCAAGCAGCAGGTCCGGCTCGGTGACCTGCGGGTGGCCGGCTACCGCCGCGGCACGACCCATCTCATGGGCACCGTCATCCTCGGCAGCACCCGGCAGTGGGCCAAGTACCTGGACGTGGCCTATCCCGGCTCCAAGCCCGCGGACTGGGACGCGCGGATGGGGCAGATCGCCGCGATGCTGGAGGAGCCCGGCCGGATGAAGGTCCTGCAGGCGATGGGCAGGATCTCTCCTGCCGACGCCGGTGAGCAGTTGGGCAACGTCACCTGCCCGGTGCTCATCGTGCAGGGCACCCTCGACCCCGACTGGGCCTCGCCGCGGGCCGAGGGCGAGGCGATCGTCGCCGGCCTGCCGGCCGGTCTGGGGCGGCTGGAGATGGTCGAGGGGGCCGGTCACTACCCGCACGTCCAGTTCCCCCAGCAGACCCTCACCGCGGTTCTGGCCTTCCTGGCGGGCGTCGATGCCTAGGGCAGGCCTGGACGCGGCCACGATCGTCGCCGCGGCCGCCGAGCTCGCCGATGAGATCGGCTTCACCGAGCTGACCATGGGCCGGCTGGCCGAGAGGGTCGGGGTGCGCGCCCCCTCGCTCTACAAACACATCGCCAGCCAGGACGACCTCCACCGGCGCATCGCGGCGCTCGCCTTCGACGAGGCCGCCGACGCGATCGGCGCGGCCATCCAGGGTCGCGCCGGGCGCGACGCTCTGGCCGCCGCGGCCGGTGCACTCCGCGACTTCGTGCTCACCCACCCCGGCCGCTACGCGGCCACTCTCGGCCTCACACCGGCCGGTCCCGACGACCCGGTCATGCTCGCCTCCAGACGGGGGATCGGACCCTTCGAAGCGGTACTGCGGGGATACGACATCGACCCACAGGAGATGACCCACGCGCTGCGGGCGGTGCGCAGCGTCTTCCACGGCTTCGCCAGCCTGCAGGCATCCGGCGGATTCCAGTGGTCCGCCGACGTCAGTGAGAGCTTCGAATATCTCATCGACCTCGTCGACCGTGGCCTTCGCGCTGCCGCGGTCGCAGACCCCGCCGATCATCACCGGTAGACCACTCGCTGACAGCACTGCCAACCCCTCCTTCCCGCAGCCCGTCAGAAATGGACACCGTCATGGACGCAGTGCTCACCGCCGTCATCGACATCGACGCCGCCCCGGAATCCGTGTGGAACGTCCTCACCGACTTTGCCACCTACGGCGAGTGGAGCAACTTCTCCGCAGCTGAGGGAACCCCTCAAGTGGGAAGCAGACTCACCATGCGTATGCCGGGCATGACCTTCAGGCCTACGGTCACCGTCGCGATACCCGGCCAGGAGTTGCGGTGGGCAGGCACGTTCGGCACAAAGCGGCTGTTCCACGGCCAGCACTCCTTCGTCCTTTCCCTCAACCACGACGGCACCACCCGCCTGACCAACCGCGAGGAGTTCTCCGGCGCCCTGGTCACCCTGACCCGGCGGTTTCTGAGGACGCCAAAGCACGATGGGTACGCCGCGTTCAACAACGGCCTCAAGCAGCGGGTGGAAGGACTCACCGACAACACACGCTGACCACGCCCTCACCTGCCAGGACGACGCGATCTCGCACCTGCGGTCACCGTCCTCGTCGGTGAGTGAAACGCACACTCAGCTTGCTGTTCGAGGACCCGGACACCGATGCGCACCCCGTCCGAACAGGCGGTCTCGGCGGGCGGCCCAGCCCTTGAGCGCGGTGTTGGCGCACGCCGCGTACGGGCAAGGCCCGGCGCGCGGTGACGCTGTCGGTGGTGTCCATGCCCTCACCGTTGTGTCGAACCACTCGGCATGATCGGCGCCGTGCGGTCCCGCTTCCTGCCCGGCACGTCCCGTTCCAGCCTGTAGACCGGCCAGCTCGGCGCCCTCCCGCTGGGCGTCGCGCTCCCGCGCCCATGCATCTGAAACAGCTTCAGAGGACCAGGAGCAGCTCAGGCAGTCGTTGGCGCTCGCGCCAACTGGGGTTTGTCGGCGTACATCTGAACGTGGCCCTGGCAAGGTTTCGTGAAGCTGGGGTGTGCCACCGTGCGCCGGTGACGTTCCGTCACAGGTAACGGCGTCGGAGCACGGCCACGAGGGTGACGCGGTGGCGGAGCAGCGGGGAACCTGTGCGTCCAGCCATGATCCGTTTCTGGAGCCTGAGATCGGTGATGCGGCCTTCGTCGACGCCGGAGTTGAACTCCAGGTATGGATCGAGGCTGGTGGGTTTGCGGGGTCGGGTGCGCCGTAGGCAATCCTGTCAGGTGGCGGCCCGGGCGTGCTTGCCTACTGTGTGCCAGTTCAGGCCCGACTCGCGGGCTGCGGCGCTGAGCGAGAGCCCGGTGTCGGTCACCGCGTGTCCCGCTTCGGACAGTTGCTTGGCGTGGCGGTGGTCTGGGGTGCCGGCATGGTCGGACGTACCTGCTGGGGTTGCTGGTGGCGGTGCAGGTTCGGGCGGGGGTACTGCGGCGAATGGCCGGTCGCGGTGGGTGGCGGCGATGTCCCCGATCCGCTTCGACAGCCCGTGCCACAGGTGGAAGCGGTCGTTGACCTGCACTGCGTCCGGGGCGCCGTCGGTGATGCCCTGACGGTGGACCAGCGAGCCCTGGCAGACCACCTCGACACCAGGACGCATCCGCAGCCATCCGCTTCGCCTCTGGTGTCCCGGGCGAGGGACAGGCACTGCACGCCCCCTGGAGTGCCGCGTACAGAAGGGGGCGCGAGGAGGATGGTGCCTTCTCAGCCGGAGCTCGGGGAGCATTTTTCGATCTCAGCCGAAATAGTTGTGGTGAGCCCGACGGGATAGCGAGGGTGGGGGTGAGGGCGGCCTGATCTGGCCGCCCGGCTTCAGACCAGGGGGAAGACCCTCATGCGCGCTGTTGCTCGACTGTCCGCCGGCCTGCCGGCCGCCGTAGTACTCACCATAGGCTTCGTATCCGGCGCCTGTGCAGCCGAGCCCGGCCGCACCGCACCCGCCAAGCCGCTGCCCTGGGAAGCCTCCCAGTTCCCCACCGGTGCCGGGGAGTTCACCACTCTCTGCTCCGGTGGCTGCCCTCAGTAGCGCCGGCGCTGGCTGCTGTTGCGGCCAGGTCGACGGCGGCGTTCTTTCTATGGCGATGCTTCAAGGAGGATTCATGAAGTCGCGTTCGTTCAAGGTGTCCGTTGGTGTTACGACTGCTGCTCTGGCCCTGGCCATGGCGGCCACCTCCACAGCGCAGGCTGCACCTGCCCGTGCGCTCAGTACCGCTGGCCCGTTCGACACCTATCACGACTGTCGCGTCGTGATGAACGAGTACAACCGGTACTACGAGATCGACAGTGACTGCTTCCAGTACCCCGTCTTTGGTGTCTACTGGTTCTACTACCACTAGTGCTCCAGCTGTAGATCGTGACGCTATTCGTGAATGGGACCGCTGGGCGGCGGCCTGCATACGCTGAGGCGGCTTGCCTTGCAGATCATTTGATGGGGCGGGTGATGCTGACGTCGACGGCGCCAGCGTCCGGCCCCGGCGAGTCCACTGCGACACGCACGTTGTACTCACCGCGGTCCCCCACGCGATACACGAAGCGGGTCAGTTGCTCGACATCGCCGACCGCGATGCGGCCGTCGGGCAGCAAGAGGGAGCCGTCGAAGACTGCGGTGAAATCCGGGTCGGGCCCTTCAGCCTCCGGCGCTTGGGGCTGTGTGAAGAGCCGCACTCTGATGAGTCTTCTCTGAGCTCGAACACGAACAGCCACGTGGGTGTCGCAGCTGGCCGCGGGTGCAGAGTCCAGAGCGAGGGAGACCGGAACCCAGTCGGTCGCTCCCAGGTGCAGCACGGGGTGATTCACGTAGATGTCGACTCCGGCAGCCTGCACGGTGCTCCTCATGCTCGCAACAGGTGCGGCCACCGTTGATCATCGGCGTGTGAAGACAAACGATCATGCGGTGGCCGCAGGCCACAGAGTAGACCCTGCTCGCTGGCAGGAGGCGTTCGAGGCCCTCATGGGTCGCATAGCCGGCCGGTTCGCCCGTGTCGAGCCCTGGCGCCGTACTGGGCGGCTGGTGCTCGGGCTGCGGTCGGACCTGCCACGCAAGAACTGCTGGAGCATCGCCGAGTGGGCCGGGGAGACCAGCCCGCACGGCATGCAGCAGCTGCTGTCGCGGGCCGTTTGGGACGCCGACGCCGTCCGCGACGACGTATGCGAATACGTCGTCGAACACCTCCACGACGAAGCAGCGGTGCTGGTCGTCGACGAGACCGGCGACGTGAAGAAGGGCACCCGCACTTTCGCCGTCCAGCGCCAGTACACCGGAACCGCCGGCAGGATCGAAAACGCCCAGGACGCCGTCTACCTCGTCTATGCGGGCGAGAGGGGACACGCGGCGGTGGACCGGGAGTTGTACATCCCGCGCTCCTGGACGTGCGACCCGGACTGCTGCCGGGCAGCAGGGCTCGGTGACGACACCGTCTTCGCAACCAATCCGGCACTGGCCCGCACGATGATCGAACGGTTCCTCAATGCCGGACACCGCGTCGACTGGGTCACGGGTGATGAGGTCTACGGCGGCAACCCGACACTGCGGTCCGCGCTGGAAGAGTACGGGGTCGGGTACGTGCTCGCCGTCGCCTGCTCCCATGAAGTCGCTACCGGCGCAGGGAAGTTCCGCGCGGACGCCCTGGCTGCGATGGTGCCGAAGCGGGCATGGCAGAAGCTGTCGGCAGGGGTCGGCGCCAAGGGGCACCGCTTCTACGACTGGGCGGTCATCGACCTGGCCGAAACCCGCCAGGGAGGCCACCAGATGCTGATCCGCCGCCACCGCGCCGCCGGTGAACTTGCCTACTACCGCTGCTTCTCATACCAGCAGGTCCCGTTGGCAGAGCTGGTGCGGGTCGCCCGATCCAGGTGGAGAGTGGAAGAGACCTTCCAGACAGAGAAGGGGCTGGCGGGACTCGATGAGCACCAGGTCCGCCGTTATCCCTCCTGGAGCCGCTGGGTCACCCTTGCCATGCTCGCCCATGCCTTCCTCGTCGTCGTCCGTACCGACGAACACGTCCGTCATCCCGGGCCCACTGACCTGGTTCCACTGTCCTGCAACGAGATCCAGCGCCTGTTCATCACGCTCATCGTCCGGCCGGTCCACGACGCGGCCCACCGGCTCGGCTGGTCCGACTGGCGACGCCGGCATCAAGCCCGCTCCCGCACCAGCCACTACCGGCGACAAGCCGCATCCCAGACATGAAGATCACGATCTACAGCTGGAGTACCAAGCGAGGCCCGACGAGATGCTGGAATCGACGATCTCTGCCGCCAACTCGCCGCAGCCAAGAAGGAGATCACCGAACTCAACCGGAGCCTGATCGCTGCCACCGTCATCACCGCACTTCACCAAGACAAGCAAGATGTTGTGAACCGAGCACCACTTGAACGGCACCCTCACTCTGCTTCCTTGTGGCAGCAGCCACAGGCGACGCCGGCGAATCTGGGCTTGCCTAGCAGTCGAAGCAGGGCTGACCATCACCGTTGAAGGAAGAGGTGAGATGACGGACAACAACACGTACATGTCGCAGCTCATGAAGATGGCCGAGGACGGAGCTCCTGTCCCCGCCCTCGTTTTGGCAACCGCGGAAGCTCGACGTCGGCGGAATCTGAAGCGGCTCGCGGGCGACATCCGCTTCGCAGGGATCAACGAGCTGCTCACCCGACTCTCGGAGGTTGGGAGGGCGTTCGCTGAAACGCCGGAACTCTCGAAGATCACATTCATGATTCAGAGGGCCCACGCGGACTTCATGACGGCGCTGGAAGCGACCCTCTCGGGATACTTCGCGGTCGCATCCGATGCCATGCGCGACGTCCTGGAGATCGAATACCTCTTGATGGACTTCGCCATCCATCCTGGACATGCTGCCGACTGGCTGACCACAGACGACAAGGGGCGTATGAAGAAGTTCGCTCCGGTTCATGTCCGCAAGCGACTTCAGGAAGCCGGAGTCGTGAACTTCGGAGACCAGGCTGTGTCGATGGACTACAAGGGCCACAGCATGGCCCTTCACGTCAGCCCGGTCCAACTGGTGAATTCCGCGAATGGCATTGTCCCCGAGCACTCATGGCTCAACGAGGCTGGCTTCTGGGAGATTTTTGACCATGGCAGAGCTCTGCTGAGAGCACTGAGCCTGCTCGTTGACCGGACGGCGCCAGGCGCACCAGCTGAAGCCGTCCTCAATAAGGACTTCATCGCGTTCAACGAGGCCAGCAGGAAGGCTGATGGACTCAAGCGCGTTTGGATGAGCGTTGCGGAGACTGCGGCCAAGGGCGGAGACCCCGGCACAGTCGGGAGCAGGGTGCTGCGGGCCATGGTTGGCAGCGACATCATCGACGGCCAAGCACTCAGTGCTGTCGGCGATGACGAAGCCGTGACTGATGCTCTTTTCAGGGAGATGCGCGAGCTTGCCGAGAGCGATGAGCCCATCGCGAGGGCAGCCGCCAGGCTATTTCTCGCGATTGCCAACGACAGCGTGGACAACGACGCGTCCCCCGAGCCAGCCGAACATCCGAGCGACCAGTAAGACCGTGTCCTACGTGGTGAGGCGGTCAATGGCCTCAACATGGGGCGAGGGACCTGGAGTTGGATCGTTCCGGACGGGCTGTGGGAGATCGCGAAGCCGTTGATCCCTCCGTCCAGGGTGCGGTCGCAGGGCGGCGGAACGCCGGACACACCTGATGAGACGCTGTTCGCGGCGATCGTCTACGTCCTGGTGAGCAGGTGCGCCTGGCGCGCCTTGCCGCCGTGCTTCGGGATATCGAAGTCGACGGCTCACCGACGATTCCTGATCTGGTCCAGAGCCGGTGTCTGGGGCCGACTGCACGAGGCCGTACTGCACCGACTGGACGACGCCGGCCTCGTCGATGTCACCCGCGTCGTCCTGGACACCGCGCACGTCCGCGCTAAAAAGGGGGCGAACACACAGGTCCGAGCCCCGTGGACCGGGGCAAGCCGGGTTCCAAGATGCACATCCTGTCGGACGCGAACGGCCTGCCCCTCGTCGTCGGTGTCTCTGCCGGCAACGTCCACGACAGCGAAGGGCTGAAGCCCATGGTCGAGGGCCACCAAACGCAACACGACCCCTACCGCGGCCGGTACTTCAAGCCGCAGCGGCTGCACGCGGACAAGGCGTACGACGTTCCCCACCTGCGGAAATGGCTGTGGGGCAAGCACATCGGCGTGCGCATCGCCCGCAAAGGTATCGAGTCCAGCGAACGTTTAGGGCGTCGGAGGTGGGTGATCGAGCGGACCATGTCCTGGCTGTCGGGTTACCGCAGACTCAGCCCTCGCTACGAGCGTCACCCCCGCAACTACCTGGCCTTTCTCGGACTCGCCGCAGCCCTGTGCTGCTGAAAGCGACTCGTTCGCCTCACCACGTAGGACACGGTCTAAGGGCAATGCCGTTGCTTTTGCCTTGGGCGTAGGCTGGTTGGGAGTGGGTCCCGGGGGTGGTGCGGGTGGCTGTGAGTGTGTCTGACTTATCGGGTCTGGGGCTGTTGACTTGGGTGTATCCGCCGGGGTTGGTGGATCGGGTGGTGGCGGCCTGCGGCCGGCCGGGCAGCGTAAGCGGCTGCTTCCTGTGCGGCTGGTGGTGTACTTCGTGTTGGGGCTGGCGCTGTTCTCGCCTGCTCCGTATCTGGAAGTGATGCGGCACCTGGTCGCGGGTCTTCGAGGTCTGGGGCTGCTGGGTGACTGGCATGTTCCGGCGAAGTCGTCGCTGTTTCGGGCCCGGCAGCGGCTGGGATCCGAGCCGCTGCGGGTGCTGTTCGCCACGACCGCGAAGCCGATGGCCACCGAGACGACTCCCGGGGCCTTCTGGCGTGGGTTGCGGGTGCTCGCGGTGGATGGGACCTGCTGGGATGTCGCGGACACCGAAGCCGACCGGCCGCCTTCGGCCGTCCCGGCAACGGCCGCGGGACCGGCAGGAGCGCTTTTGTGCAGGTGCGGATGGCCGCCCTGGTGGAGGTGGGCAGCCATGCGGTGCTGGACGCGGAACTCGCCGGCTGCCGGACCGGGGAAGTGACCCTGGTGGGCCGCCTGCCCCGCTCCTGCGGGCCAGGGCAGCTCTTCCTGGCCGACCGCGAGTTCCTCGGCGTCCCGCTGTGGCGGGCATTCACCGCCACCGGGGCCGATCTGCTGTGGAGGGTGCCGGCCAACCGCGTTCTGCCGGTCCACAAGGAACTGCGTGACGGATCGTGGCTCTCTTCCATCCATGCCAACACCGACCCCGCCAAGCGTGATCCAGACGACGTCCGTGTCCTGGCCTACCAGCTCAAAGACACGGTCAGGACGGCCGCTGCCGGCGAGTATCGCCTGGTCACCAGGCTCCTGGACGCCCGACGCCATCCGGCCCGGCAACTGGCCGCGCTCTACCGCGAACGCTGGGAGATCGAATCCGTCTTCGCCGAGATCAAAACCCACCAGCGCGGCACGAAGGTGGTCCTCAGCAGCAAGACACCCGACGGTGTCCTGCAACAGATCTGGGCCCATCTCCTGGTCCACCATGCGCTGCGGGAGCTGATGCTGACAACCGCTGCCACCCGCCAAATCGATCCCGACCGCGTCTCATTCACCGAGACCCTGCGCTCCGCTCGCCGCAGTGTGACCGTCACGTCCGGCAGCTTTCCCCCCTGACCTCCTGGTCCAGGCACTGCGAATACTCCAGGAAGACCTGCTGGAAAGGTTCCTGCCCGCCAGACGCCTGCGCAGCCAGCCCCATGTCGTCAAACGCAGGATGTCCAACTACTGGCTCAAACGGGCTGAACACCGTCACTGGCCCCAGCCCACCCGCACCGGCACCGGCACCCAAGCCATCCTCGTCAAACGACCCCAACCCACAGACCCATAACGCAACGGCATTGGGTCTAAGGGCTTGCCGGGAATCAAACCGATGTGTTGATTCCCGGCAAGCCCTAAGACCACTTCAGAAGCACTCCGCATCGTTGGTTGTACGCCCCCCTCATGGCCTTGACTCTCTTCACCTGTGGGGGGATTATTAGGTATGGAAATAATGTAACTTTGGCTAATGGGATGGGTGAAAACCTTAAAGAAAGGGGTGTCGTAGTGCGTCGGCGAAGGTATCGTTATTTATACTGGGATGAGCGCGCCATCGATGCAATCCTCAACGACACGGGCAGAAAGGGAGGAGAAATTTCGGTGACCTCTCCCAGCCTCCCTTTCCTTCCGCAGTTGGGTTACACCTACGGAGCGCGCGGGGATGATAGTCGCGCCAACTTAGTTAAAATCCTCGAGCGTCGGATTGGCAGCCGAATAGAGAAGTGGCCCATAAGTACTTATGCGCCGTTCGTTCAGGGGCAAAGTCGGTACAATGTGATCCGCCTGCTACCTGACACGGATAGCGAAGTCCGACGTTACGAGATAAAAGGAAGCTGGTGTACGGACGACGCATTGGGTATATTTAGAATCCTGTATAGAAATGTCGAAGGAGTTGCCAAGTTTCGAATTCGCGTGGGAAGGACATCACTTATCGCCACTGGCGCCTGCTTCACCGATCAAATTCGCGCACTGGGACATGAGTATTTACCAGAAGACATACAGGCGATGCATGCCATTCCGGACTACGTTCCCGATCCCGTAAGCGGCTTCTATTGTGACCCTTTAGAGCTTGGATGGGAATGGTTAATGGAGGTAACTGAATGGGATCACGAATCGCTCCGTACGGTCGGTAAAATTCTTTGGCTGCGAAAGCATCTTTGATGCTTTTATGACTGTCTTGGCGCACCTACGCGCTCGCAGCGCGAGGACGTTTCAGCGGGCGGCGCACGTATCCGTCAAGTGCCATGACCGCAGCGGCTATCCCGTCGATACGGGCGGACGACTTCTGTAGGGGGCCAGTGAACACACGAGGCGTGTTCGCCCTCACCTCCGTCGGAGGCATGAATCACCGCCCGTGCCCCAGGCAGCGCGTCCTGGGGCACGAAGCGTGCTTTACATGCCTTCAGAAGCCTCAAGCATGTGACCAGTCCAAACAGTGTGATCAGGGCGCGGAGCTCGACGTCCGCGTCTGCTTTCTCTTTGCTCAAGTACCGGTAGCGCCTGGCCAGACGTTTGAGGGCTACTTTGACGGCTGTGGCCGGGGCCGCCAGATCGGTGCCCGGACGGCTGGCGGCCAGCCGTCGGACCAACTCGGTGGTGGTCAGCGAGCGCAGCGCTTCCCGAACCGCGGCGGGCGCGGTGATAATCAGTGATTTGATCTGGTTAACGGTCTGGGCGCGGGCTTTGACGGCGCTGGCGCGTACCACGCGCAGTCCGCGGATTGCCTCGACCGCGCCGTTGCGGTGCTTCGGGGTGCCGGTGGCGCGGCTGGCGAGTATCGCAGTTGCGGCGGCGTAGGCATCAATGGGGTCGGACTTCCGGGCCGCACGGCGAGCGCGACGGTCAGGTCGGTCCACCTCGATGACAACGATCTGGTTGGCACGGAGGTAGCGGGAAAGCTCGTCACCGAAGGAGCCTGTGCCCTCCATCCCTACGGCCTGTACTTGGCCGTGGGAATGGAGCCACTCCAGGAGGCTCCGGTAGCCCGCGAGTGTTGTGGGGAACGCCTCGGTGGCCAGGTGCCGGCCCGATGGTGTCGATGACGGCGGACTGGTGGAGGTCGGTGTGGGTGTCAATCCCGCCGATCACCTCGATGGGCTGTGACATGGTGGCCGGGTTCCTTCCGTGCGCGGCGAATGGGCTCGAGCGCACCGGCCGGCAGACGGCTTCGGTGCGAACCCGTCCTTCAAATTCGGGCGCTGGGGCACTTCGAGTCCTGGTTCTTCCACGACACGGGCGAGGAAGTCGACGGCTGGGCCGACGGCCTCGGGCTTCACGAATTCTGGACGATCGGCAGCACCTTCCATCCCACGGAAATCAGGGTCTACCGGGAACAGGTGTGAGCACAGCCGCGAATCGACCTGCCCGGTGACGCTCTGCGACGACTCCGCTGAGTAGGCCCGGAGCGCGGTGCCGGGATCGCTCCCGGTCCGTTTCTCCGGACCTCTCGCCGAACCCGCCGTGCGTCTCTCAACGCAACGGGCTCTCCACGGTTTCTGCCGTCAGACGGGTTCGCAGGCTGCCATGGGTTGGGG
Organism: Streptomyces sp. NPDC058697; assembly: GCF_042715345.1. NCBI lineage: Bacteria > Bacillati > Actinomycetota > Actinomycetes > Kitasatosporales > Streptomycetaceae > Streptomyces > Streptomyces sp. NPDC058697. The sequence goes on from NZ_JBHXSU010000010.1 coordinate 272,199, forward strand.
ATCGTGCTGGCCCGGTATCGGTAGCGGCTGACCGTGACCGATGCAATCCGGAACAGCTCGATCCCGTCCGCCGTGATGGGTCGCCACCGCCCGGTGGCGGTGGTGAATCGGCGGCGGACGTCGCCCCAACTCCATCGGTGACGTTCCCGCAGCATGCGGATGAGACGCCACCACACGAAGGCGTCGAGCCTGTCGAAGACATGCTTGGCGACCGCGTGCTTGAAGTAGTTGGCCCAACCACGCATGATCTGAGTGAGTCTCTTCAGCACGGTGGCAAGATCCTGCTGCGATGTCCTGCCTGTCAGAGCACGGACCTTCGCCTTCAGCGACCGGATGGGCTGTTCGGCGATGAAGGTGTAGACGTGCCATTTGGTCGTGCCACCTCTGCGTTTCCACTGGATGCGGAAGCCCAGGAAGTCGAACCCGTCGCTCATGTGCGCGATCCGGGTCTTGGCCTGTGACAGACACAGGCCAAGAGGTTCGAGCACGCCAGCGACTTCTTCGCGCAGTGCCGCGGTGTCGGCCTCGGTGCCATGCACCAGGACGACGAAGTCATCCGCGTAACGGACGACCCGCCACGTGGGTTGACCTTTGCGGCGCCGATAGGCGCATTTGCCTTCGGTGGCCATTGCCCCGCCTGGTTCCCAGGGCCCGTGCAGATGCTCGTCGAGCGCCGACAGGGCGATGTTCGCCAACAGCGGGGACAGGATGCCACCTTGCGGGGTGCCGGTCAGTGATTTCTTGTTCTCGCCGAGTTCCGTGAGGACTCCGGCTTTGAGGAAGGCTCTGACCAGCGTCAGGACGCGCTTGTCCTTGACCCGGTGTCGCACTCGGTCCATGAGGGCCGTGTGGTCGATCGAGTCGAAGCACGCCTCGATGTCCACATCCAGCGCCCAGCGGTATCCCCGGGTGCCGAATAGTGGATCTCGGCGATCGCGTCCTGGGCCCGCCGTCGGGGCCGGAACCCGTAGGAGACCGGCTTGAAGTCGGCCTCGAAGATCGGTTCCAACACCAGCTTCAGCGCCGCCTGAACGACCCGGTCCGCGATCGTCGGATTCCCGAGCTTGCGGGCCTTCCCCGAGCCTCCCGGCTTGGGAATGCTGCGTTCCCGCACGGGCAGAGGACGGAACGAGCCGTCCTTGAGCGTGGCCCGCAGGTCGTTCAGGAACCCGGGAACACCGATCGACTCCTCGACATCGGTGGCTGTCAGGCCGTCGACGCCGGGAGTCCGGGCTCCCCGGTTGCCCGCGCCCCGGTCGAACGCCGCCAGCAGCGTCGCCGGGTCGTGCACGAAGTTGAACAGGTCATCGAACCGGCGGCCGGGATCGGCCACCGTCCAACGGTGAAGCTTGGTCTGCATCTCCAGTACCCGGGCCCGAGGGCCCAGAGCTCCGCCATTCGGCGGGGCGTCTTCCGGCATTGCAGCGTCCTTCCCTTTTCGATACCGCTGCCGCCCTTCCCCATGCGGCCGGCTCTCCCGGCCTCGGAGTACTACGGCGGCTCCGCCCCGTCCCGGACCGATCGGCGGTCGATGCGCCCAGCCCGAGCAGCCTGCTGGCAGCAGACGACAGGGCGAGGTTCGGGACAGTTCCCGTGTTCACTGTGGTTCGCTCGACGAAGGAGGCGCCCGACTGTGTCCCTGCGGCATCGCCACGAGTACGCCGCAGGCTTTCCTCGTGGCCTCCCGGCCAGCTTTCGTAGACCAACCCAGGAGATGTCAGACCACCCGAAAGGATGACCCGCATACGCACCGCTACCGGCCCTGATCGGCCAGGTCCGAGCCGGAGGCACTTTAAGAGACGTAGAACGCCTGTTCCTCGCGTACTCCTCTCCATCACGCTTGCCGGACCCGCCCCATCTGGCAGTACTGGATACGTCCCGGCTTTGTCAGGGCCGCTCTCACCCTCCCCCGCATCACCCGGATCAGGCTGCCCTAAGCTTCAACCCGACTGCTGCGACAGCGGGTTGGTGCAGGTTTTCCACCTCCACTCGAACCAACAGCGCCTCACGGCGCAAACAAGATCTGTACCAGAGCCCGCCGAACGATGTCAGAGCCAGACCTGCAGAAACATGGGGTGCCTGGGATAGCGTCCCGGGCCGGGTGAGGACGTACGAAGACGAGGAACCTGTGCCGGCACACAACGACGGCGATGGCATCCACGAAGTGGCGGGTTCGCGGCGCTGCAGCGGGCGCTCAAGGACCACACGGACCGGAGCCATGGCTCGCCGGCCCGCCGTCTGGGCATGAACACCTCGACCCGGCACCGCTACCGCGCGGACGACGCGGTGCCGCTCGACCTCGCCCCCGTGGAACGCTTCGCGGCCCTGTACGGGGCGATCTCGGAGCAACGCCTGGAACTCCACCGCCGCTGGCTCCTGGCGGTGGCAGCCCGCGCAGGCCTTGTACGGCGGGAGCGGCGGAGAGCGCGTCCAATGCCACGGCGGCGGAAGCCGTGAACGACGCTGCGGACGGACCGGACACAGCGGTGGAGGGCGCACCGATCCTACGAATGACTGGCGTGGGCCCGCGCTGGAACCGTGGGACAAGCTGAGGCCTACGTCAACGATCAGGGTGCCGAGACGTCCCTGGCAGCCGTCACCGCCGCTCCAACCGCAGCACGAGTGACCAGGACCCGGCCTAGTGGTTCCCGCACACCTCCGACGACGCGGTCCGCTGCCAGTACGTCTCCGAGTGGGTGGGCACAGACGTGCGCTGGGGCCTGGCCGCCGTTGACACCGAACGCGCAGCCCTGCGGGACATTGCTCTCGGCTGTCCGCTCGAGGCCGTGACGTACGAACCCGTCGGTCATCCAGATCGCAGATCCTCCGCCCGGCAAGTGAAGGCGTCCGCCATGGTGAGGAGGACGGAGGGCGTAGGCCGACACGGGGAAGGGCCGGGCCACTTCTCCCATTTGGCGAGGAGGGAGGCATCAGCGGCTACGGCTTCGCCGCGGTGCCGGCTGCTGACCTGGGTGATGCGGTTCCGTCGCTTCCTGGAGTGTCCAGCTGCGGGCGTGCCTCCATGCCTCCCGGGGCGCATCCCGTAGCGGGTGCGAATCTCGACGGCCATGTCCATGATCGTGCACCCGACGGCGGTCATGTCGTAGCGGAGGGCGTCCTGGTCAGCCACGTGACCCCTGGTGCAAACCTGATGTGACTTACAACTGCTGGCCACCAGGAAAATAGCGCCTGCAGCCTGCGGCCCCGGATCCGGAAGCTCGAGCGGGCCCAGGTCATCGGGCGGTAGACGCTGCGTCGGCCTTCCTTCGCGCACATCACGGCGACGGTCTGTTCCATCTGCTGGAGCTGGTAGTGGACGGAGGATCGGGTGGCGAAGGCCATCGCTGCGCCGATATCGCTGACGGTCGGGCACTCATCCTTGTCGGCGGTCCACTCCCGGTGAAGCGTTCGATCTTTTTCTGGCGGTCGGTGAGGTGGTCACTTCGTTGGCGAGGCACGATTCAAACGAGAACTCTTGTTCGAATGCCTGTGTCTGTGTGCGCTCTCATGCGATCGGGCGGTCGAGACCCCAGAGGAGTCTTCGACCGCCCGGCTTCCGACATCAGGGGACGAGGGAGAGAACGGCAGCGGAATGGAGCCCTCGTTCAAGGGCGCCGGGCTGCGCCTTCAGGCCAGACGACATCGACCGGCAGACCCATCTCGCGGGCTTCCAGGACGGTGTCCACCGTGCCACCGCCTTTACCGGACGGGGCACTGCCGCTCCACACCGCGACGAGTCGGTCGGCCCGCTGGAGGAGCGTGCTGTTGGCCTCTTCATACGCGGACCGGTTCGCGGTCTCGTGGGGGAGTACAACGACCTCGTCGGCCGCAGAGAGGAGACGGTCGAAGGTCTCCTCGTGGTCCGGCTTCACCTTCGTCTGCCGGTAGTCCTGTGAGGGCAGTACGACAACCAGGCGGCCGCCGACCTCCAGCACGACCTCAGCGAAGATGGAGTCCGAGCCCTTGGAGATGCACGAGACACCGACCACCTCGTCGGCCTGGTCCGCGAGCAACTTCCGCAGGGCGGCCCGGACCAGGGGCACGCTCTCGTCGGTCAGGTCCATGTGCCCGGTCACGGCGAAGATCGTCAACACTTACTCCTTCAGTTGGCCAACAGGTCGCGGATCATAGTGCGTGCCTCGCTCACCGAGCGGGACGCCCCCCGGCCCACCGTGTACGGGTACAGCTGGCCAAGCTGCGTACGGACCCGGCTGGACTGGGTGCGGGCCGCAGCCTCGACAGCTACTTGAGTCTGGTCCACGGCGGACTTCATGTCGCCGGTCAGGAAGTGGCACTCGGCAAGGCCGATCAGGTCGAGAGCGTGGCTGCGGCCGGCTTCCGGACCGCGTGTCACGAGGGCCTGGCGGATTGACTCCGCGGCTGCCTCGGCATGGCGGTGCGGGTCCTTGCGGGCGAGGTCCAGCAGACGGCCGCCGGTGACGCCTGCCAGTTCCGCGCTGTTGAAGTACGCGATCCAGTACGGTTCCTGCCCCGGCTCGGCGTCGGCGAGTGTGTCGGCGGCTTCGTCGGTGGCGCGCTTGAATGCGGCCGAGCGGCCGAGCGCCGCGTACGCCCACGCCTCGCGGGTGTGCAGCATGGCCAGCACGCGAGGGTCTGCGCTGCGGCCTGCACCCTTCTGGGCGAGGTGTACAAGTTCGAGAGCGTCCTGGGGCCGGTCGCGGTAGAGCATCTGACGGGCCATGCCCGCCAGGACGTTGGCGCCGAAGACCGTGTCGCCTCCGGCGTGAGCCGCGCGCAGAGAGAGCTGGTAGTACTGCTGCGCTCGCCGCTGCTGGCCGGAGTCCCAGGCCATCGTGGCGGCGGTGCCTCCGAGTTGGGCCATGACCCGGTACAGGCGCTGCTCGATCATGGGCGACTGGTGGTCCTCAAGGTGTGCGGCGACTTCGTTGAGCTGGCCGACGACTGCCTTGCGGCGCAGGCCTCCGCCGAACTTGTGATCCCAGGCGCGGAACGCACGGGCTGTGGCCTCAAGTTCTTCGACGTCGCGTTTGCCGAGGTGTCCACGTCGGCCTGGTTGGGAGGAGGGGGCGGCGGGCTGGAGCCACGCTTCGAGCGGGTCGAGGAGGGCAGCGCCAGCGATCGAGGCGCCAGCTATGGCACGCGTTGCTGCTCGGCGGTCCATTACGAGATCGCTCCGGGTCAGTTCAGAGGCCAGGCGCACGGTCGCGTCGGGACGCCAGGGGGCGTCGTCCTCAAGTAACTCTGCGGCTGGCGGCTTCGGTGGTTCGGTGCTGTCGGTCTGTTGTCTCTCCCAGGGGCGGTCGGCGAGCCCAACCATGCTGCCAGGGATGCGCAGTCCGTCGGCGATGCGGCAGATGACGTCGAAGCTCGTCACCTGCTGCTGCCCGCTGATGATCATGGAGACCTTGCCGGGAGTGAGCTGGCACGCGGACGCGATCCGGTTCTGGGAGAGGCCGCCCCACTTCTTGATCAGAGTGAAGGCTGCGGCGAAGTCGTGCTCTGCCAGGGCTCGTTTCAGGTCGTCCCTGTCGAGGACGTTGGGCGCGAGCGGGCCGGGGGTGGCGGCGTCCATGAGGGCCAACTTCCGGAGTGATCGTAGGCGTTGGGGTGGCCTGTTCCGAACCAGCAATCAGTGTATTACCGCCTCGGTAACACCAGCTGGTCATCCCGGAGCTGCTCGCAGAAGACAAGGCTCGATGCCTACAAGGAACAGACCCCGGCAACCGCGCGAACGGCCCCGGGGCATGGCCAACGCTGCTGAGGAGCGCCGACATGGCGAAAGGTACAACCCCGAGGCGGGAACGTGAATCCGGGGCCAAGATGACGATCAGGGTCTACTCGGTAAACCGCGGAGGCGCGATCACTGAGGACCGCGGCACGCTCAGCGTCATGGCCGGTCAGGAGCCGGAGCCGACGATGGGCATCTTCCCGCCGTGCAACTGCCCGCGCCACCGGGGACAGAGGCTCGCGCTGTGAGCGCGACGCAGCGTGAAGTCGATGCCCAGCTCGATGTCGCGGCGATGCGGCGGGACGCCGCGGTGCTGCTCGACGAGGGCGCTCCGCTGATCCGGTACGAGGATCTGCAGGCGGCCGAGCACCGATACCGCCAGAACCTGGCGTGGCTCATCAGGGAAGTCGACGCAGCCATGCGCCAGCGGCCGGAAGACGACATTCAGGCGAAGGTCGCGATGGCCGGTATGAGCGAGGCCCGGCGACGCCTGGAGGAGATCGAGGCGGTCGGCCTGGCTGGCGAAGTGCGGCGCGTCCGGCGTCTGGCCCGCTCGGTCGTCTCCCTGTGTGACCACCACGGCACCCTCACGGGTCTGCGGATGTGCCCCGTCTGCGACAAGCCCATCACGGCCGATCAGGAGTCGGCGCCGTTCGACTTGTTCCGCACGTCCAGCTCGGGTCCGTCGAGTGACACGCATACGCGCTGCCTGCCTCCGCTCCCGGACTGACGCACGGCACCGTGCCCCGGTGTTGAGGGGCCCCATGGCGGCGCATCCGGGTCAGGGCCGCACACAGACCCCGCCTCACCGCAGGTCCCGGAAGGACTGAAGTGAGGCGGGACCGCCCGCCCCGTCGGTGGTCCCGGAAGGACTCCGGCGGGGCGGGTCAGGTCTGCTCAACCCTCGGCGGACGTCCTGCTCAGCCCGCCGAGGATCTCAGCTAAACGATCGGAGGACCCGTGAAGACAAGCACGTTGCGGACCGAAGCGGTGCCGGCGCTCTCCCTCATCAGCGAGGAGGAGTTCGCGGCCGTTGTCGCCACTGTGCTCCGCGATCACGATGACCTGGAACGGAGCACCGCCGAGCGCATCGTTGAGGAGGCGCTGAAGTTCGTGGCCAGCTGCGCAGCGATCCCGGGCGAGCGCTTGCGGCCGTCCCGCGCTGTCGACAAGGGCTGGCATGCCCTCATCCTGCACACGCACACGTACGAGCGCCTGTGTTCCCGCCTCGGCCGGTTCGTGCACCACATGCCGGACCCGCCCGCTTCCGCGGGCGCGTCGGCGCAGGCACTGGAGCGGACACCCGAGCTGATGTCCACGGCCGGGTACGAGCCGGACCGCGCGCTGTGGCTCCAGCCCTCGGGGGCCGCCGAGTGCTGCGACTACTGCCCCTTCCCGAAGGACAAGTAGCGGCACAGGGCGTACGCCCCCTCTCAATGCCTGCCCCGCTGGTGGTTCCGGAAGGACTCCGGCGGGGCGGGTCTGTAAACCCGCTGCGCCGGGCCCGCCCCAAGCAGGCCGAACTCCCGGGCAGCACAACGATCACCAGCCATCGAAGGGACAGCCATGAGCATTCCCACCCTTGCCGAAACGCGCCCGTCGCCCGCTGTCGGCATCCTCTCCGTCGAATGCGAGCTCACGGCCCGCTGCCAGCTCCAGTGCACGCACTGCTGCACGCTCTCCGGTCCGAAGGCCAGCACCGGCACCATGACGCACGACGACTGGCTGAAGGCCACCCGTTCCATCGCCGGCCTCGGGATCCCGGGCATCCAGTTCATCGGCGGTGAGCCCACGCTGTACCCCAGGCTCATCGAGCTGATCGAGTACTCCCGCTGGCACGGCCTGACCGTCGAGGTGTACTCGAACCTCGCGCACATCCGCGGCGCGCTGTGGGAGACCTTGGAGCAGGACGGCGTACGCCTGGCCACCAGCTACTACAGCGACGATCCCGCGCAGCACGACGAGATCACAGGCGTATCCGCCAGCTACGCCCGCACCCGCGCCAACATCGTTGAAGCCGTGCGCAGGGGTATCCCGCTGCGCGCCGGGATCGTGCGCGTCCTCGAAGACCAGCGCGCAGAGGAGGCCGAGGCTGAGCTGCGGCAGTTGGGTGTTCAGCAGATCCAAGTCGACCGCGCGCGCAAGGTCGGACGCGCCGCGGACCAGGCGGTGAGTATCCCGAGTGTGAGCGAGCTGTGCGGGCACTGCTTCCACCAGCGCGTGGCCATCTCGCCGGACGGCGAGGTGTACGGCTGCATCCTGTCCCGCTTCCTGCCCACCGGAAACGTCAAGACCGAGCCTCTGGACGCAATCCTGGCCGGGCGCCGCTGGAGGGAGGCACGTACCGCCGTCCCGGCACGGGTCGGGCAGGGCTGCACGCCGGACGACTCCGGCGACTGCGATCCAGCCAACACTCCGGCATGCGACCCTGCATACGACCTTGCTCCGCCGCCCGCCCTGGGAGTCTCCGAGTGAACTGGACCGCCCACGCCGCACACCTCGCCGACAGGGTCACCCACCCGGGCTCACGATGGGCCGGCCCGGTGGCAGGCATCCCGCGGCATGAGTTCGTGCCGCGATGGTGGCACCGCGGCACTGAAGGCTGGACCCTCAATGAGGGAGAGGCCGACCATCAGCGGTGGCTCGATGCCGCGTACGGCGACCGCTCACTGATCACCAGCGTCGGCCCTCTTCACGCCGATCACGCTGAGCAGGATGACCACCCCGTCGGCCTGCCGACATCGTCGAGCACGCTGCCGAGTCTGCTCGTGCGTATGTTCCAGCACGCCCGCCTCGGCAACCGCGACGAACTGCTCGACGTCGGCACCGGCTCCGGCTACGGGACGGCCCTCGCCTGCCGCCGCCTCGGTGACCTCCAGGTCACCAGCATCGATGTCGACCCGTATCTCGTCGACGCCGCCCGCGCGCGCCTGGAGCACATCAAGCTGCGCCCCAGTCTCGCGACGCTGGACGCCACCGGCGAACTGCCCGGCGCCTACGACCGCATCGTGGCCACCGTCGGAGTCCGGCCGGTGCCCGCCGGCTGGCTCGCCGCGCTCAGGCCCGGTGGCCGGCTGGTGACGACGATCGGCGGTACGTCGCTCATCGTCACAGCGGAGAAGCAGCAGGACGGCAGTGCCGTCGGCCGGGTCGAGTGGGACCGCGCCGGATTCATGCGCACCCGGCACGGCGCCGACTACCCGCCGGGGCCGCGGGAGATCCTTGCCGCGGCGCGCGAGCAGGACGGCGAGGAGGTCACCACCGGCCCGTATCCGGTTGTCGACGTCGAGCAGGCGTGGGACCTGGCGTCGATGCTCGACATCACGGTGCCGGGCATCCTGTACGGCTACGCGGAAGACGCCGGGCTACGCACGGCGTGGCTCGCCCACCCGGACGGCTCCTGGGCCCGCGCCACCGCCGTGGGCGCCAACCCGCCTACGGTTCACCAGTCGGGGAGCCGTCGCCTGTGGGACGCCCTCGACGAGCTCCGCGCCTACTGGCTCCAGCACGGCGAGCTCCCTGTGCGCGGAGCCAGCGTCCTGATCACACCGGACGGCAGGACGAGGCTCGCGCGCGGTGCGTGGAGGGCAGAGCTGTAAGCACTTCACACACCGTGTGCGCCTGGGGACTGTCTTTTTGATCCGTCCGTGAGATCGTCGTGCTCGTGATCGAGTCTTGGGTGATCAACGACGACAGCCCTGTCCCTGTGTCGTCTGCGGTAGTGCTGGAGGCTCTTCGGTCGAGGATCGACGGCGGGCAGTTTGAGACGTGGCTGACCAGTTCGTCCGGACGGTCGCTGGCCTTCGTGACGAATACCGAGCGCGCGATGGTGATGCTGCTCGCAGAAGAAGGCGATCCCGGCGAGCACGCCGTGGACCCCGGAGTTGAGGGGTCGAGCGACGGGTTCGTCCTCTCCGACGGGCAGGGCGACGAGTACCCGGATGAGGACACCGTCCCCATCCGCGAGGCGTTCAGGCTCGTGGAGCACATCGTTGGTACGGGGTCTTGGCCTGCGGACGCGCGTTGGGTGGTCGATCGCTGACAGCGGTCTATCGCCGGGCTCAAATGAGGATCGTGGCGAGGCGGAGTGCGGCCTGGCGGGCGACGTCGAGCTTGTCGGTTCGCAGTGGGCGGTGCTTCTGTGGCTCAGCGTCGCGGAGAGCAGTCATGCAGGGCGATGAGACTGCGCCCAACGCTTCGTCAGGACAGGGCCGGGAGCCGGCGCGGTGGGGGCGCTGCTCGCAGCAGTTCCCACAGCGGCCGCGAACCCGTCGCCCACATGCCGAGCAGGTGGCGGTCGACCAGGTGCAGCTGCTGCGTCTTCGCGAAGTCCTGGCCGGGCTTCGTGACCCGTCCGTTCGTCACCAGGACCACCACGTCCGCGTGGTGGACCGGGCGGGCTGTGCCGTTGAGTGCCTGCAGGTCCGGAGTTCCCACCGCCGGGCCGCGGTCCCCGTCGCGGCGGTGCTTGCACTGGATCACCCAGCGGCGCCCGAACGGGTCCGTCGCTTTCACGTCGGCGCCCAGATCACCGCCCCCGCCGACCTGCACCGCGTCCCGGCAGCCGTCCCGGCGCAGCAGCTCGCGCACCGCGTGCTCGAACTCCCGGTGATGCAGAGCATCCAGCTGCCCCAGCGCGTAGCGCAGACCACGCGCCTGCACCTGCGCCCACCGCGCCCGCTGCCGACGCTGATACACCCACCCGGCACCCGCCAGAGCCGCGAGCATCACCACAGTGATGAGCACCCACCAGTGGGCCAGCAGCCAGTTGACCACTGTCACGACCAGCCCGATGACGGTGACCCCCGCCCCCAGAACCATCAACAGCTGCTCGTCCGCCTGCCCCTGACGCCTGCCGCTGCGCCGCATCCGCCGCCTCGACGGCGCCCGCCGACGCGTCACCGGGCACCGCCGGAGGCCCACGGAATCGGGTACGACACCGTGGGCTGCGGCCGCTTCACCTGCGTCGTGCTGTTCTCGGACGTGATCGGATACTGCACCGTCGTAGGCGGCTGAGGATTCCTGCCGTTGCCCCCGCCCGTGCCGCCGGTGCCGTTGTTCATCCCGATGGCCGCCAGTGCGACCGTGGCTAATATCGCCGCGTCCCGGCGCGCTCCGGGAGCCCAGCGGAAATACCCGCGCACCGGTGTCCCGTCGGAGCGCTCGTACTTGTTGACCCAAGGCACGGTGTCCCCGCTTCGTCGTGGTGTCCTTGCGCAACTGCTCATCCTCGCAGCCTGCACTGACACTCGGTCAGAGAAGCATCACTCCACGTGATCACGCGATGCCGGAACAGGACAGGTCAGAGCCCTTGCTGCTTGCGGTGGGGCCGGGTTGCGCCGCACGCCTGGGTTTCATTTGGCGGTGCTGGCTCCGGGAGGCTTGGCGCACGTTTTGACGTCGTTGTTCCGAACGCCCCCGGTCGGACACACCCGGCCCACCAAGGCGCCATGTCCTTGACGAAGGACACAGAGCCCCCCGCGGCGTGGAACTAGGCTCTCTGTCGTGTCCCTTCCAGCCCCGCCATCACCCGCACCCGACGCCACCGTCTTCCGCTTCGGGATGCGGCAGTTGCGTACTGGACTGCCGGGCTCGGTTTTCCTGTTGTCCCTTGGCATGCTTCCCCTGGTGATCGGCACGGTGCAAGGAGGCCAGCGCACCGGGAGCTGGATCCTGGGGGGCGTGTGGCTACTCCTACTGGGAGGGCTGGCGCTACAGATTGCCCGGACGCTGTGGGTGGGGCGCAGTGCCCGGCTCGTCCTTGAGGCATACGGGGCGTGGTGGTGGCACAGCCGGGAGCAATACGCGGTCATTCCATGGGCGTCACTGGCCGGAGTCGGCGTGTACTGGGCATCCAAGGGCGATACCAAGAACGGCCGGAAGATCATGAGCCTGGAGCTCTGCCCGTTCGATGACGTACCCCCCTCCGATCCGCTGCTGGCGTCGCTGATGGTGCCGGCGGAAGCTCTGCGCCGGGGCCTTCCGGAACATCGCTACCGCCTCACCATCCCAATGCCCGCCAGCCGCCGGGACCTTGCCGCGGCGGCACAAGCCCGGGCTCCGCACTTGTGGTTTGGCGAGCACGAGCGGCCATACGACTACCTGAGGCGCCTGCGACATGTCGGCTGAGGTCTGGCCGGGCTTGGCTTGAGTCTTAACCTCGCCGTGGATCCGGGGAGGGGCCAGAGCCCGATTCGCGTGTGAGTAGGGCGAGGTAGGCGTCCAGGGATTGAATGTGTCCCGGGAGGACCTCCCGGAGGTTCCACCAGCGGATGGCCGCGATCTCCTCGGTGGCCTGGAAGTCCCGAATATCGGTGGTACAGCCTGCGAACAATGCCGCGTAATCAGCTCGCTGGTCCGACGCGAGTACAAAGCCCGCGTACCCGATGAACCGTAACGGTCCGTCGGGTACCTGACCGCTCTCCTCCAGTAACTCGCGCGCGGCAGCCAGACGAGGGGATTCACCTTCGTCCATGTGGCCACCGGGCAATTCGCAGCCCAGGTGGAATCGATCGAAGACCATGAGGACACTGTCGGCGTGCCAGAGGGCGATCAACGCCGCCGGCAGCGGCGCGTCACACGGTGGCTCTCCGTCGGCCCCGCGTGCGAAGGAGACCAAGGTATTGCCGTGATCGTCGACTGCGAAGGGTGGGACTTTCAAGTGGGGCACCTCGCTATGATTCCCAGGCCACCGGCGGGAACGCGGCGCGACCGTGATGCGATCGCCGCCCGGGGCGGGGCGCACGCGGCCCGGCTGAGAGTGTCCCAGTCGAGCGCCTTCCTGGGCCTGGCGTTCAGCTCGGCACCTGCGGCGTCCAGGTCCTCGCAGCGGGCGCCTGCCGAGAAGATCAGGCACCGGCCACGGTCAGGCCGCCCTAACTGGCTCTAACAAAAGTGGTGTGATCATGTGACTGTTGGCTTGCTCGCTCGTTGATTGAGTCATGGGGAAGCGTCAGTCGCGGCCGTGGATCGTGTCGGACGAACTGTGGTCGCTCGTTGAGCCGTTGCTGCCCGAGCCGCCCCCGAAGCAGGTCGAGGGCAGACCTCGAGTGCCCGATCGCCAGGCCTTGTGCGGGATCTTGTTTGTCCTGCACACCGGCATCCAGTGGGAGTATCTGCCCCAGGAGCTGGGCTTCGGCTCGGGCATGACCTGTTGGCGCCGCCTGGCGGCCTGGAACGAGGCCGGCGTGTGCGACCAACTGCACCAGTTGCTGCTGAACAAGCTGCGGTCGAAGAACCAGCTGGACTGGTCGCGGGCGGTGATCGACTCCTCCAAGTCCGGCTCGCCTGCCCGGACATCACCCGGGCCTGCGACCTCGCTCGGGCGTTCGCCGACACGGTCCGTCACCAGCGGGGATACCCGCTGCTGGAGTGGATCCGGGAGGCCGAGCAGGACGCACCGAAGCCCATGAAGGGCTTCGCTGGCTTCCTCCGCCAGGACCTCGACGCAGTGACCGCTGGCCTGACCCTGCCCTGGAGCTCTGGAGTCGTCGAAGGACACGTGAACCGGGTGAAGACACTCAAGCGGGCTATGTACGGCCGAGCCTCGTTCGCAAGGCTCTGTCCGCAGTTGCGTGATCTGGCCTGGTCGTCAAGATTTGAGTGGCGGTACGGGCCAGGGATGTCCATCTGGTGAGCTGTTTGCTGGCCTCCCGGCCATCACGTAGTCGTGATATTCGCCCTGGACCACACCGGCGTTGACCCACCTTCCGAGTGCTGCTCCTGTGACGTCTTCGGCGGCTGTGAGGGCGCCGAGCGGGGCGTCGCGAGTCGCGACAAGGCGGCCGAACTCCTCCTCCTCGTCGTCAGTGTCAAGGGGAGGGAACTCGACCAGGTCGAAGAACGTCTCGTGACCGACATCTTCCAGGGTATGCAGGAAGACCTCGTAGTGGGTCTTGGTCGGTCTGACCTCGACGTAGCGGATGCCGGGACGCTCGGGTGAACCGGCAGGACCGAGGAACTGCTCGACCGGTCGGCCCCGTTTCAGGGCCCCAACAGCGAAAGACTCTGTCAGATAGCGCACGTGAGAAGCGTAGAGGGCCGCGGAGACCGTCGGCTTGACGACTCATGGCTGGGTGAGAATGCGGGTGCGGAGGAGTTCGAAGGACGCCCGGCCGTACATGGCCCTCTTGAGCGTTTTCACCCGGTTCACGTGGCCCTCGACGACGCCGGAACTCCACGGGAGGGTGAGGCCGGCGGTGACGGCGTCGAAGTCCTGGCGGAGGAAGCCGGCGAAGCCCTGCATCGGCTTCGGGGCGTCCTGTTCGGCCTGGCGGATCCACTCCAGGAGCAGGAATCCATGTCGGTGACGGACGAGGTCGGCGAACGTGCGGGCGAGGTCGCAGGCGCGGGTGATGTCCGGGCAGGCGAGCCGGACTTCCAGCAGTCGCTTGTCCTGGCTTTCTGTGAGGGTGTCACGGGGCCGCATGATCCATGAGGTGATCTTCCGCGGGCTGGGGATGTCGGCCCGGACGGGTTCGGCGGTGCCCGCCCGGAGGGCGGCGAGGTGCTTGCGGACGACCTGGCGGCTGCCCCGGTAGCCGCGTTCGCGGATCTCCTGGAACAGGCGGGTGCCACTGACCTGGCCCTGGGTCTCGGTGAAGCGAGTGTTGAGGTATGCCTTGAACGGCTCCAGCACGCCGTTGGGACGGCGGTCGCGTGCGGACGCCAGCAGTTCGCCGAGGTTAGTGTCGCGGAAACGGCGCACGGTCTTGCGGTCGAGGTTCAGCCTTCGACCGATGGCGCTGATCGTCCAGCCCTTCTCCACCAGGCGGTGGATGTCCTCGAATCGGTGCCGGGTCCGCTCGATGATCTGGGTGCGGGGCAGTTCCGGCAGGAGCAGTTCCATCGGGACCGGTTCCGGCACGCTTGGCTCCACCTCCTGCTCGGCGTGTTTGCGCAGGCAGTTGCGGTGCTGGTGACAGGTCTTCTCCACCGCGGCGGACAGGTTCTGAAGCAAATGCCACCGATCCGCGACTTCCAGGGCGTCGGGAGCAGCCTCCTTGAGCGCCTTCGTATAGGCGGTGGCCCGGTCCCTGCAGATGATCTCCGCACCGGGATGCTCCTTGAGCCAGGCCGCGAAGGTCTCCGAGGTGCGGTCGGGCAGCACGTCCACGACCCGGCCGGCCTCGACGTCGACCAGCACGGTGCCGTAGGTGCAACCCCTTGCGGAAGGCGAACTCATCCACCCCCAGCACCCGAGGGGCCTGGCCTTGAACCGGCGGCGCCGTCAGCAGCCTGAGCAGCCGGGTCCGGCCCGCGGCCAGCCGCAGGCGTCGGCACAGCCTGGCGGCAGGACAGCCGCCCATCTCAACCGCGATCGACGCAAGCAACCCCGTCAGCCCGGTGCTTGATCGGCGGTGTCGCTCGGTCAGGCCCGGCACCTGTTCGGGCGAACGACTTCTCTTCCTGGAGCACCTCTTCCGGTCGCAGAAGTACCTGCGCACCCGGAGCCGGACCACAACCGGCCGCGAGCCCAACGGCCTTTCATCCAGGGCGCGTTGGTATGAGCTGTGCACGCGTCTCGCCTGCTTCCGGCAATCCGGGCACCGGCCCTGCCGACCGGTGGCCACCGCCTCGACCACCAGGGCACCGGCGGAGTCGCTGACGCGCTCCACTCGCACATCGATCCCAGGAAACAGCACAGCCTCGACCGCCTTGCTCGCCATGCCGGGACATACTCTGCCGAAACGATCCGTCGCTCACGCCGCTGACCTGGGGGTTCACGGAACTGCGGACAGAACCATTTTCAGAGAGCCCCCATCAGGGGCGGGCCGTGACTGGCCGCGGTCGGGGTTTTGGAGGGAGTGGAAGGAGGCTGCCCGACTCGCGGTGAGCCTTCGGTCCATGATCACTCGCCTCAGAGCAGCTCCCGGCCAAAGTTGCTCCGTCTATCACGTGGGCATCCTAGGGTCGTGGCCATGACTGCTCACCTGTCACCTGATGATCACTTTGCCGACCGAGAGGCCTTCAGCGTCTTTCTGGCGCGGTTCCGCGCGGACCATGTGGAGAACGGCGCGGACTGGGAGAACGGGACGCTGGACAGCTTCCTGGAGGCTCTGGAAGCGTGGGTATCGGATTCCCCTGGGTGGTACTCCAACCATGGGCAGGATTTGCCGCCCACAGGAGACTGGGACTTCTTCGCGCGAGCACTGAGAGCCGCCCGGAACTACGAGTGACGCCGTGTCCCCTACGTGCCCGAAGGGGAGGCGAGCAACAGGGAACCTCGGGGAACAGCGGAGCACCGACCGGAAACGCACAGATCAGCGTCTCGCCAGGTCAGCCCGGGGTCCGCATGCGCGATCATGGTCGGGGGTGACCCACCGGCGAGTACGCCGCGGAATGGGACCACGCTCATGAGGTGCGCACCGCCGGTTGGATGCTGGTGGCCCGAGCCATCGGAGCCACCAGCTCCGTGAACGTCAGTCTTCCGGTGGCGGCAGCGCGGTGGTGTGCCGTACCGGAATTTGGAGGGACTTCTCTTGTCTACCGTTCAGGTTGGTGCACGTTGCGGTCCACCGGACGGTAGTGCTGTCGCCCACGGTGCCTCGCCCGAACAGAGTGATCGCAGGCAGAGGCTCCGAAGCGTGCGCACGCAGGTCCACCGGTGGGAACCGGATGGAAAGGCCCTCTGCGGGCCGAAGGATCTCGGGCAGCTCGATCACAGGCTGGCGGCTCGCATGGGCCGTACCCACCAGAGCGGCCATACTCGGGGGCACCCGTAGCGAAGAACCCAACGACATCGGGTTCTTCTTGCCATAGGCGGGCGGAGGCTCGGGCCAGGGCATCACGAAATGATTGGACACGGCGCTGTTGCGCGCGACGTTCATGATGGGGATCTGACCCGGACACAAAGTCACGGTGACCTGCACTTGATGAAGCATCAGGTCCGTTTGGTTGTCGATACGGAGCAGCAAGGGCGTTGCCCGCGACGAAATGTTCGCCGACCATCAGCCAGAACGACTCGCGGCAGGCGGCGAAAATCCGCCGCTGAGGACGGGAACCCGCCTCCGTGGTTGGTCAGGACCCGCACGTACACCGCTGCACGACCGTGGTGTGCCTTACCGTCCTGGCGGGTGAAAGGGGGGCCGCGTGCCGGGCGGGTCGTGTGCGCAGCCCGATACGAAGATCACCAACTGTTGGTGATCTTCGAAGGGATCCGTCGTGCGCCTCACCCGCCCCGCCCGTACTGCTGTCGCCTCGCTCTGCGTGGTGGCCGCGCTGTTCGCCTCCACGACAACGCCCAGGCCGCTCCGGCCGCGCCCGGCGACACCGTGACCCTGCCGGTCCGCGACGCCCTGCAGGCGCTGCCCGTCCAGGAGGAGAGCCGGGCCGGCTACACCCGCGACAAGTTCAGGCACTGGAACGCCGGCCGGCTCGCCGACGGCTGCGATACAAGGGCGGAGGTCCTCAAGTCCGAGGCGGTCACCGCTCCGGAGGAGGAGGCGAAGTGTGTGCTGACCGGCGGCCTCTGGTACAGCGCCTACGACGACCTGTACCTCGACAGTGCCCACAAGCTGGACGTCGACCACCTCGTGCCGCTCGCCGAGGCGTGGGACAGCGGAGCGTCCGGGTGGAGTGCGAAGGAGCGCGAGGCCTACGCCAACGATCAGGACGACCCGCGTGCCCTGATCGCGGTGTCCGCGTCCAGCAACAGGGCCAAGTCGGACAAGGGCCCCGGCAACTGGCTGCCGACGTTCGAGGGCTACCGGTGCCAGTACGTCACCGACTGGGTCGCGGACAAGACCCGCTATGGGCTGTCCGTCGACGTGAGTGAGGAAGCCGCGCTCTCTCAGACGCTGAGCCGCTGCCCCAACGAGCCGGTCACCGTCACCCTCGCCCGGTAGCGACGACGCTGGGGGCGTGCCGCAATGCGAAAGCCCCGGCTGGACGGGGGAGGCCAGCCGGGGCGGTATGTGGTGATCTGCGGGGCCGGTCGCCTCTCGACGAAAGGCTCTATGGGGCTTCAGCCGGACGATCGTCCCCATGGGCTTGAGGTGAGGCGCGGGCACGCTGTCCCCCTCTGCAGCCGCATCCAGATGAACGGTCAACTGTCCCTGGATGTTCCGCCGTACTGGGTTTTATGGGGTGTGGAGGGTGTGGGTGTGGCTGTAGCCGGCGGGTGTGGGGGTGTGCTGGGGGGCGGGTGCGGTGGGTGTGGTGGGGGAGCGGTAGAGGTATCCGATGCCGCGGACGGAGACGATGGATGCGCCGCCTGCGGGGGTGGTGTCGAGTTTGCTGCGTAGCCGGGAGATGGTGAATTTGACCCGGCTGTGTGCGGAGGGGGGCGGGGGTGTCCCAGCCGGCCTGGAGGAGTGTGGTGAAGTGCTGGACGGTGCCTGCGCGGCGTACGAGGTGGTCAAGGATGCGGAACTCGGTGGTGGACAGGGGCAGGAGGGAGCCCGCGGCCCATGCCTGGTGCTGCGGGGAGTCCAGGCGTAGCAGGCCGTCGTCGTAGATGTCGTCGTGCCGGCGTTCGGCGGCCCGGTAGCGGTGCAGGACCCGCTCGATGCGGGCGATGATCTCGCGGGGTTGGCAGGGTTTGGTGATGTAGTCGTCCGCGCCGCTGGTGAGCCCGACGACCGCGTCGACGGTGTCGTTGCGGGCGGTCAGGAAGATGACGGGAACATCGCTGACCGTGCGCAGCCGGCGCAGGACTTCGAATCCGTCGGTGTCGGGCAGCATCACGTCCAGCAGGACGAGATCGGGGCGCTGGAGGTAGGCGCTGCGCAGACCGGCGCGTCCGGTGCCCTCGGCCAGGACCGTGTAGCCGAAGCGGGTGAGGACAGCTTGCAGTGCGACGCGAATCGCATCGTCGTCCTCGACGATCAGCAGCCGTGTCGGGCGGGCGGGTCCCACACCGGGGCGGGCGGGGCCGGCCGGCTGCGTGCGGGGCGTCTGGCTCACCGCCGGTGAGGGGACGGCGCCGATCTCGGTGGCCGGGACGTGCTGGTCGAGCAGGTACTGGGTGGTCATGAGGTGGCAGGCGGAGCAGAGCCGGAAGAGCACCCCGCGCACCGACAGCGTGTGCTCGGCCGGCCGGGTGCAGCGCCGGCCCGCCAGTCGGACGGTGCAGGGCCCGCCGCCCCGGGCGGCTTCGCGTGCGCGCATCCGCCGCCCCGCCGAGCGGCAGGTGCTCGAGCAGTACTGCCTGGGGCGCCCCGCCCTGCGTGCCGCGGGCAGCGCCCGGCCGCAGGCACGGCACGCGTCGGCCGGTGCGGACACGAGCAGTTCCCCCCTTCTTCCTTCTTCTCGGTGGAGCACGAAACGCATTTCGTGCTCCGGGCCGGGAACGACCGGACGCCGGATTCCTTGGCTGTCGCCTGCGGATGCTGTTACCTGGAAGCAGGACGCCTGAAACGGGAGGAAGGCCCGGCCGCCGGGAAGCGGCCGGACCCCGGTGTCACGGCCGCTCGGGCTTGCCGGCATCGACGACTGTGCCACCCACCGCAGCGAGGGCCCTCGCCGTAACGGCGAGGGCCTGTGCGTCAGTCAGGATCGCGACCGCCTCCACCACACCGAGCACGGTACGCACCCCTTCCCACCACACCTGCCGTGAAGCACCCACCAACGGCCACCACCTCCGCGACGGCCGGGACGCCGCCGGCACGGGCCGCTGCCCCACCGCCTCGCCTTCCCCGTCGTCCGTGCACGGGTCCTCGCGCATCGGGATCCTCCTCTCGACGGCGCTCGCGACCTTCGCGGGCCGTCGCGACACGCACGCGCGGTCGAGCTGCGAGAGGTGTCGCCCGGTGCGTTTTCGACCCGGTGCTGTGGGGTGGTGCGCTGTCCACCGTCGCGTGCCGGGCGAGGGGCGGCAAGCACACGCAATCAACGTAGTTCCAGCACCGTCGAGGTCCGCGTGCTCGCATCGCCGAGACCTGCGGGCCGGCAGGCCGGGGGATGACGGCGCCGGATCGCCACCGCGGAATGCCTCCCGCTCTGCCGCGGGGGATGACGTCTGCGGGCAGTGCGCCTGCGGTATGGGCCCAGACGGTGAATCACCCAGTGACTGGGTGGGTGGGAAGCAGGAACGTGTGACGGTGAGTTCGGGGAGTGCTGGTGGGGGATCAGCCGCAGAATTGTCGCTGAGTTCCGGCGATGCCGGGAATGAACTGGCCGGAGCAGGTCTGGGTGTCAGTCCCGGCCCCTACGATGCCCGCTTATGACCGATGACGCGCTCAACTACGCTCAGCCGGGGCCGTTCACGAGCCTGGACGGGACGCAACTGCAGCTCATCGAGGGGATGCCCAACACCCCTGTGGGCATCTGTGCCGCTGTGCAGCAGCTGGTGATCCAGCCCGGGGACGCCGCGGCGTCAGGGATCCCTGAGAGCCGGATCGCGGAGAAGAACATCCGGCGGGCCAGCGAACTGGTCACCGCGCTGACCGCCCTTGAACCCGTACCTTTGCATCACGCCCGGACGCCCGAGAAGCGTGTGATCGGCACCTGCCGGCACTTCGCCACCCTTGCCTGCGCGGTCCTGCGGGCGCGAGGTTTCACCGCCAGGGCCCGATGCGGTTTCGCCACCTATTTCCAGGAGGGACGCGGTGTCGATCACTGGATCACCGAGTACTGGGACGGTGGCCAGGCCCGCTGGGTGCGCATCGACACCGAGATCCTCGGCAGGGGAAACGTGGACCGTCCGCAGGACCTCGCGCGCGGCGAGTTCTTGTCCGGGGGTGAGGCATGGGTTCACTACCGCAATGGTTTGATCGATCCGGACACGTTCGGGGTGAGCGGCACTGATCACGCCTGGGGGTGGGCCGAGATCAGCGGCAATGCCGTCCGCGACCTGGCCGCGCTCTGCAAGCAGGAGACGCTGCCCTGGGACGAGTGGGGCCGCATGACCGCGGCGTACGAAGGCAGGACAGGGCCGGAGTACGACCAGCTGATCGATGTGGTGGCCGATACCTGCGCCAAGGACGACCCACCGGCTCTGATGCGTCTGTTCGCCCACCAGGATCTGGCCGTTCCCCAGCACATGCTCGGGTGAGCAAGGACGGGGGACCGGACATCGAGCTGGTCGACGACCACGTCGCCTCCTGCATGCGCGGCCGCCCGCGGTTCTTGTGACTTGGCCTTCATGCCGCCTGCGGGCCGGCGGGAACGCCCTGCACCGCGAGGCCGTGGCGTTGGTGTAGCCCGCCGGTGTTCCCGAGACCGCCAGCGTGCTGCGTATCTGCGACGTCTCGGTGCGGATGCACCCATCGCACGGAGCACCGAGAGACGAACTGCTCCCGGCGTGACGCCCAGTTGCGACGAAGAGCGAGCGTCTCCGGGGCCGGCCGGCCCCTTCCGCAGAAGGGTGGCGGCCCGGATCGTACAGCGGACGGGACCGCACTCCGATCGCCGTACGCGCCGCGGAGGATATGCGCCGCACCTGCATGGCTGGAGCCTGTACGGATTCAAGCGGGTATGACCTGCGGCCGTGAGCACGGTCGGCCGGTATGGGCGGAGCGGCGTGCCGCGCAGGCGATCCAACCCTGACAGTGTCCACGCACCCGGAAAGTGTGCTGTGTCTCCAGCTGAATCAAACATTCCTGTTTCCGGATACGGAATCCGGATGTAGTGGCATCGAGGACTTTGTGGTGTGAGCGGCATGGGCTGATGGTCATGCAGAACGCTTTCTGCATTACGGATAGATTTATGCATCAAGATGTCACAGGCTGAAAATGAGGCGCCTTGTAGCGTTGGCGGGGGCGCGTGCGGCTGTGGTGAGCGCCTGTCGTTGCGCTGCTAGCATGCGTCCTTCGGCACCCCGTTCACCCTTGCGCGTGAACTCGTGTTTATCGGGAACCGATTGACCTCTCCGACTGTGCTTTTGTGTAGGACTTCACCGGCAGGCGGAAAGGAATTGCATGCGTCATACTTCTAAATTCAGGCTGGCGATCACTGTCATTGTCGGTCTTCTGAGCGGTGCATCGACGTCGTTCGGCGTCATCGCCGCAGGCGACCGGGAACTGAACCTTGCTTTCCTCGCGCTCGGGGCGCTGGCCGCAGCAGCCGCGGCCGGGCTGACATTCCTTGTCCAGGGACATCAGCCGCCGGTCTCTCCGGCCGCGCTGTCCGCCGGCAAGCGCGCCGATGTGGTCTTCCAGGCCGGTGTCCGGCCGGTTGCGGAGAGTCTGGCGGCCCTCGCGTCCATGTCCACTCCTGACGCTGACCTGCGTGGAAAGATCAATCGCAGCCTGATCGAGATCGCCGCCCACCTGGTGGAGGACGGCCCCTCCGTCGCCAGTTTCTATGCCCTGGAAAAAGATCCGGACAAGGCAGGGGCGGAGCGGCTCGCCAAGCGGGCAATCTCACGTGAATCCGTCGAAATGCCTGATCACTACAAGGCTGACAAAGCCGCAGGGTCATACCTCCTCGATATTGCAACCGGCACGAAGGACCGCTATGTCGAAAAGATTGAAGAAGATCCTGAGCGGTGGCGTATCAACCTTGCCGACGGCTATGTGACGGCACTCTTCGTGCCCGTTCGTGCGGGGGAGGAGCCGAAAGGGATCCTGATTGTCCAGGCTGCCGCGATCGGAGCCATCGCGGACTCCGAGGAGAGGAAGAAGTACAGCGCAATCGCACATTTGATCGGTGCGAGCCAGGCTACGGCGGATCTGACGGCATATGTCAGGAGCCTACCCGCCCAGGCCAATGGTTCTGGTCAAGATCCACAGGCAGTGAACGGTACACCCGCGAACGGACGTGATCCGCAAAATATTCCCGGGCCGGATAGTGGTTCCACTCCTGACGGGGAAAGGAACTAGATACAGTGGAGAAAACTGGGCGGGCGAATCACGGGGGGAATCCGGTGAGTGATCGCGAGACTGTCATCGTGGGATCAGGGAAACACTGGCTGAACGGCAAAGAGTCGAGCGAGAAGTACTTTGATCGCGCACAGCGAGATGCCGCAATCCAGTCCTCCTCGCTGGGTTACCGTCTCCTGGACCGCCTCTACTGCCTGGTCGAAGGGCGCCTGCGGCGACGGTAGACCGGGCACGCGAAGGGCCGGCAGCAGGTTCTCGCTGTCGTGGGTGTAGACAACGGCGGCCCCGTGCGACGTGCTGCAGGCCCGCGCTTCGATGTCCTGTCCGCCCCGCAGACGCGGTTGCCCACCATGCTGGGCGCGGTCCTGGGCGGTAGCAGGATGCCGTTCAAAGCCCTGCTTCGTCAGGGGGTGCGGCGGGGTGAAACCCTCGAGCCCCGCGGTTGGGCTGCGGGCAGTCACCGGGAGCCGCGGACGTCTTCGGCGCGGCCTGCCGCAGGCCGTTGCAGGGGGCTTCCCGCGTGCCTGCCCAGGGGTGCCGGGCAGGCGGGCCCATTGCAGGTCCTCCCAAGCCCACGGGGCAGCAGGGGCTCAGGTCCGGTTCACGCCCGGACCTGAGCTGTCGCCGGCCGTCCTCGCCCTGCCCGGAACTCAAGGAAGGCGGGCGACTGGCTCAACGACTATCGCTGACACCGTCCAAGGCTCCCGTCGACCGAGCCGCCTCAGCCCACGGACCACTGTTCGGCGCGGGCCGAGTGGCGGCGGGAAGGGAGGAATCGGTGCCGGTCTTCGCAGCACCCGGGCTCCTCGTCGTGCAGAGCACGACCACGATCCCGAGGCAATCAATGAGAGGTTCTCAAACCTCGGTTCCGGCAGAGGTCTTGGGGGCGGAACGTAGCAGCGCGTTCGATTGCGAGCATGGGGATGGGTCTGGCAGAAGAAGGTCTGAGCCTCGGCCGCCGATATCCTGCGTGGCATGGTCGACTCGTATGCGGGCCTTGACGATGTCGGGGTCGCGGTGGCCGCGGCCCGTGCCGGTGCGGATGTAGCGCGCAACCTGTACGGCCGGCGGCTCGCCCGCATCGACAAGGGCGCCGGGGACTTTTCGACCGCCGCCGATGCCGACGCCGAGGAGATGATCCTCAGTGTCATCCACGCTGCTCGGCCCGATGACGGTGTGCTTGGCGAAGAAGGCGGACAGCAGGGTGCCGCAGGGGCCGCGCGCCAGTGGCTGGTGGATCCCCTGTGCGGCACGCTGAACTACGCCGTCGGTAACATGCTCGTGGCCGTCAACGTGGCGCTGCGCAGCGGTGCGGCCGCAGTGGCCGACCCGTTCAGCGGCGAGGTCTTCTTCACCGATGGTGAGACGGCCTGGGTACGACACACGGGCGCCGATGCCCAGCTGGCGCCCACGTCTGCCACGCAACTCGTGGATGTCAATCTGGATCCGCCGTTCCCCGGCGCGCCCGGCTTCCGGGCTGTGAACTTGCTGGCCCAGGACCGATTCGTGGAGCGGTTCCGGCCCCGGGTTGTGTCTACGACTCTGGCATTGGCCTGGGTCGCTGCCGGCAAGCGCGCCGCATACGTCACGGATGGCGGCGACCTGTCTGGGAGCGTGCATTTCGCTGCCGGCATCGCTCTGTGCCAGGCAGCCGGCTGCGTAGTGACCGGGATCGACGGCGCCCCGATCGGACAGGCAGGCCGCGGACTTGTCGTGGCCGCCGACGGCGAAACCCACCAGCTGCTCATGTCGATGATCCACAGCTGAAGCTGCGCAACAGACAGAGCGGTTGTGGAGCGGTCGCCGAGGGTTACTGAAGCAGGAGCATCTTGCGGAGCAGTTCGGATCGGGCTCGCCGCCAGACGCCTGCCTCGTTCGTGGGAGGAACTGGCTTTCCTGCGGCTGTTGTTGAGGGAGAGTCACGCTGGGCCGGGGTTCGTGCACTACTGAGTGGTGGAGGACGCCGGAGTTGCTGGCGTACGAGGACCCCAGGAGATGACCTGTGGAGATAGCGGTGGTTGCGCCGGTGGCCTTGGGGCTGTGTGGTGGGGCGGCGCGTGTCGGCTACCTGTGGATCCGTGCCCGGGCTGCGGTACGGCTGGCTGAGATAGACGAGGAGGCACTCAGCACCCAGCTGCAGGTACTGCCGCCGGGGAGCCGGATCTCCAAGCGCCGGCCTGGGCAGAGCGAGACCGTGGTCCAGATCGGTGGCCCGACCGGCAGCCAGGGGGGCCTCGGTGGATAACGACACGCGGCCTCCTGCTGTGACAGCCGCACCGGTCGTTCTTGCCCCGCCACGGCAGACGGCGGGAGCGGCCGCTCCCACCACGCTGTACCCGTCTGCGGGCACCAGATCGCGGGCGGCTTTCGCGCACTGCTACCAGCAGCAGCTGACGCCGGTCATCCGTTTCATCATGCGCAACGGCGCGAGCCCTCACGAAGCCGCCGACATCGCGCAGTCCACCTTCGTCCTGGCCTACGAAGCCTGGGATGCCATAGAACACGCACCCGCATGGCTGCGCCGGGTCGCCTACCGCCAACTGCTCAAGGTGCGCCGGGCCAAGGAGCATCCCTGTGCCACGCTCCCGGATCTGCCGGGCGGCAGATGCCCGATGGCTGCGGTGGAACTCGGCGAGCAGGAAGCCCGCGTGTATGAGGCCCTGAGCTGGTTGCCGACCCGTCAGCGGGAGGTCATGGCATGGACGTTCGACGGCTTCAGCCCTGCCGAGATAGCCCAGGAACTGTCGATAGAGCCCGCTGCGGTACGCCAGAGCCTTGCCCGGGCCCGGCAGAACTTGAAACGCGCGCTCGGCATCTCGAAAGGCGGTGCACGATGACATCCCCCTTTGACGGTTACGACCCGGACGGTCCGGCGGATGACGCCGCCCTGGATGCTCTGCTCTTCGCAGCGGACGACGCGGTGCTTGACACACTCAATTCCGCTACGGATCTCGATGAGGGGTGCGCGAGGATCTTCGCTGCATCCGTCACCCCTGACCAGGCGCCGGTCCCGTATTTCCTGCGCATCCCCACAAGCCCACCCCCCAGCCAGCCGCCCTCCCTGGTCGAGGCCGCTTCTCGGCTGCCGGCACATGGACCGGGAGCAGACCCACGCAGCAAGGCGGCCGGTCCGGTGGACGCTTCGGCCCAGCACGAGCGGGCCCGCATCGACGAGGTGAGCGCCACACGTCAGCGACGGAGATAGCGTGGGCGCCCATCGGTCCGAGTCGGGGGGCACCCTGAATGCGAGCAGCGTACGGGCGCTCTGGCGCGTGGTCGGGCTGCCCTTCTAGTACCGCTGCTGGTCTGGACGACCACCCCAGCCATTGCAGCTGCCGTGCTTGCCCACTCGGGGTCGACACCGAGTCGGGCGAGGACGGCGGCAGTGATGACGACGATGATGGTAGTGGTCCCGCCGGGTGCGGTCGGCGGCGAACCGTGTGGCCGGGTCAGCACAGAATCTCCGCCCTGCGGGTGCGGGCTCATGACCGGGGCACACCACGGCGAAGATGCCTGCAGACTTCACGCGAGGATTCGGACTGTGCAGCATCACTGCAAGGTGTGGGTCAACTTCCGACGGCCGCACAGCTGTTGAGCCCTCCGCAAGCTGCTGTTCGTCGCGCGCATCGGGTCATGGGGCCGGGCGCGGAAAAGCGGGAGCCGTATGGCCAAGAGCCACGGCCGCAAGAACCGGGCAAGAACAAGAGCCGCCACCAGGGTGCCGTGTACTCCGCCGCCGACGCGGGAACCCCTCCAACACCACGGCAGCGGCCCTCCAACGAGGATCTTCAGACGGTCTACCTCAGCCGTTGGTTGGATTGGAGGGTAGGGAGTGCCATGGGCTTGGTGTGATGTCAGCGGGCATGGGGAGGCGCCGAAGCGAAGTGGCCGGGGCAGGATGTTCACGAGTTTCGGCGGCGCCGGCCTGCCTCATGGGCCGGCTGCGTCGTACGCGGCGGTCTGTCGTACGTTCGAGGGCATGACATGCATCCGGGAATTCCGGTGGGTGAGCCAGTGAGCGGCTGGTGGGCCTGTCTCGAGGAGCGGACTCGCCGGGAGGTCGACGCCGAAGTGCTGCGGGATCGCCGACTGCTGGCGGTCAGGTCTGTTTGGGATGCCTTGCGCCCGTTGGGATTGGGTTTGCACGAGGCGGAGCGGGTGGTCCATTCGCGATACGAGGCTCTCGCCGGCCAGGTGCAGCGCACGCCGCCCGATCCGCTAGACGTCCCCTCACTCGCTGCCCGTGCGGCAGCTCTTCCGGGCCGTGTGGCTGCGATCGAGGCTCTGTGGGACGGCGACACCGTGCACGACTGGTTTGTGGTGCTGGTAGCGGTCCTGGAGTGTCCGGACGGGGAAGGCCACTTGGCGACTGTCTACCACCGCTCTGACGACTCGTCTGCGCGGACTGCCGCCGCCGAGGCCGGGCAGGCGCTGGCCGACCACCTGGGCGTGCCGTTCCACTTCGCCTCTCCGGAGATTCCTGACGACCAGGCCCCGCGTTGGCGGGCAGTCACGCGGCCGGCGGAAGGGTCGTGACCGAGTCGTTGGGACGATCGTGCGTCTCGCCTGTCTTACAGGTCGGCCACGAGAAGCCGGTAGCCGACATCGAGGGCGTCGCGGTCGAGCAGGTCGGCATGGCGTTGGTGCCACCGGCCGGAGGACAGGTCCTCGGACAGCCGGGCCAGACCCGGCTGGATGACTTCGTCGCTGGTCTGGGCGAACACCGAGATACCGGCCCGGACCTGCGGATCGAGGTATGCCTCGGGCCGGCGCCAGAAGGCGGCGAGGAATCCGTCTGAGCAGTCGTGCGGGATGGGGACGGTCTCGGTGCGGGCGCCTCCCAACAGTGTGACCAGGCGGTCGACCGCGACCGCTCGTGTGTCGTCGACTGCGGCTGCCTCGGGCAGGTACTCGTCCAGCAGCCAGAACCTGCGGCTGATGTCGGGGTCGAAGGTGAAGATGACGATTCGTTGCCGGGCGATGCGGCGGAGTTCCCCGATGCCGGCTTCCAGGTCGCTCCAGTGGTGCACGGTCAGGAGGGCCATCACCGCTTCGGCTGTGTCGTCCGCGAGAGGGATCGACTCTGCGGATGCTTCCAGAGCGGGCGCGGATCCGGCCGGACGCTGAGCGATCATCACTGAGCTGGGTTCAACAGCCAGCACCGTGTGCGACGGTTCGTAGGATCCGGTGCCGGCTCCCACGTTGATCACGGTGGCGGCACCACCGAGGGCTTGATGGATCATGGCGGCGATTCTGGGGTCCGGTCGCCGGGTGTCAGCGTAGGTCGCACCGATGTTGTTGTAAGTCGCCACACCACGCAGTATGCGCTTCCCACTGGCGCCGGGAAGAGCTCGCAGCATTGTCCGTTCTCATCGATATCGTCGAGACGCTTGATCGCCAACTGTTGCCTGAAACCGTCGACAGCGCTGCCCGATTCAGGGCTCTGGCTCTCGTTGTGTGGAGCGTGACGCTGCGTGCCCGAGCCCTACATGGCGAAGCCGGAGGCAGTCAGCGTAGGGCGCTCGTGAACACGGTGCGGTTGGCGGTTGTGTGGTCGTGCTCGCGTCTGGACCAGGTGATCCGGGCAAGGACCTGTTGTGACTGAGGGGTTCGCAGTTGGTGTGGTGGGTGGGGTGTGAGCTGTGGTGTTGATGATTTTTTGAGAAGAGGGAAGGGTGCTTCTGGGGTCCCTCCGGCGGTGGTGACGAGGCTTCTGAGTTGTGGTTGTTGGGGTTCTGTTGACAATGGCGGTGTGGCGTTGGGGATGGTTTCTTGTACCTAATGGACTGGTGCGTGTTCGTGCTGGTCAGGGGCTTGCTGTTTGGTTGGGATGGCCGGTCGCTGGCGGGTGGGGCTGGGGAGTAAGTCGGTCATCGAGGCCGCGAGGGCGGGGGTGGCTGTGGAACGATCAGGGTGTAGTCCGGCGCGTCCTTGGGACGGTCAGCGTTCCGGTCGGGGCGCTGGCCTGGGCCGGCCGATAGGGGGTGGCACCGGTGCCGCAGGAGCGTGAGGCTCCTCTGGAGCGGTTGTCCGGGCAACTCTCCGGCCCGGTCGACCTTGATCGGCGGGAGCGGGTTCTGGGTCGCCTGCGCCGGTTCGGCTCCGGGCCCGCGGGCTGGTACGCCGATATCTGCACCCTGCTGGATGAGGATCTGCCGCTGCGTTCGACAGGGATGCTGGTCTCGCACTTGTTCCGGGAACTGGAGAGCGCCCTCCGCGATGTCCTCCTGCCCGATGCCATCCGGAACGATCCGACCAGGGACCAACGGCACCTGTTCGAAGTGAAGGGTGTGTTGGACTGGCTGGGCGTCCCTACCGACAGCCCCGCGGGCGTTGTCTGGCTGGCAGAGGCGACGAAACTGCACGCTTACGCGCACCGGGTCCGTATGGAACAGACGCTGATGGACGCAGAGGTCCGTGTGCGCCTGGCCGCACTGGAGGACATGCTCGATGTGGTGCTCGACCGCTTCGAGACCCGCTACGTCACCGTGCTGCAGCGTCTGGAGACCCTGGCTGCCGTCCGCGAGCCGGGCAAGGCCCATGTGAAGCTGCTTCTGAATGCCTTCCCCCAGGACTACTTGACCCAGGAACGCTTCTTTGGACTGCTGAACGCTCCCCGGTGGCTGCCGCACCTGCGCGAGCACGGATTCTTCAGTACGCCACCGGCATCGGAAACCGACGACGAAGCGCGCACGGTGGTCTTTCCCGCCTGGCCAGCCTCAACGTATCTGGTGCGGATGGCCAGCGTTGCCCCGGCAGACGTGGCAGCAATCGCCGAGCAGATCCCCTCGACGGATAACCCGCGGGTCAACCTCGATCTTGCGGAGGTGGCACTCCTGCTGCCCCCCGCGGACGCGGCGCGTCTGGTGCCGCGGGCGGTGGAAGCGATCCGTGGCCCCTACCTGATCGCTCCGGACCGGTTACGCCCAACTCGCACAGTCCGCTGCGCCCAGGGCGGCCACACCGAGCAGGCTCTGGCGGTGATGACCGCACTTTTGCAGGCCGTACAGCACGGCGGCCGGATCGACGACTACGATCTCCAGGAGATCCTCCGTACGCATAACGTCGACTTGGCCCGTCACCTGGGGACGGCCGGGTTGGAGGTGCTGGCCGACAGCCTGGCCAGCGCGCTTCTGGCCACCGGAATGGCCCCGGAACGCGCCGGCGGAGAAGACTTGTCTACCGTGTGGTACCCGGCGCTGGACCCGGGCCATGGGGGAATGCGCTCCGATGACCGCGCACTGCTCACGGAGGCGGTCCGCGACACGGCAGACCAACTGGCGGCCACACACATCCACCCTGTCCTGTCCGTTCTGGAGTCCCAGCCGTGGCTGGTCTTCCGCAGGCTGCGCCTGCATATTCTCCAGCGTCATGGTGCCAGCGCCCCGGACGTGGTGGAGAGTGTCCTGACGGACTCCGATCAGATCGCCGCCTCCCGGTCACAACGTGAGTGGGCACTCTTGGCCCGCGCCCACGCCAGTTCGCTGATGCCTCCCGTGCTCGAACGGGTGCTGGCCATCATCGACGCCGGGCCGGACACCGAACGGTTCGTGGAGCGGTTCCGTGGCACTTCCGCTGGTGCGGAGCCGCCGGAGCAGTACGTCGAGCAGTGGGCGGGCGCCTGGCAGCGAGACCGCTATGCCGCACTGGCCGATGTCCTGCCCGAACAGCAGCTGCGGCGCTACCGAGAGTTGTGCGAAAGCCTCGGTCCGGCACCGTCGTTGGACACGCTTCCCGAGCCCCTGGCCTGGTCGGCGGCCGAAGAGGATGGCTCGCCGGAGAACTTGGCCGCGATGACTGCCACCGATCTCATCAGCCATGCCCGGCAGTGTGAGGTCTCATCAATGTTGCGGTAGCCGTGTGGCTGTGACCTGTGATCCCGCAGATGCGCTGAGACAGTCTTGAGGGGCGGTTCGGAGGAGAGAAGCACACCTGAACTGTGTTCCTGCAAGATGACTGAGAGTGCCGCAGATGTTGTGAGAACGCCTACGTGCCACCGCCGATGGCCGTCGAGATGGGGACCAGGTGGCCCCGAAGGAGGTCGTTTGCAGCCGCTGAGATCGAACGCGGTCCGTACGGGCTGTTCAGCGCAGAGGGTGCAGGGGCTCAAGGGGCCGGGATCCGGGGGAACGCGGACTTGGTCCGGCACGGCAGCAGCTGTCCGAGCGGTTGCACACGGTCGGTCTGGGTTGGCATCCCCTGCTGTTGCGGCTGCATGCCCAACTCTGCGCTCTGGACGCCGGCTACAAGGTCGAGGACCTCAAGGAGAAACTCGGCACGCTCCGTGTTCGCATCACCGTCCCGGAGCCACAGCGCCCCGAGGCGCGAGACGTTGTCCGGTCGGCCGAGGAACAGTCCGAGAACACCTGCGAGTTCTGCGGAGCAACCAGTCACCGCTGACGCCGCGGTGACGCTCCGTACGGCTGGATGAAGACGGTCTGCGATCCCTGCCACGCTGAAGTAGGTCCGCTACGCCATGTTGATCATCAATGGTGCCGTGCACCGCCGGGGCAACGACGCACATCCTGAGCTGCGCGCCGTGAGCCGAAGCGGACGCCCCCGGCGATCTCGCAGCCGCGGCAAGAGCCAGATGGGGGCATCGAAGTCACCCGGCAGTGGCCGTGGGCGGTCTTCCGGCAGCGGCCTGCGCTTTCGGCAACCATGAGGCATCACAGGACACGGCGGAGCCCAACTTCCGCACTTTGACGGCGAGTTCGTGTGCGGACCGGGGCGAGTTCGCCGGGCGCACGCCCATTAGCAGTGCGGAGCGATGGCGGCAGCAGTGAGACCGGATGCCAGATACATACCGAGGGTATGGAAGTCGGCCATCGCCATGTGAAGTTCCTGATGGGCGGTCACAGGGAAGCGGTCACCCAGGCGTCGGGGGAGAGCCACCAGATCGCCGGCGTCGGCGATGTTGGTCCAGGAAGTGACGTGCGGGGGGCACTGTCCGTGGCCTTCCACCGGTGCGGGATCGAGCGCATCGAAGACGGCGCCGGGCAGTCCGAGAGGCGAGCCCAGAGTGATGAAGGTGCTCACATCCAACTCCGGATGGGCGTGCAGGGCCTCGTAGGCGACGACGGATCCCAGCGAATGCGCTACGACGACATCGGCGCCGGATGCTTCCACCGCCTGGGCAACCTCTTGCCGGGCGGCGGCCCGTCGGGCCGGCGAGGACAGGTAGAGGTATACCTCGGGCAGGAATGCCACCGCGATGCGCGCGAGGGTCTGCGCGGCGATCCCGCGTCTGCGGGCGACCAGATCGATGGTCTGGCGCAGGGGCAGACCGCCCCAGGACTGGCCTTCCGCGGGCTGTGACGGCAAGCCGACGGCATGAAACCAGGCCAGTACTGCTTGCTGTTCTCCCGCGGTCAGACGGTCCAGATCATCATCCGCGCCCTGGCCCTCGGCGTTGTTGAGATGGTGGGCGTAGTAGGCCGCCGTGACCTGGGGCGGGGGCAGGTGCTCCAAGCATGCGTCCTTGTATCCGATGGCCAGCCTGTCACCCCACGTGGCGGCGAGGGTGTCCCGGGCCGCGTACGGGCTCAGACCGCGCTGGTAGTTGCGCACTCCGTGCACGACCACGATCCTGCTCATCGATCTCCCATCATGTCTTCCGCGCCTGGACGTTGGGCCAGGTCGGCCCAGGTGAAGAAAGCGACCCGTTCGCCGAACCCGGCGAAGACCCCGTCGTCGCAGACACTGACGTCGGCCAGCGTGTCGGGGAAGCTGGTCTCCGACAGCATCTCGCCATCGTTGGGGGCGTCCCACACCCGGATGCAGTCGTCCTCGCCGGACGTCACCAGCAGGGTGGAGCCTGTGGTGTGCACGAAGTCGACGGTGGCGGTGGTCACGTCGTGTGCCGGGAGACGGTCGAGTTCATCGCCCGTCTCCCGGCACACGACGTGATCACCTCGCCGTTCTCGGTGCCCACGGCCGCAACGTCCTGGCCCATCCACGGACCGGCTGCCACGCAGGTGATGGTCTCATCGAGTGTTGCCAGGATCCGTGGTCCCTCCGGCGGGGTGTGCACGGTCAGGCGCCCCCAGCGCCTGGCCAGGGAGCCGCTGGCGTAGGCGACGACGGTGATGTCCTGGCCGCTGCAGCGGCCATGGGTGTAGCAGGCCACCGGGAGCAGGTCGGTCTCGGCGAGCGCGGGCAGAGGCAAGGGAGCGGGCGCGACGTCGGGGTGCAGGACGAACAGGCCGGCGGTTTGCAGCGTGATGCCCGGGGCAGCGCCGGTCTCGGCGATGGACATGGCGTCTACGGTGTGATTCCAGGGGATGCGCTGTCGGCGCTGGCGGCTGGGGTCGGTGAGACGTATGACCTCGATGCCCCTTTCCCCGCGGGTTGAGTACGCCAGGGCGACGACACCCGTGCCGTCGAGGGTGCCCGCAGCAGCGGCAGTGATGCCGGGCAGGGCCCCCCACGTCACGACTGCGCCGGTTGAGGCATCCCAGACCAGGAAAACGCCAGAGAGACCCACGCTGACGGCAGGGACGCTGCCCTGGGGATCGACGCCGCCCACCGCGACGGCTGCGACGTCGCTGTC
This sequence comes from Streptomyces sp. NPDC058697, assembly GCF_042715345.1. Lineage (NCBI taxonomy): Bacteria > Bacillati > Actinomycetota > Actinomycetes > Kitasatosporales > Streptomycetaceae > Streptomyces > Streptomyces sp. NPDC058697. The sequence goes on from NZ_JBHXSU010000010.1 coordinate 305,224, forward strand.
GTGGGTTTGGTAGGGAGTCAGCGCTGGCGTCGGGCTGTCCTGGCTGTGGGAAAGCAGCGTCGCGCCGTCCATGCCCACGGCGGCGACCTGATGGCGATCCGCCGCGAGCGCCAGGACACGTGCTTCCTCATCGATGTGCAGCGGGCAACTACTCGGGGCCTGAGGATCGTCCAGGCGGTGAACCCGGACCGCGGCGCTGGCGTCGGTGGAAATGAAGCAGGGCCGTTGGTCACGGTCGAACAGCACGGAGCCGGTCGGGGAGGCTCCGGCTCCGGCCAACAGCTCGTGTGAGCCGGCCCGGATGTCCCAGACACGTGCCCCGTCCTCGGCACTGGTCACCACGAATGGCCCACCGGGACCTTCCAAGACCTGCAGCAGGGTTACTGGTTGCGACCCGCCCCGGAGGGTGCGGTGCCGGCTGCCGTCCACGTTCCACACATGAAGTGCTCCATCGACCGCGCCCGCGATGACGGAAGGTGTGCCGTCGAGATGGCAGGGCGCCACTGCCGTGCAGTCGTATCCCGTGATGTCGAGCTCCGGCTCCCACAGGTCATCCACGCTGTCGTCTGTCTCCATGCCGCACAGCCAGCCTGCGAGCACATCCATGGATGCCATCCGCTTGCCGGACAGATCGTAGAGGGTGACCTCTCCACCACCGCAGGCCGCCACCATGGGCGCCCCGCGTAAGCGGCCGATGGCCACGGCCGTGATGGCGTGGCCGTCGGTCCGGATGTGGGTGTGCAGGGCCTGACTGTTGAGGTCCCACACGAACACCTGGCCATCGGAGGTGCTGGCTGCAATCAGCGGGCCGTCGGGCCCGTCGCCGCTGCACAGTGCGGTCAGCAGGCAGTCCGCCGCGAACTGAGGGAAGCGGCGCAAAGGGATGCACAGGCGGGCGTCCCAGACCTCCACGCCCTGCTCGTCGCCCAGGACCGCCAGCCAGCGGCCGGAGCAGTGCGTGAGCGTGGCGTGGCTGACGTCGTCTGGCGGGTAGGAATACCGCTCGGCTGTGCCCCAGCGGAACTCCAGGATCTGCGGCTGCAACGGCTGGGCCGACTCTTCCGCGAGGCCGTCCAGCGCCTCAACCAGCCATGTCTCGCCCCACACGGTCGCGGTGCGGCGCAGCCACTCACGCCGCTGCCACGGTTCATGCAGCGGCGACAGAGCAGTCTGGGCCATCAGCGCCGAGAACTGGGCCCGCACACTGCCCGGATCCATGTGCTCGAACAGCAGTTGGGGGTCGCAGTGGATCAGGAAGGACGCCGACAGCAGCAGTGCGTCCAGGGTTGCGGCCTCCTGGGCGTGCTGCGCCGCGTGCCGCAGCACATACGGCAGCGCCAGAGCGAAGCTGCGGGCAGCGAAATCACTGGGTCCCGGCACGGTGTCCAGCACCCGCGTGAAGATCTCACGGCGACTCACCCCGGCATGCGCCTGCCGCAGATGATCCACCAGACTCTGGTGATAGAAGCGGTACAGGTGACGGCCGTCGCTGTCGGTGCTGAAACGTAGGTAGAAGGCGGCCGCTCGCAGCGCGTCGCGGGTGTCGACGAGGTCCGGCGCGCCCACGCCGGGTGGGACAAATGCCTTGGCGACATGATGAACGACTTCGAGCGGCATGCCCTGGCCATAGCCGTGCGCCACCGCTGAGAGGACCGCCGACATGCACGGATGCTGACGCTCCAGCACATCCAGATGCAGGTCCAGCATGGCCGGCAGGTCCGCGGGAATCCGCTCGATGACCTCCGCCACCGGCCGTGCCACATCCTGGTGGACGAGATAGTGGGCGAACAGGGAGGCCAGCAGGAACCCACCGCTCTTGTGCTGCTCACCCAGCCGTGCAGCGACCGCCTCGGCCGTCTGCGTCCGCAGCGTCACCGCCCCAAGCCCGGTGTAGACGCGCGAGGTCTCCAAGACGTCACGCAGGTAATCGGACAGCTCGGCCGTGCGCTGCTTGAGAGGGATATCGTCAAGATCGAGCAGGTGAGAATGGTCCTCCATCTCGTCCAGCAGAGTGGAATACCGGTCCCACAACGGCCGCATCCCGATCAGCACCCGGCACAGCACCGGGTCCTTGACGGACGTGCCGGACTCGTCCGGGCGGCGCCGAGCACGGGCCAGCGGCAGCAGAACCTCGCTGACGAGCGCCATGTCCGACGCCGCCTCATCAAGGGCATCCACCAAGAGCATGACAGGCGTATCCCGCTGCACAGTGAGCCGCTCCACCACCGACCGGGCAGTCCAGCCCCTGCTCGGCTCCTCACCCAGGCCCAGCTGCGACGCCACCGACGAAAGCACCTCGCTGGGACCCCGCTGACGCGCATGCACCGCCGCCACACCCGGGTTGAGCTCCGGCCGGACATCGCGGGGGATCGCCGTGGCGATCTGCCGCGTCACCTCACGCAGCTGCGGATGAGCCAGACACGCCACCACCCCCAGCAGAGCCGACTTCCCCGAACCCGGACTGCCCGTCACCACCATCAACGACGGCTGACCGTCTTCCTCGAGCCACTGCTTGATCTGGCCCAGCTGTTCCTCGCGGCCAGTGAAGAAACACCCCTGAGCGATGTCCTGCTGCTGCGGCGCCCCGGCCGCGCGGGAAATGAAGTGCAACGGATCAAGAGCCGGATCGACGGCAGCGGCGAACTGCCACAGCCCCGTCTCCACCGCCTGCCGGAACCGGCCACCCGGCGTCTCCCGGTAGGACGGATTGGGCAGGAACGGCGGCACCTCCACGTGTGCGTCGGCATGAACCGTGCGCAGCACACTCTGCGCTGGAAGATCCTCGACCACGGCCGACCTCGCCAGCTCACGGTCGATCTCCCGCGCCAGTGTCTCCACCGGCACGTGCTGCAGCGCCGGTGACAGATCCAGCCGCCCTTCCCGCAGCCGCTCCACCACCAGGCCTGCCGCCGTGGTGAAGCGGGCCTGGTACGTCTTCTCGTCAGGCGCACACGCGGCGATGACCCAGGCCCGGCGCTCCTGTGCTCGGATGCCTTCCAGGGTCTGCTGCATCACCGTGCGGCCGGAGCCACACGCGTCCAACAGCAGCAGGAGCGGCGCCCCGCCCGGTTCGGATTCCACCTCCGTCAGCCACGTGCTGACCTGCGGTGCCGTCCACGCGATGTTGGAACTGTCGCAGTCCCGCGTGGCCAGGAACAGTGCGTGGTTTCCACTGCCCTCAACGCCGTGTCCAGCAAAGTGCACGATGAGGGTTTCGCCGTCGCCGCGGTCCCTCGCCGTCTGCCGTGCGCTGCGCCATACTTCGGCCAGCTCCCGGGCCTGAAGGTCGTGCACGGCGCCGCCGCCGAGCACGGTCAAGCCCGGAACCTTCGCCAGCTGCGCTGCCAAACCGTCCACGGCTGGTGCGACAGACGGCAGTTGCTCCAAGGCCCTGCGGAACCGGCAAGCCCTCTTCCCCGCTGCCCCCCTCGTTGTCGAAGGCGCCGATACCGACAACGAGCACCTGCGCCACAAGCCACCCCCGGTCCCTGCTGCCCCCTGCCGCCCATCCTAGAACCCATCATCACGGCCGGCGGGCCGTCTGACCGGGGGACTCGGAACAGCGCACCTGGGCAACTCGTCGCAGCGGGGTCCCGAGCGTGCCTTGGAGGACGGCAAGGTGCTCTCAGGAAGGTAGGAGAAACGACGGGCACGCACACCCGATCACATGCTTGGCGACCAACACCCCGATCGCCGCTCGAGCTCCGTCACCGGCTGCGAGCCTGGACGAGGACCGGATACGGGGCGCTGGCCTGGGTAACCTGCGCTTCGCACAACAGCCAAGACTGCAGCCGCCCAGCAGTGCGCCGCCCACCCTGACAGCAACCTCCTGCACGGACGGCATGCTGCTCATCCTTCGCCACGACCCCACGGTGGGCTGTGTAGGGATCGTGGAGGAGATCTGTTAGACCTGCACCGCGCAGACAGCGAACGTCACAGTCCTCGCCCGCGCCGCCCGCGCAGCACTCCGCCCCGGCGGTGCCTGGGGCTCGGCCGACCGTGCCGGGCGGGTTCTCTTCATCCGCCGCCACCGGCGAGGAGAACGCCGCTGTACCTGCCAGACGCCGGCGCCCCAGGCCGCAGTCACGCCCCGGCGACGCCCGAGAATCCAGGAACGCTGAGTGATCGTCAGGAGCTCGAGAGTGAAGGGTGAATCTTAAGGTTGGCGGATTGTGATTAGCCACCGCGGGAGTGACCGCACGTAGCCACAAGTCTGGGCCAACCGCCACCTCGTGATTGAGCGGGCCTTCCACTTCAAGGGAAGGCCCGTAGGCGCGGCTTCCGCGGGTGAACATGGTGTCGCCGACGTGCTGGAACGGTGCGCTGCCAACGTCGGGGTGGGCGTGTCCTTGGGCGGTGATCTCGTCGTGGTGGGCTTCGAAGTCCCAGGGGTGGCCCTGGTAGTAGATGTAATCCCCGCCGTCGTGTTCGGCGTGATCGGACAGCGGCATGGTGAAGACGTAGTTCATGCCGTCGAGATGCCGCGTGGCCATGGCCCTCTGGCTCTCAGGGCAGAACGCCTGAGGCATCCAGGAGCTGCTCCCCTGAGAGCGGTGCCGACCGTGAGGCGCTTCTGTAAGGATGTGAATCCGATCGCGGGAGGGCAACGGTGGAACCGGTAGTTGTGGGCAGTGTGGTCGGACGTGTGGCAGCGGCGTTCGTGACGAGGTCGTCGGCCCCGGTGACGGGAGATACCCCGCCACCGACCTGGTCGGAGGAGTCCGATGAGCGGGGTGGCCTTCTCCTCAAGGACGGCGCCGGCGAGGCGGTTGCTCTGCTGACCCAGGATCAGGTCGCCCAGGTGTCGCAGTTCGTTGAGCAGCCCGAGATCGTCGCCCTGTCGCAGTTTCTGTTTATCGCCAGGCTCGGCCTCAGATCCCGCCGGGAGCTGTCCGAACTTGAGCAGGAGTACGAGGAGACCTTCACGGCCCGGGCCGAGGACTTCTGCGACGAACACGGATACAGCTGGGCCGGGCTCGCCGGCGCGCTCTGGCAGCTGGCCATGGCCTACATGGAGAGCATCTTCCCGCTCGACGACAGCGTCACCGCGGCAATCGGCGCCGCTGACTTGGAGAAGGTCACCGCCTACATCGGAGCCGCACCTGAGGTGGCAGGCGGTGAGGCTCCTCCCAACGCCGCTTTCCGGGACATCGTCGACATCCTCGGGTCCTCGGCACGGGTGAAGCGGGCGCGGGAGGTGCTGGCGGACATCAGAGCCGCGTCGGAGCGCCGGTACGCCGAACTCAGCCTCGCCCACACCTTCAGTCACGCCAGCGAGACATCCCGCTTCGACCACGAAGTGCTGTATGTGCAGCGCAACCTGCGCAAGCGCGGTTCGGACGAGTTCCGCGACGACTCCTTCCTGGTCTCGCCTCTGAGTCGTCCGCGCTGTGTGGTCCTCGGGAACCCGGGTGTCGGCAAGAGCACCATGACGCAGAACCTTGTGCACCAGCTCTCACGCTCCGGTTCCGGCATCGCCTACGCGCCTCTCGTGGTGTCCTGCAAGGACGTTCCGGGCGCGGACGGGGCCGCGTACATACTGTCGGCGATCACCCGTGCCCTCCGCGAGAACCTGCAGCTGGAGGTGGCGGAGGAAGCCATCGGGGACCTGGCCACCCTCGGCCGCTCCTTCGTGATCTTCGACGGCATCGACGAGATCGTCGACGTCGGACGTCGCATGAACTTCGTACGGACCATCGAAGCTTTCGCGAACCGGTTCCCGCTCATCCCGATTCTCATCACGGCCCGCCGTGTCGGGTACAGCAAGGCGCCCTTCGACACTCGGCACTTCGACATCTACGAGCTGGACGACTTCTCCCTGGAGCAAGTGGGCCAGTACACAGAGAAGTGGTTCGCGGCCACGGGACGATCGGAGCAGGACCGCCTGGCATTCCTGCGGGAGACGGAAAACGTCCCCGACATCCGGACGAATCCCCTCATGCTCTCCCTGTTGTGCGCCCTGTACCGCGCCCGCGGATACATCCCGCGCAACCGCCGCACCGTGTACGAGGCCTGTGCCGATCTGCTGTTCCAGCGATGGGACGCCATGCGCCACATCGAGCAGCCGATGGACCACCGGCACTACGGAACCCGCCTGATGCAGGAACTCGCGCTCTTCTTCTACAAGAGCCAGACAGCCCAGGCCGGCGTGCAGGAAGGGCAGCTGAGAAAGCTGATCGCCACCTTCTTCACGGACACGGCCTCGGTCGACGAGGTCGACGCCCGCACCCGCGCACAGGACTTCCTGGACTTCTGTGCGGACCGGGCCTGGCTCCTGTCCTACCAGGGCACGGATTCCGTCGACCACCGGCTGTTCGGCTTCACGCACCGCACCTTCATGGAGTACTTCGCCGCGGAGGCCCTCGTGCGGCGGGCACGGACACTCGATGAGGTGGTCAAGGAGATGGTCCTCGCCTACGACCGGGACGCGAGCTCGGTACTGGCGGATGTGATCTTTCAGTGCGCCGACGACAAGTACGACGGCGGCGCACGCGACGTTGTCTTGAGCCTCATGGAGAGATCCAAGAACACCAGCCGCGAGGCCTCGGCGAAGTACCTCTCGCTGTGCCTGCGCGTCATGAACGCGGCTCCTCTTCCCCCTCAGTCGACCGATGCCATCTTCGACGCTCTCCTGGCCGCCTGGGACGCCGGCAGCCCCGAATCCAGCCGCGACACCGCAATGGCGGTGTTCGAACTCTCCCGAGACCCCCGGAACAGATTCATCGCCAAGCTCCACACCGACTCGCTCCACGCCACACAAGCCCTCGCCAGGTGGGCGCGCTTCTACTGGCGAGGAGAAGCCCTCATGTTCGATCCGCAGTGGGACCAGCAGATGTACGAAGTGGCCCTGGGACTGGACACCCCGCGTTCCCAGGATCCACCGGTCATGGCCTACCTGCTGCGCAACGCGTTGGTGGAGCCCGACCAGCTTCCCGCCGCTTGGGAGTGGGCTCTGGGATTCCAGGCATTCGGCAAAACGGTCCCGGGGCCGGTTGTCCTGGACATGGAAGAGCTCCTCGCTGAGACCGAGGAGCCGCACGGCGCAGGCAAGATCACAGCCGCCTTCGGCGCATCCACGCGAGCTGGCCTGCCACAGGTCGACGGCACCTTCCTCCGCACCGTCTTCGCGCGCATCGGTGAGGACACCACCGCCCTGGCGCCTGACAAGCTGGCCGAGGCGGCCCAGAACCATGACATCCGCGATGCCCTCATCTGGGCATGCTGCGCCCTGTTCGAAGTGACGACGCCCGCGTACCACCCCTTCCACAAACATGCCGGCTTCGTCCACGGGCAGCCGTGGTTCGACCGGGTGAGCAGCACACGGACCAACGGCCCCGGACGCACTGTCATTTCAGGAGCAGAACCCTTCAGCCGGAGAGAACTGCGCACGCTGCAAGAGTCCGGAGAGGTTCCGAGCTGGTTCGGCGACTGGTGCGCGGGGCAGAGGCCGCTGCTCACCACAGTGCAAAACCGACCGCAACCGGGCGTGGGCATCAGGCGCCCGATTCAGCCAAGGCCGAGGCAGTGACGCAGGAACCGGATACACGGTTGCTGAAACGTTGCGCGTCGGCGTAGCTGCAGAACCGCTGCCGATCGTCACCAGTCATCTCTTTTGGCACCCACAGGAACCCCGCCAACGCCTGGGCAGGGCAGGGCACGTTCAGGTCTGACTGCCCCGCCCGCCTGTCCGGCACACCGTCTGCCAGCGGCCTCATTCACGGGTATGCACCTCACCACAGACGATCATGATTCGACGTGCCGACCAGGCGCTGTGGCAGGCGCCGCACACGGCTTTGCGCCATCCTCCCGGCCGGTCATCGCGGGTGCGGATGCGGCCGGGGGCGCCGCAGAACTCACAGGTGCGCTCCGCCTCCGTCTCGGCGGAGGCGATCAGAGTCCGCAGAGCGTCACCGCTGCTCGCCGGCCTGTCCACGTAGACGCGCAGGCCGCCGAACTTCTCTTTGAGATGGCTGTGACGTTGTTCAGCGGGCTCTGGCACAGATCTTGGGGAGTGGTCGCAGAGCGTCACTGGAGCAGGATCATCTTGCGAAGCACTTCGAATCCGGCCCGTCCGTAGAGCTGCCTTTTGATCTTTTTCACCCTGTTCACGGCGCCTTCGGTACCGCCGGAGCTCCAGTGCACGGTGAGTCCGGCAATCACGGCTTCCAGGTCGGTGGTGAGTCCGTGAGCGAATCCGGTGATCGAGGGCAGCCGTGTGGCGCGGGCGGAGCTGATCCAGTCCGGCAGGTCAGCGCCGGTGCGTCGGGCGAGCATCTGGGCGAAGTCACGTACGAGTTCGTGGGTTTGATCCAGCTCGGGGCAGGCGTCGAGAACGGCCTTGAGCTGGGTCGTTTCCTCTTCGGTGAGGGTGGCGGGTTATCCAGCCGACGACGGGTCCGTACGGACGGCCCCGCGGCGGCCGGAGCGGGTGCGTCGGGCCATTCCAGGCGGCTGCGGGCCCAGTCCCGCAGGCTGCTGTAGGGCACCTGGTCACCACGGCCGGCGAGTTCTTCGCGCAGTTCCTTGATGGTGATCGTGCCACTGGTTTCGGCGATGCGTCGTTGCAGGTAGGGCTGGTGCACATCGAGGCGGCTGGGACGAGTTCGGCGTCCGGTGACCATGTCCTGCCAGCGGGCCGCCCGTGCGTACCGCTGGACGGTATGGCGTCCCCAGCCCAAGTGGCGGGCGATGGCCCGCAAGCCCATACCCTCACTCAACAGGCCGTGGACCAGGGCATGATGGGCCCGCATCCGCTCCGCTCGACGGCCGGTCGGCACCACGGTGAAGGGCAGCCCCGCTTCGCTGTCACCGGTCAGTGTGCCGGTGGCAGCACGGTCCGGTGGAGGGGCGGCGGTGCGCAGGCAGTCGCGATGCGCCGCGACGCACTTCTCGACGGCCTGGCCGAGGTTCTGAAGGATATGAAACCGGTCCGCGACTTGCAGTGCGTCCGGGGCACCGAGCGCGGCGCCCTCGGCATAAGCACCCGCACGGTCCCTGCAGATCACTTCTACTCCTGGATGTGCCCTCAGCCAGGCGGCCAGCGGTGCGGCTTCGCGTCCGGGCAGGACATCGATGGGGTTGTGCCGTTCGCCGTCCGTGATCACGGTGGCGTACGAGTGGCCGCGGCGGGTGGCGAAGTCGTCGACCCCAAGAACCCGCGGCGTGCTGAACTGCGGGTCCGGCAAAGCCATCACCCGGCGCAGGAGCGTCATCCGCCCGGCACCAAGGCCCAGTTGGGCCGCCATCCTCGCGCCGGCCCGTCCGGCCAGTGCGAGCCCGATACGCTCCAGGACGCGGTCG